>NZ_NDHW01000217.1 GCF_002251945.1 Pseudanabaena sp. SR411
ATTTTATTGATGCAAGGGTTTTTCTTGCTTTTGGGCTTTTTCCTTGCATTCTATCAGCTTTTGCAACCTTTGAAAACTACCCCTAATTATTTTGATCTTCTTTGGAGATCGGAATGTGGGTTTAAAAGTGTTGCTTAGCAACACTTTTAAAGAATCTCTTGTGGTTCGTTTGATTGTTAATTGCTGTCAGCTACTTTAGCAATTACAGTACGGTGACGCGGAGTATTCGCAATAATAGTAGGAGGTTCAAAACCTGCGGCGACTAATTCGGAAGCTAGATCAAAGGAGAAGTATTGATCAAGATAGGGTTCCGTACTTTTGAGCAGAGTCAAAATATAGGGAGGCATCTTCACATAGATATCGGAAGAGGGATTCATATCCATGAGAGTGAAGTAACCATTAGGACGCAAAACACGGCGCAGCTCACGCAAAATTTGGCGTATTGCATCTTGAGGTAACTCATGAAATATCAGGAAACAGGAAACAAAATCGAAGGAATTATCAGGTAATCCCGTTTGTTCGGCAGTGGCATGAATCCATTTCACTTGCCCATTTTTGGCTAATTCAGGATGTTTGGTGCGGGTGTTGTAATTAGCGATCGCGAGAAAATACGGCGACAAATCTAACCCCGTAATTTTTGCTTGGGGATAAGAGTTATGGAGCGCGAAAGTACTCATGCCCACGCTGCAACCGATATCGAGAATATCCTGAGGCTGAGTGGGAATCTTTTCTTTGACAATATCAAAATAGCTCTGGCGCAACCTCGCATCACCTTCAATTGGAGGGGTTTCATCTTTCCAGATCCGAGAGTGGACGGCATAAGCGGCAGATTCCACTTCGGTTGCTGGCAACCAGCCCAGATTGCCTTCTTCATAGGCATGGAAAGGCTTGAGGTAATATTCGGGATATTTTAAATTTGGATTTTGAACTTGATCTAATTCTGCATCAAGATTTTGTTTTTGCAAATCAGCAGCAATTTGTCGCCAGTTTACACCCATCGACTCGGCTCGTTCGATCATCATGTTACGGGCGCGTTGCTTAGCTATGTTAAATAAAGGCGCGATCGCTAAAATACCATTTACTAAACGCGAGGCTAGTCCGATTTTGGGGCTAGAGTTGGAAGTTGCAATAGTCATAATTAATCTAAGTATTAGATAAATATATCTTTGATGATGATTAATCTGGAAATTTACTCTTAAGTACCTGTTCAGAATAATTACCCAAACCCATAAAATTGCGCCCCGCAGTGGCGCAATTTTATGGGTTTGGGTTTGTAATTAATGATGTTATCGAGCATTTCGAGATCCTATCATTTGCTGATCGCTAACAAATCCCCAAAATATTGATCGCCTACATACTCCCTTCCGCACCACTAATTCTGGCTGAGGCTATCCCAAGATGAAATAAAAAATGTCATCATTTGGTGATATTTTTTATTTCATTGAGCTTTTTGTAGTTTATAATACAAATATAAAAGTTAATTTGTGGGCTAAAAAAATGAAAGCTTCTCGTGAAAGTCAACAACAACAAAGGTATAGCGATTATCGCGATCGCCAAATATCTGAAAATGCGCTCGAAAGTCATGAGCCAAAAGACCACTTACACCCCAATTACTGCCATTGGGCATGGTTGCCAAAACCTAAATAAGCATAAAAAAAGCGGCGCATTGCGCCGCTTTTTTTATGCTTATTTACTAGAAGATTATCTTGCCCAGTAAATGACTTTCTTTTCTATGGCAACGAATAAGGCATAGAGCATTACACCTAAAATTGCAAGCGCAATCAGTGCTGCAAAAGCTAGAGGTACATTAAAGTCAGAAGCTGCTTGGACGATCAGATAACCTAAACCTGCATTAGACGCGATTGATTCCGCAATTACAGCGCCAATAAAGGAAAAAGAAACAGCAATTTTGAGAGAGGCGAATACATAGGGCAATGTATGCGGCCAACCCACCTTTTGGAAAATCTCAAAATCAGATGCGCCCAAAGCGTATAAAACATCCTTCATTTCAGGCTCAATCGTTTCTAATCCCAGAGCGACGTTAACCGCGATCGGGAAGAAAGCCAGTAAAAAAGCAGTAACGATCGCAGGAATGGCATTAGCCCCAAACCAGACTGCTAGCAGTGGTACTAGTGCAGATTTAGGAATTGTATTAAAAGCAACTAGCAATGGATAGAAAGTTAAGTAAATGAATTTGGAGTAACCAATCAGAAAACCCAGAACTACCCCAACTAAGCTAGCGATCGCAAAACCCGCAAAAGTTGTCCAAACTGTACGTAAAGAGTTTTCCATTAGCTGGGGAGCAAACTTAATTGCTGCTTTAAGAATGTCAGATGGTGCAGGTAAATTAAAAGGTTGAATCTTTAAAGCCCAAACGGCGAATTCCCAGAGGATAAATAGTAAAACTGTAGCGATCGCTGGCAAAATAACCGTCGCCAATTTCGTGTTCAAAAAAGCATCAAAGTCAAACTTTTTAGGCGATCGCCTTGCACTCTCAATAGTTCCTTGCATATATTTTCCTCATTACTAACTGCAAAAACTTGTAACAACAAATAATCTGGCTTCGCCAGATTATTTGTTTAGCTCTTATGAATATGGCGACGCAACTCAGCGGCGAGATGCGCGAAGTCGTCACTGAGGCACATCTCTAAGGTTCGCGGACGAGGTAAATCAATCTTTAGCTTGAAGGCAATCTCACTCGGTCTAGGACTCATCACATAGACTGTATCGGATAGAAATACTGCCTCACGCAAATCGTGAGTAATCAGAATACCCACGCACTTTGCCTCCATCCAGAGGGTTTGCAGCATTACCCACATTTCTTCACGGGTAAAGGCATCTAG
Source organism: Pseudanabaena sp. SR411 (assembly GCF_002251945.1). Classification (GTDB taxonomy): domain Bacteria; phylum Cyanobacteriota; class Cyanobacteriia; order Pseudanabaenales; family Pseudanabaenaceae; genus Pseudanabaena. Next base: position 2,844 of record NZ_NDHW01000217.1, read on the forward strand.
TGCGCCAAAGGGTTCATCTAATAGCAAAATCTCAGGCTGGTGAATCAAGGAGCGACAAAGAGAAGCTCGCTGACGCATTCCGCCTGATAGTTGCCAAGGGAATTGCTGCTGAAAATCCTTTAAACCTACTGCTTGCAGGAGTTTTTGCGCCATCTCTAAATAACGAGCATGATTAACCTTAAAGTCTCGCTTGTAGGGAGACACTATTTCTAGTGGCAATAAAACATTATCAATTGTGCGTCGCCAAGGCAGCAACACAGGATTTTGGAAAGCGATACCCACATTTTTAAGTGGCTTGGTCACAGCTTGTCCGTGACATCTTAACTCACCAATTTTGGTTGGACTCAATCCTGAAACCATTCTCAAAATCGAGGTTTTGCCACATCCACTTGGACCTACAAAGGTGACAAACTCTCCAGGCTGAACGCTTAGCGATACTTCCTGAATAATTCGACGCATCGATTCGCCAAATGGATATTCCAAACCAATGCGATCAAATTCTAGCAAGGGCATAGAAGGAACATCGGTTTCAGTGGATGCAGAGGTTAGAGGCTGTACCATTTTAGTTGTGCCATTTGATTGAGTAGGGGAATTTGTATATCCATCCCCAAATAATTCAAAAAGATTGGTGCAGCCAATCTTTTTGAATTATTTGGTTGTGTTTAAAGCAATGGTTTGCGATCGCTAGCAGGAGGAACCATCCGTTGCTCTTTAGGAGGTAGAAATTTATCTGTGAATAGATCAGCCGCAGTAGCAGGCTTCAGATTAAAACCTTCAACCGTTTGAGCAATGCTCTTTTCTAAGCGCTTCATATCCGCTCCGCCAAAACCAGCCGCTTCGACTTCTGGAGTCACGTACATGCGTTCGATCGCCAATTTCAGCCGAAGTTTCTCCGCATCTCGATCCATCAGCTTGCTTTGATCCGTAGAAACAACTAGATCAAGTGCAGCACTGGGATCTTTGACAACTTCTTGCATTCCACGAAAATAAGCTTTGAGGAATGATTTAATTGCTTCAGGATTTTTGGTCATGAAATCTTGCTTAACCAAAATTCCATTACCATAGAAATCCAAACCATATTCATCATAGAAGAAGATTTGGATGTCATCCATTGTTTTCCCACCCTTGATCAAGGAAGGAATAACTGAAGTATAGAAACCACTGACTGCATCGACCTTACCCTGTAACAGGAAAGTCTCACGCAGTTTCGGCTCCATGGTGTCCCAAGTAACTGAATCAGGAGCAATCTTTACTTCTTTAGCAAAAAGTGGAAAAAGCTTGCGTGGTCCATCACCTGCGGGCGCACCGAGTTTTTTGCCAACTAGTTCCGCAGGAGTTTTAATTCCATTTGCCTTGAAAGTGACAATGGAGAATGGAGCCTTGTTTTGATAAAAGGCTACCGCAAGAATCTTGTCGTTAGGATTCTTGTCATTGAATTCCATCGCATTGTAGACATCGCTAAAAGCCATATCATACTTGCCAGTACCGAGTTTACTGATCGTGTCAGCGTTACCAAAACCGCGTTCATAACTGACATCCAACCCTTCTTCAGCAAAGTAACCCTTTTCGATCGCCCAAATCAGAGGTGCATCAAGACTTTGTTTCAAAAAAGGTAGTTGTACACGAATCTTTTGTTTTTCCTTTTTGTCCGTACTACCAGCTTGGGGAGATGACGCAGTAGTAGGAGCAGCAGTCTTGTCTCCAGAAGTTGTGCTTGCAGTTGGTGGCGCAGAATTACAAGCAGCAAGCAAAGCTGTTGAGACGGCAATAAGGAGAATTCTATTTAACTGTTTCTGAAAGGTATGAAGCATTATTGCCCTGTAGAGTTAAAATGTATACTGTATACAAAACTAATTTGTATTTAAGGTGAGTAGAAAAGAAGTTTCTGTATAGATCAATACAAAGAAATGAGCCTCTCAGATCAAGCTTAGATATTGCTTTAGCATTAGTAGCAAAACACAAATGGCTATGCCATTTTGTGCTTTAAAAGCCTTACTGGATTTGATTTGTAATTCACGAAAGTGTGACGATACTTTCGTGAATTTGCGTGATCTATCAAAATAGGGTGGTAGCGCAAAGCCGCCACCACCCTATTTTGATTTCTAAAATTACTTACCATAGTTATACTTCAGAACTTTAAGGTAAAGTATTCAATACTAAAAGTTTGAGATCAATTTGACGAGGGTGTTTACTAATGACAGGTATATCGATAGATTTGAAAGCAAAATCCCCTCTTTATGTCGGTTTGTTATTTGGTGGACAATCAGGCGAACATGATGTGTCAATTACATCGGCAAAAGCGATCGCCTCAGCTCTCAATCAAAACTCTCGATACAAGGTTCAACCCTTCTACATTCAGCGCGATGGGACATGGCGCAGTCCAGATATATCGCAACAGGTTCTGGACTCTGGCAAAGGTTTACAAGATTCAGAATTATTAACTAATGCGGCTTTTTTCTTGCCAACGGAAGTTCAACAAATTGATCTTTGGTTCCCTGTTTTGCATGGACCAAATGGGGAAGATGGAACGGTGCAGGGGCTATTACAATTGATGCATAAGCCCTATGTCGGTAATGGGGTACTTGCGTCATCGGTGGGAATGGATAAGATCGCGATGAAGGCGATTTTTGCGAATGCAGGTTTGCCTCAGGTCAAATATGTAGCTTTAAATCGTTGGCAATGGCAACAGGACGAACAAGCATGGAGCGAACATATTGAAGCTACCCTTGGTTATCCCTGCTTTGTGAAACCATCTAATCTTGGCTCATCAGTAGGAATTTCCAAAGTACGCGATCGCCAACAGTTACAAGAGGCGATCGCTAGCGCTACCAGCTACGATCCGCGCATTATCATTGAGCAAGGTGTGACTGCCCGTGAAATTGAATGTGCTGTTCTCGGTAATGAGCAACCCCAAGCTTCAGCGATCGGTGAGATTACTTTCACAAGTGATTTTTACGACTACGAAACCAAGTACACGGCAGGGATGGCAGATCTGATTATTCCTAGCAAGTTACCTGACAACGTAACTCAAGCAGTGCAGTCAATGGCGGTGAAAGCATTCCAAACTGTGGCAGGTTCAGGTTTAGCCAGAGTCGATTTCTTCTATGTAGAAGCGACGGGAACGGTTTTAATTAATGAAATCAATACTTTCCCCGGATTTACATCGTTAAGTATGTATCCAAAATTATGGGAGTACTCTGGTATTCCTTTTACAGAATTATGCGATCGGCTTGTGGATTTGGCACTGAAGAAACATAATTAAATTTGTAGGTAGTCCTAAAAAGAAAAGGATGCTCATCAACGTTAAATAAGATCGTTACTGGCTATAGAACCCATTTGGCATCTTAGGAAGCTTTAGCAAGGAGCTTAAGCATAAACCTGATAAAGCAAAGATGAATTCTCGCATTAGCGTTGTCTAAAGTTCTGAAGTTTTTGACCAGACTTTTAAATGATCAAATTTCTATTACCCAAACATAGAAGCATTGATAAAGCTTCTTACTCCCTTCCCGCTATAAGATCAGTGAATTAATGAAAAGATAAAATCCAGTGTTTTTCGTAATTGTATTTTTGAGAGAAATTGACTGGATTCAAAAAACTGCTCTAGCTGATTAGTGATATCTCCTAATGTTTTGCCAATAGGTAAGTGATGTAAAA
>NZ_NDHW01000218.1 GCF_002251945.1 Pseudanabaena sp. SR411
GGTTTCGTCTTCTTTTTTTTAGGTAACAGAGGTTCTATAATCTCCCACTCTTGATCGCTTAGGCTGCTGCTATATCCCATGTTTGACTCCTTTTTCTACTCTTCCTAAGATACCAAATGGGTTCTATACTTCCCAGTCTTTACACATCTCACTTTACACTCTCAATTATCAATCAAGTAGTTAAACTTTCTAAGATAGCGATCGCTTTTCCAGAATTACGTTGTACCTTTGGCGACGCATCAATTGTTCCTGATGTTTGCGTATTTTGCTGGGAGCGCATTCCCCGTGACCCTGATGGACAAATAGCCAATAAATTTTTGACCTATCCTGATTGGACAATTGAAATTCTTTCACCTAGACAAAGTCCCAATAAGGTTTTGGCCAATATATTGCACTGCCTCGAAAATGGGACAGAGTTAGGATGGATGCTCGATCCTGAAGAACAAAATATTTTTGTCATATCTAGCGATCGYCGCATTCAGATGTTTAAAGGGGRGCAATCTGTACCTGTTCTYAGTGGAGTTGATTTAACTTTGACCGTTACCCAAATTTTTGATTGGCTCAATTTTTAATTCAATCCGCCATCAAGAGTTGAGGCACGTTGCGCCTCAACTCTTGATGGCGGCTGAACAAATGGCTGAACAGGATCGGCAACGTGCAAATCGCCTAACCGATTGCTTATGTTCTATGGGTATCGATCCAGATGATGCGTAAGGATCGGTATGAGTTTTGTGTAAATGGTGGTGGTAATGCTATACCCCTAAGGGATTTTTATTGAAAACTGCATATGGTCAAGATCTGGAGATGTAGATAAGATTGTCAGTACGTAGATCAGGAATATGGCTATGAATCTAGATTCTCGCAAAGGTTTTGTTAAGGCTTCGCGGTTTTATGCGTTGATGTTTGTGGCTTTGACTGGGGTTGTGGGTGTGGTGTCGCCGCCTGATTTGGTTTTGATGACGGTTCAGGCACAAACAGCACAAGACCGTAAAGCAGAAGCAGATCGACTGATTAATCAAGGGAATAAGCAACTTGACATCAGCCAATTTGTTGCCGCATTGCAGTCATATCAACAAGCCTTGATTATCTATCGCGAAATTAAATTTAGGCAAGGGGAACTATGGGCATTAGGGGGAACAGGACGTGCTTACTATTACCTCGATGAATATGAAAAAGCGATTGAGTTTCATCTGCAAAGCCTTGGAATCGCACGGGAAATCAAAGACCATCTCGGTGAGGGATACGCGCTGGGAAATCTGGGAAGGGCTTATCATTCCCTCGGCAAATATGACAAAGCAATCGAGTTCCATCTGCAGAGCTTGACGATCACGCGGGAAATCAAAGACCGACAAGGTGAGGGACAGTCTCTGGGGAATCTGGGAAACGCTTACCATTCCTTCGGCAAATATGACAAAGCGATCGAGTTCCATCTGCAACGCTTAGAAATCATGAGGGAAATCAAAGATCGTAAAAGTGAGGGAAATGCGCTGAGAGATCTGGGGCGTGCTTACCATTCCCTCGGCAAATATGACAAAGCGATCGAGTTCCATCTGCAACGCTTAGAAATCATGAGGGAAACCAAAGACCGTAAAAGTGAGGGAAATGTACTGGGAGATCTGGTACGTGCTTACCATTCCCTCGGCAAATATGACAAAGTAATTGAGTTCCAACTGCAAAATCTGGAAATCTTAAGGGAAATCAAAGACCGTCAGGGTGAGATGAGCATACTCGTGTCGCTAGGAGCTGCTTACCACCTCATTGGTAAATATAACAAGGCTATTGAGTTCTATCTACAAAGCTTAGAGATTGCACAGACAAGTAAAAATCCTCAGATGGAAAGTGATGTTCTTGTTCTTTTGAGTAGTGCTTACTATTCTGTCAAAAACCGCACTAAAGCCGATGAATACGAACGACGATTTTTAGTTGTCTCTAAACAAATTGATGTCTCCCTCACCGCAGCATCAATTCTTGCTAGACTTGGTGAGCAGTATAAATTGAGTTCACAGTATGAGAAAGCAATTCTTTACTTAAAAAGAGCCTTGCCAATCATAAAGAAAAGCGAAAATCGTCATGACGAAGCAGGTGTACTTGGCACTCTTGGAGATATTTATGGTTCTCTAGAGCAATACGACAAAGCAATTGATTATAAAAAACAATCCTTGGCAATCTATAAACAAATTGGGGATCGCAAACGAGAGGCAATTTTGCTCCGATTTCAAGGTGAAACATCCTTCTATCTAGGGCAGTACCAAAACGCCCTTGACCACTATCAACAGTCCTTAAGCATCTCTAAACAACTTGGGAATCTTTCTGATCAAAGAGATTCTCTAATTGGCATAGGAGCTTCGTATATTTATCTAAAACAGTTTGAAAAAGCAATTGAAATTTATCAGCAATCCTTAGCCATCTCTAAACAAATTGGCAAAGATCCTAAGATAGAATTTAGGGGGATAGGTTATGCATACTACAATTTAAAACAGTACAACAAAGCCCTTGAGTACCATCAGCAAGATGGTGCTAGTTATTATTTGGGACTAGATTACTATGCGCTTGGCGACTATACCAAAGCAATTGAATATTTTCAGAAATCCTTAAAGAATAATGCAAGCAGCCGAGACCATCAAAGATCGTTCGAGGCGGATTCTCTCCGAGGTATCGCTGATGTATTAACAAAAATGAATCAGCCAGAACTTGCCATTCTCTATTACAAAAGATCGGTCAACGTTACCGAGTCAATTCGCCAAGACATTAGGAAACTAAGACAGGAAGAACAGCGATTATATCTAGATAAAGTCGCAGATACATATCGCAACCTCGCCGACCTTTTACTCAAACAAGACCGTATCCTCGAAACCCAACAAGTCCTCGACCTCCTCAAAGTCGAAGAACTCAACGAATACCTCCGCACCCCCACCCGCAGCAGCCAAACCGAACAAGGAACAGAACTGCGAACTCAAGAAAAAACCTTCATCGCCCTTGCCTTGGAACTCGACGAACTACAAAAGCGCAAACTTACCAACAACATCACCGCCGCCGAACAAGCAAGACTGAACAAACTCGTCAAATCCGAACAAGAACAACAAAATCAATTCATCGCTTTTCTTGACAGCGATCCTGTCCAAACCCTAGTCGATGAACTGCGTCTCAAGGAAAGACAACAAAACGTCGATATTACCAACAACTTTCAAAATCTCCGTACCGATATCCTTGCTCGACATCCCAACGCCGTTCTCCTCTATCCCCTGATCCTCGAAGATCGCCTCGAACTAATTCTGATTACTGCCAAAACCACCCCAATTCGCCGCACCATCAACATCAAACGCGAAAATCTCAATCAAGAAATTACAGATTTTCTAGCAGGACTCAGAGATGCAAGCTCACAGGATGTCAAAAAACCTGCACAGCAGATCTATACATGGCTGATCAAACCCTTTGAAACCGAACTAGCCGAACTCAAAATCGATACGATCATCTATGCCCCCGATGGACAGTTGCGCTATATTCCCCTTGCGGCTCTCTACGATGGCAAACAATGGCTCATCGAAAAATATCGAGTTAATAACATCACTGCCGCCTCGCTAACTAAGTTTAATAAACCGCCGATCGCCACACCCAAGATCTTTGCAGGAGCCTTTGGCAACGTCAATAAACAAGGCTTCTCAGGACTACCCGCTACTCTAACGGAAGTCAAAAAAATCGCCGATCGCTTTCCCAATACCACCACCCTTATCGAAACTGCTTTCACCAAAGAATTAACCACCAGTAACTCCAACTCCTACACCATTCTCCATCTTGCAACTCACGGACAACTCTCCACTGGCGACCCCAAAGATTCCTTCATTATCTTCGGTGATGGCGAAAAAGCGACAATCACCGATATTCGCAAATGGGTATTAACCAATGTGGATTTGGTTGTGTTGAGCGCTTGTCAGTCGGGACTAGGAGACAAGTTAGGATCAGGTGTCGAGATTCTCGGCTTAGGCTATCAAATGCAAGCCGCAGGAGCGAGAGTTGCGATCGCCTCTCTCTGGAAAGTCGATGATGCTGGTACTCAAGCCCTCATGGATGCTTTTTATGCAGAACTAAAAAAAGGTGATGTCTCAATTGTGGAAGCATTACGCAGAGCGCAGATAGCAATGATAAATAGCGACAAGAAGGGATCAGACAGCGATCGCGCTGGCGTTAGAATCGTGGGAACAGTGCCAAGTTCCTCGACATTATCCCATCCCTACTATTGGTCAGCATTCTTTGCGATCGGCAATGGGTTATGAGGTTTGCGCTGAGCATTAGCAATCGCAGATTGTGGTGAAAATATTAAATGGTGTAAAAACTGCATATGGTCGGTATCCTGATAGGTAAATAAGATTGTAAGCACGCAGATCGGAAATATGGCTATGAATCTACGCTCTCGCCACAGACTATCGCTGACAGCTATTTCTATGATTGTTTGTCCTTTGTTGGTGTCTTTGGTTGCACTGTCACAGGATGCTTTAGATGCAATGGCGGTGGAGCCAATCTCAGATTCGGGGCTTGTAGCGCAGACAAAGCCAGAAAGTAAAGCAGAGTCAGAACGATTGCTAGAACTGGGCAATCAGCAAATTGATAAGAATCAATTTCGGGAGGCTGTTAAGACGTTAGAGAGGGCAGTGGAGCTTTTTCGTCAGAGTAAAGACCTTGCTGGAACAAGTAATGCTTTGCGGCGTTTAGGGGTTGCTTATGCAGAGCTTGAGGAATATCAGAAGGCGATCGCCCTGTATAACCAATCCCTAGAAATTGCTCAGCAAATTGGCAATAAGGATTTGCAAGCAAAGGCAACTAATAATATTGGCTTGGTGTATGAATTTCTCAAGGATTACGAAAAAGCGATCGCTTATTATGGACAAGCTTTAAGATTATTTCGAGAACTTGGTGATAGAAGAAGCGAACTGGGATCGCTTAATAATTTTGCTGATGTCTATGATGCTCTAAAGCAGTATCAAAAAGTGATTGAGTATTACCAGCAATGTTTAGTTATTGCGAAGCAACTTAGCGATCGCAATAATGAAGCTCGGACTCTTAATAAAATTGGTATTACCTATGAAGCACTAAGAGATTATCAAAAGGCACTTGAGTACTATCAGCAATCTTTAACTGTTTATCAGCAAATCGGAGATAGTGAGGGTGCGGGAATATTGTTGAATAATCTTGGTAGTGCGGCGATTTCCCTCGGACAATATCCAAAAGCAATTGAATATTATCAGCAAGGTTTTGTGATCAAGAAGAAATTAGGCGATCGCAAGGGGGAAGCTACGGCGATTGGCAATCTTGCTTATACCTATCAGCTACTTGAACAATATCAAAAATCGATTGAGTATTCTTTACAATCTCTGGCTATTCTTAATCAAATCGAAAACGCTAAAGAGAAAGTGTCTGTACTTAACTATCTGGGTAATGCATATCAGTCACTCAAGCAATATCCAAAGGCAATTGAGTATCATCAGCAAGCTTTAGATTTTGCGAGACAGATTGGCGATCGCCTAGGCGAAGGAGATATGTTGCTCAATTATGGTAATAATTATAACTTTCAAGAGCAACACCAAAAAGCAATTGAATATTATCAGCAAGCCTTAGCGATTTATCAACAACTTGGCAATCGAGAGAAGCAAGGATTAGCTCTAGGCAATCTTGGTAAAGCATATGATTCATTAAAGCAATACCCAAAAGCAATTGAATATCATCAACAAGATTTAGCGATTAGAAAAGAGCTCGGCGATCGCAAGGGTGAAGCAGAATCACTCAATGGTATTGCCAATGCCTATAACTCTCTCGATCAACAACAGAAAGCGATTAAGCTTCATGAGAAGTCTTTAGCAATCCGTAAGCAAATCGGCGATCGCGTAGGTGAGGGACAGTCTCTTAATAATCTGGGAATTGCTTACAATGGCTTAAGGCAATATCAAAAAGCCCTTGAATATCATCAGCAAGCTTTAATTATCAAAAAACAAATCGGCGATCGCAAGGGTGAAGGGGGTTCATTCAATCATTTTGGTAACATTTATAATTCGCTAAGACAGTACCAAAAGGCGATTGAGTTTTTTGAACAATCTTTAGCCATTCAAAAGCAGATTGGCGATCAAGAGGGAGCAGCAAAGTCGCTCAATAATCTGGGTAATGCTTACAGTTCCTTGAAACAATACCAAAAAGCGATTGAGTATCATCAGCAAGCTTTGGCTATTCGCAAGCAGCTTGGAGATCGTGAAGGGGAAGCAAATTCGCTCAATAATCTAGGAGTTATTTATGATTCTCTCGAACAGTACGAGAAGGCAATTAATTATTATCAGCAAGCTTTAGCGCTCAGCAAGCAAATCGATAATCGTAAAGTTGAAGGAAATGCGCTGAACAATCTTGGTAATGCATATGATGAATTGAGGCAATATCCAAAAGCAATTGAGTATTATCAGCAATCTTTAGTTATCAAAAAGCAAATTGGCGATCGAGAGGGAGAGGCTGATTCCCTCAATAATTCGGGTAAAGTATATCAAAAATTGGAACAATATCCTAAAGCAATTGAGTATCATCAACAAGCTTTGTTAATCCGTAAGGATCTCGGCGATCCCTATGACGAAGGAAATTCTCTGATCGATCTTGGGAATGCCTATTTTTCTCTTTCACAGTACAACAGAGCCATAGAGTATTACCAACAAGCTTTAGTCATCGCCAAGCAAATTGATAGTCGTGATTATGAGAATTTGGCGATCAATGGGCTTGGGAATGCTTATCAAGCTCTTACTCAATATCCCAAAGCGATTGAATATCATCAGCAATCCTTAGCGATTGCCCAAGAGCATGGAGATCGCAAGCACCAAAGTCTTTCGCTCAACAATTTAGGCAATGCTTATCTTTCCCTTGGGCAGTATCCACAAGCGATCGAGTATTACCAACAATCTTTAGTGATTAGCAAGCAAAGTCGCGATCGTGAGATTGAATCAGCTTCGCTAAGTAACCTTGGCAATGTATATATCAAAATTGGACAGTATCAAAAAGCCATTGACTATTTTCAGCAATCTTTAGCTATTTGTAAGGAAATTGGCGATTTAAATAGTGAAAGAAAGCCCCTCATTGGTCTGGGTGGTGCTTATAAGTCTCTTTCTCAGCCACAAAAGGCATATGAATATTTCCAACAAGCTTTAGTCATTGCTCAACAGGTTGGAGATCGACAGAATGAAGGCATTTTGCTGAATAATCTAGGTTTTGTGGCTATGTCACTTTCTGAATATCCAAAATCACTTGACTATTTTCAAAAATCTTTGGTGATTTCTAGACAAATTGGTGATCGCAATATTGAAGCAACTTCGCTCAATAATCTAGGTGAAGTTTATCGAATTCAAGCCCAGTATCCAAAAGCGCTTGAGTATTTTCAGCAAGCTCTAGACATTAGACAACAAATTGGCGATCGTCAAGGTGAAGGAACTTCGCTAACTACTTTTGGCAATGTTTATGCTTCCATTGCCCAGTATTCAAAAGCACTTGACTATTATCAGAAATCCTTAGCGATCTCTAAGCAAATTGGCGATCGCAAACATGAAGCAGCCGCTCTTAACAACAGTGGACTTGTTTATTCTAATATCGGACAAAATCGGAAAGCGCTGGAATATTTCGAGCAATCTTTAGCGATCGCCAAACAAATCGGCGATCGCGAAGGTGAGGGAACATCGCTCATTAATATTGGTGGTGTATATAAAGACTTCGGACAATACTCAAAAGCGATGGAATACTACGAGCAATCTTTAGCGATCACAAAACAAATTGGCAATCGCGATGGAGAAGTAGGAGCAATAATTTCTCTGGGTGGTGCATACGAAGCAATTAGTCAGTACCAAAAAGCCATTGACTATTTTCAGCAATCTTTTGCGATTGCTAAACAAATCGGCGATCGTAAAAGAGAGGCAGGTGCGCTCGGCAATCTTGGTGTTTCCTATAGAGCGCTTGGAGACTATCCAAAGTCACTTGAATATTATCAGCAAAGTTTAGCGATATATCAGCAAATCGGCGATCGTAATGGCGAAGAAAGGATATTTCTTAGTATTGGTGCGTTCTACAATTTCCTTGCCCAGTATCAAAAATCTCTTGAATATCATCAGCAAGGCTTAGCAATATCTCAGCAAATTGGCGATCGTGATGGGGAAGGCTATGCCCTAGCTAATTTTGGTAGTGTTTATAAAAATCTGGGACAATATCCAAAAGCAATTGAATATTACCAACAATCATTAACTATTTTCCAGCAAATCGGCAATCGCAGTGGAGAAGGATATTCTCTGAACAGTCTTGGCGAACTCTACAACAAAATCGCTCAATACCCAAAAGCAATTGAGTTCTTTGAGAAGTCCCTAGCCATCCGCAAACAAATTGGCGCTCGTAGTGGTGAAGCAGATTCGCTCAAGAGTTTAAGTGAAGCATATAACAAGATCGGACAATATCAAAAAGCATTGGAATATGTGAAACAATCACTTATGATCTTCCAACAAATTGGCTATCGCAATGGAGAAGGTGAGGCTCTGAACAATTTAGGAGAATCCTATAGCTACCTCAAAGACTATCCCAAAGCAGTTGATTACTATCAAAAATCCCTAGAAGTCGCTAAAAAAATCGGCGATCGCGATCTTGAAGGAGAAACACTAAATAATCTTGGTAAATTGCTCGCCAAGCTGAAACAACCCGAACTCGCTATTCTCTTTTACAAACAATCCGTCAATGTGCGTGAAGCAATTCGCAAAGACATCAGAGGACTCAAAAAAGAAGACCAAAAATCCTATCTATCCACAGTCGAAGATACCTATCGCAATCTTGCCGACTTACTTCTCCAACAAGACCGCATCCTCGAAGCCCAACAAGTTCTCGACCTCCTCAAAGTCCAAGAACTAAGCGAATATCTCCGCACCGTGCGTGGTGACAGCGAAACCGCTAAAGGTGTAAACCTTCAAAACCCAGAAAAGACGATCATTGCACTCAGCCTTGAACTTGCTGACTTAAACAGAATTGGATATGAAAGCCTCACCCAAATCCAAAAAGATCGACTCGCTTATCTAACCGATCAAGAAAGCGATCGCACCCAACAATTCAACAAATTTTTGCAAAGCCCTGAAGTCCAAAAACAGATTAAACAACTAAGTCTAGAAAAAGCCCAAAGCGTTGACATTGAGAAATTCAACCGACTGCGAAAAAGCCTCAATCAAGCTAAAAATGCCGCTTTCTTCTATCCACTCATCCTAGACGATCGCCTCGAATTAATCTTGATTACCGCCACCACACCGCCAATCCGTAAAACCATCAACCTCAAACGCGAAACTCTAAACAGGGATATTTCTGACTTTATTACTAGCTTACGGAATCCCTCATCTACAACTGTCAAAGATGATGGACAAAAATTCTACAACTACTTGATTAAACCCTTTGAGGCAGAGCTAAAAGACGCGAATATTCAAACCATAATTTATGCCCCCGATGGACAACTGCGGTATATTCCCCTTGCTGCTCTGTATGACGGAAAGCAATGGCTAGTAGAAAAATATCGCATCAATAACATCACCTCAAGCTCGCTCACCGACTTCACTCCCAGAACCTACAATCAGCCTCGTGTCCTTGCGGCGGCAGCTACCCAAAGTCAAAACATCAAACTAGACGATAGCTCAATATCCTTTGGAGCATTACCTGCTACTAAAATCGAAGTGGAAGCGATCGCAGCGCTTATTCCCAAAACCACAATTCTCATTGATGGGAAGTTTAACAAAAATGAAACCTTACCAAGAATGCAGAGCAATACGATTGTGCATTTAGCAACACATGGATATTTTGCCGTGGGAGAAGCAGACAAATCATTTATTATTTATGGCGATGGCAAGATTGCCTCAATGACAGATATCGCCAATTGGACATTAACCAATGTCGATCTGGTGGTGCTTAGTGCTTGCGAAACAGCAATTGGCGGGAAAGTCGGTAATGGTATTGAGATTTTAGGATTGGGCTATCAGATTCAGAATGCAGGAGCAGGAGCAGCGATCGCATCTCTCTGGAAAGTCAGCGACAATGGCACAAGCGAACTGATGCAAGCGCTATACAAAAACCTCAGTCAGAAAAACATGTCTTCATCCGAGGCTCTGCGTCAAGCACAAATTATGATGATCCTTAGCGATAAAAAGGGCAATAGTAGCGATCGGGCTGGTGTCAGAATCGTGGGGACAGTCCCAACTAATGAAGAAACACAGCTCTCGCATCCCTTCTACTGGTCAGCATTCATCTTGATTGGAAATGGATTGTGAGGAAGGGAGAGATTTACGAGTTTTAGAGCGTGTTTGAGAAGTTAATACGTGCAAGATTTTTAACTAAATTTAATATTGTAGCCCCCTAAATCTCCCAATTCTGAGGGACTTTAAGAGGCTTTTATTTTCTTGTTCCCCCAGAATTGGTGGCTAAGGGGCGAACAACGGTAATTTTTCCTTTTAACTTTTTCCTTGATAAAACTGCATATGCTCGGTGGGGTGAAATGTATGTAAGATTGTAAGCACGCAGATCAGTAATATGGCTATGAATCTAGATTCTCGCAAAGGTTTTGTTAAGGTTTCTCGTTTTTCTGTGTTGGTGTTTGTGGCTTTGGCTGGGATTTTGGGCATGGTGCCGCCGACTTATTTGGGTTTGATGATGGCTGAGGAACAAACAACGCAAGACCGCAATAAAGCAATTGATTATTTTCAGCAATCACTAGCAGTTTTCAAGCAAATTAGAAATACCCAATTTGAGCCTGCAATCCTGTCTTTTATTGGGTTGAATTACCTTCTATTTGGAGATATTCCCAATGAGCAAGAATATTTACTGAAATCTGTAGAGATAGCTAAGAAGATCGGAGATAAAGAAACAGAAGTACGAGCATCTGATTTTCTCAAAAAAAGTCAACTATCGTCATCATCAACAGTTCAAAACCGTAAAAGCCAAGCAGATTATCTGTTACGGCAAGGCGCTCAGCAATTTCAAACCAGCCGTTATCGCAAAGCGCTTCAAACAATTACATCGGCTATAGAAATCTATCGCGATATCAAGGATCGCTATGGTGAAGCAGCATCACTGCTTGGTTTAGGGGCTATATAGAACCCATTTGGTATCTTAGGAAGAGTAGAAAAAGGAGTCAAACATGGGATA
>NZ_NDHW01000219.1 GCF_002251945.1 Pseudanabaena sp. SR411
GTCTCCTCTTCGGCTTCATATTTTAAAGTTTTTTTCTCCCACCTGCCAACGCTATTATTTGCTCCCTGCACCTGTTTCGTAATTGTTTTTCTCATTCCATTACGAGCGGAATGTGGGCCAAAAATCAATGACTGGAAATACGATCACCTTTTGCCAATAAGGTCTGTTGATGTTGGGGTTTATTCTTCAATCTAACCTATGCAATCGGCGATCGCACTGTTGTCGTAGGTGTGGTGTTAATCAATAAAGGAGTACAGCACTTTTGCCAGAGATGCGTTTGCAGCTAATGATGTGATGCCTCAACTGTGAAATAGGAGAATAAGAGGGAAAAGTGAACGCACATCTTTTCTTGGCTTTATCTTTAGTTTTTTGGTCGCCGTTCTAATTCTTCCTGAAGACGCTTATTAAATGCATCTTTATCCAGAACACCGCGAGTTTTGACTAATTTTTCCTGCTCATCTTTATCGAGTTTTCCCAGTGCTGCGTGAAGTTTCCAAACAGTCGGCGGCTGTTCACTACCAAAGGAATTGTAGACTTGGCTGGGAAAAGCTTCTGATTGTTTCGTAACCATTTTAACCCCTGCAGCATATTCTTCTTTTCTACTACTATTGGGATCTAAATTTCCCTCTTTATCTCTTGAGTTGTAGAAGTCAAACAACTCTCGTCCTGAAAGTCCCTCAAATTCCTCCCCAATTTCAATTAATAACTGGAGATCTGCTAGATTTCGTTTGGCTCTTTCAATCGCTTTGGCATCAAAGAGGCTTTCGCGTTTTGGAGCATCTTTGTTGTCCTTAGCTTTATATTGCGCTGCTGCCAGCATTAATTCTAAATGATCAGGATCTATGTTCCTAATTCGATCCTTCGTTTTATCCGTTAGCAATCTGTTAGCTTGAGGTAATCCAGTGACAAAAGAGCTAGACTTTTCCCCCCTGGAATTACTTCCTTTAGCTAAACCATAGTCATCATTATCAATTTTGGTCAGCGTTCCTTTGTCATCTATCATATATTGACTCGCCCACCCATCTTGATATTCAAACAGCATATCAAATATCATCGTGTCTTGAATTTGCTGTTCATCCACTTTCATTATTTGGTCTAGATTTTCTTTCTCCTGTTGAACCAAAAGTGCGTTTTTTTGTTCTTCATTCGTATTTTGGAGTTTACCATTCTCATCATAAAAGAAAAGAAAATTACGAAGACCGTTAATTTCACGCTCATTAACAGACTTCTCATAGTCTAATAATTTTGAGGCATTCTTACCTGGAGCCAAATGAGAAACAGTCCCCGATCCTTTTTTACCTCGTTGTTCTACCTCTTGCTGTTCTTGCGAAACAGCAAGAGGCATATGATTAAATCCTAGTTCTTTAGCAATAAGAGGAATATAAACAGCTCTTTTACGTTCTAATTTTTTCTCGTCGTATTTTTCATATTTCTTATCATATGACATGATAGATTGTTTAACCGCATATTTTTTTGTTGGTTCGTCACGTTTTCCGAGTGAATATACCGCACCAAAAGTACCTTTACCTAAAATATCCTGCAATCCTTTTGAAGCTTCTAAATCATCTTTGCCACTAACCTCTGCTACCTCTCTATATTCTTTAACTGTTTCAGGAGATAGAGTATCGAGAAAATTTTCCATTCCGACAGTTGTATTCTTCAATCCCTGCTGCTGAAAGTTCTCTTTCTTGAGACGTTTTCTTTCTTTTTCAATTATTGATGGTCTAATTTCTTTGATTTCAGCCTTAAGGCTATTCAGAACCTTTTGATCGTGGGAATTATATAAATTATTTTTGCCTTTGACTACTTCTAATGCCCAGTCACTCTTTTCTTCAAGATAATCAAGGTAATCAAGTTCATTGCGTTGTTTAATTAAGTCTCCTCGTTTATCTATTGATTGATCTATACGTTTAAAATATTTAGGTCGTTTTCTGCCAAAAACTTGTGATGCTTTTTGCCAGTCGCCAACGTTATCGCTCATCCGAGCCTGTACTAGCAGTACCTGATTGTTCTGATTAATTGACTCCATTTGTAGCTTAGGACTAGCATCTGCGGCTTTTGCTAGATTCCTCTGTCCAGTAGTTCCTATCTTAGCTTGCAGATTTGGCTCTAGAGATTGACCGCTACCCCGCGCACTCTGAATCGATGACTCTAAATCTGTTGATGCTTCTCCCCCACCAAGAATTTCACGTCTCTGCACCAAAGACTTCATTTGCAATTCTTCATCCTCTTCCATTGCTTCTTGTTTTTGGACAGATTTATCCTGTGATGTCGAATTTATCTGCTGAACAACTTTAGATGCAGTTTCATCCGCTTCCTGCTCATACTTATCATTTGGTTCACCGATATTCAACTTGGCTTGGATCGCCATGCGCTGAGATTGAACTTTTTTCAACCGATTCTGCGACTTTCGTTGAACTGGGCAAGTGGAAGATTCAGATTTTGTTGTTGAGATTAGTTTTTCTAATAAATTCTCTGATACATAAGATTTATTAGCTTTGAAGGTGTCATCCTTTTGCAAGGATTCTTTTTCTAGGGAGTTATTTGGTGCAAAAGCTCTAGTTTGCAGATTTAGAGTCATAGGACTAGGAGATAAAACAGGATGAAATAAAGTCTCCTTTGTTCTTTTTCTACCCATATTGTTCTAGCCTCTAAATTTTTTGTAGCAAAATAAAACCACTTTAATTAATCATTATTTTTATATGCTTAATTCTTATTTATGGCTAAAACTTTCTAAATATCATCAGCAATAAGTCGTATATTTAAGCTATTGGTACATACAACAAACCATTAAGTGAGATAAGCACAATCTTCTTACAGCAATTTCCGATCAAACGAACTACAAAAAAATATTGAAAGTGTTGCTTCGCAACACTTTCAATATTTTTTTCTTGATTTGGGTTGAAGTGCAAAGTGCTGTAAGTATTTGCTCAAAGTACATCGGTTAATCCTCATCACTAACTTAGTGGAAGTTGCAGAAGGAGAGCAAGTTGGCGAATGAGGTGATGTGTGTATGATGTTTTTTTCTTGGTTTACTTTGACCCTCCAAGAGCAGCGATCGCACTATAGTAAATTCAATCTATCATTGTATAGGTCTGCACTTTCATCACGCCACTGTCCTGTTTTTGGAAGCGGCCCTGCTTTAATTATTTCCTGTCTTCCGACAGCCAACCCATGAGCGAAGTTTGCCATGATTGTCTGTAAGTGATTATTTAATTTATTTATAACTTCTACTCTTTCTGAATTGTCTACATTAAACTCTCTTGGATTAGCTCCTACTTTCTCACCTGTAACAATCTCATCAATGAATTTCATATGCGTGTTGATGGTGACATTACCCGAATCCCATGCTTCCTCAGCTAGGCTCATATAATCTCCATTAATAAACATTGCGACTAGGGGATGATTCTGCCAATCGTTCAACGTAATTGGGTTAGCCCCAATATCTTCTGTAAACTTAACGCGACTTGCTGGATCAACATTATCAATTGGGCTTATCTTTCCTTTACTCACATCCATAAGCAGATTATCTAGGTTTGCAGAACCCATAATCCTATCAAAGTTTCCAAGAAAAATGTCTGCTGCTGCAAGACGACCCAGTGAGATCGCAAAAGAGGCATCTTTTGTTAGCATTTTGAGTGGGCTACTTTTTTTGACCTTCGCTTTACTGCCGATTGTTCTATTTTCGCCAGTTATAATATGACCACCATCTTTCGCTTGCTCTTGCAATAGTTCACCGAAGCCACTTGTCCCTTTTGCAGCTTCTTGAATCATCGTCGTGTCAGCTTGAATCGAACTTAACAATCTAATAGTGCGATCATCATAATCCTGACTGATTTTATATGCACGAGTTTTGATACGCTTGACATCATCTGTAGTCGCAAAGCGCCTTTCTAGTCCTGAAATATTCCACTTTCCTCCCCTTTTTGATTTATTAGTTGATGCCATTGCTCCATGCAAATGAGACGCTATCATTTCTTCATCTTTCTGGCGAACATCAGGCTTGACAACTAGCGCAGATCTTCTATCTGATATAAATAGAACACCACCAACACCACCTTCGCTCGCCTTAACATTTGTAACATCTTCCCAGTTGGTGTTTACTAAACTGAGTCTTTGGATAGTTTGACCATGACTGAGGCTAGACGACGAAATTTTAATACTTCTGTCCTGAACAGGAATTAGGTTATCCTTTGTGTGGTTTGTCTTTTTTGATACTTTAGTTATATCGCTTTTACCTTGTATGCCTGTTTGTTGCATCACATGAGTTAACTCGTGAGCAATTAGCTCCTGACCACCTCGACTACTCGGCTCATATGCTCCCTGCCTAAAGAATACATCTTGCCCAGTTGTAAATGCTTTTGCTTGAATAGATTTGTTTAATTGATCGGACTGTGAATCTGTATGAATTTTTACGCCACTAAAGTTCGATCCCATGGCTTGACCCATCTTAGTTTGGAGACTAGGATCTAGAGACTGACCGCTACCTCTTGCACTTTGAATTGAGGACTCTAAGTCTTCTAACGCTTCACCACCGCTAATATTTTCACGTCTCTGTACTAGAGATTTCATTTGCAATTCTTCATCCTCTTCCTCTATCCCCTCTTCCCGTTGGATGGAAGAGCTTAGAGATCTTTGCAATGAAGCTTCTTCGCCTTCTTGCTTTTGGACAGAACTATCCTGTGGTGATGAATTGATTTGCTTAACTACCCTAGCCGCAGTATTATCAGCTTCTTTCTCATACTTATCATCAGGCTCACCGATGTTTAGTTTTGCTTGAATCGGCATACATTTAGAGGAAAATGGTTTTCTCCGAATTGAAGTAGCCGATGATTCAGGGATTGGCGTAGAAATTAGTTTTTCGAGTAAATTTTCCGATGAAGCACCTTTAGCTTGAATTGAATTACCCTCAGCCATTTCGTTAACTTGAGATGGATCTAACTGAAGCGGCGCAAAAGGTCTAGTTTGTAGATTTAGAGTAGTAGGATTGACAGAAGAAGTTACGGGTCGGTTGTCCTTTTCATAGGTGCGCTTCATAGTTAGTAGCCTCTATACTTATTTGCAGACGATCTATATATTCTTGGCTTTGGCTATTTTTGCATAACTATCTCTCAAATTTGACAAAATCGTGGCTTCTGTTTTATTTCGTTAACTAATGCGATCACCATCTCCACATTTTGAGATGAGAAGTATAGGGGTATTGCTCTACGCTCTAGTTCTCATTATTCTAGCCCAATCCTTTTCGCTGCTCTTGTTAGCGCATTTTTGTCAATCGGTGTACCCGTATTCATACCTTTAGAATAGGCTTCTAAGACCATTTTACGCATATTTTCATATTGTGTTTCCAGAGTCTCAGCCGTAGCAATTTGAGTCCATTTCATTGCGTCTGGCATATTTACAAGTGCTTCAAAGGGAATCACTTCAAAGTTATTATGTTGAACGATTGTAGCGACTTTTTGGCGGACGGTATCCATCTTGTTGAGTGGACAATAAACGCGCAACAGTCGTCCGGGATCTCGTAGATCTACCGATTCGTTATGAATGCTACGTTCTCCCCCAAGCGCCCGATAGGATTCGTTATCATCTCTGAAGGTTATATCTGGTCTCGGATTGCGGATGTCAAGATCGTGACTAGCAAATTCGATCAACAACCCATAAGTTGATTCTGTGTATGTTTCTCCCCTTCTTCTTGCATGATTTTTGGGTAGATTTTCGCGTATTTTGCGTTCACCTTCCAATCGGTTGTAAAGATTTTTGAATTGACCCAAATTTTTCCGCGCACCCATAATGTCATCTTCTGGAACTTGATTGAGATTGTTATCCCAGTTGCTGATAATTACATAAAGCTTATTTAGTTCATCCTTTAACTCATTATCACTATAGCGAGCAGTATTATAGTTCTTATCATCACTGGCGGCGATCGCATACTGTAGGCTAGTACCCATTCCAGGCAATCCTTGCCCTGTTGAGATAAATTCCTTCTCGCCTACTTTCTCATCATCTTTCTTCGCACGACTAAAGAAATCACCCTCGCCTGTATCTCGAATGATACCTTCTTTTTCCAAAGAAGCTCCAGTCCTAAGACGACCATCAATCTTGTCTAGCAAGACCGCTCCAGAACCATGAAATTGGCTATCATCTAACGCTCCACTGCTACTAAGTTCATGCATACGCATGAATGGCGCGATCGCCATTTTCCAATCCATTCCCTGATAAGATGGATTTTTAGCGATCGCATCAACTGCTTGGATCTCCATTGCTGCTGATGTAAAAAGAGCAGTAATATGCTTTGTTCTGGGATCAGTCTCAACGTCACTATGTTCATTAAAGTAATTTTGGCAAGCTGTCTTTACATTCTCTAGAAGTTGTTTGATTGAATTTGCTTTACCATCTCGTCTGCTCTTGTTAGAACTAACAATACCAGGTTTATAGTTATGATACTGATCTAGTGAAATCAGAACTGATTTATACAAACCACTCATTTTTTTTGTAAAACTGAGTTTCCCAATTCCAAATTTTTTGTCTTTTTTGGCTGCTCCAGCTTTCTCTGGTGAAGATAATTCTTCTGCCGTAATTAGCCGTTGAACAGTTTTTGTCCCACTTCCCTGTTGCTGCACTACATGGGTTAACTCATGGGCGATCAGTTCTTGTCCACTCTTGCTACTGGGGGCATATTCACCTTGTCGGAAGAAAACATCTTTTCCTGTTGTAAAAGCTTTTGCCTGAATTGATCTGTTTAGCTGGTCAGACTGCGAATCTGTATGTACTTTAACATCACTAAAATCTGCCCCCATCACTTGCCCCATCTTGGCTTTGATTCCTACATCTAGCGACTGACCGCTCCCACGCGCATTTTGAATAGCTGACTCTAAATCTGTTGAAGCTTCTTCGCCACTGAGATTTTCTCGTCTCTGGACTAGAGACTTCCTTTGCAGTGGTTCATCCTCAGTTTCCATTAACTCCTGTCGTTGGACAGAGTTATCATGTGTTGGGGAATTGATCTGCTGAACGACTTTTATGGCAGTGTTGTTAGCTTCTTTTTCATATCGATCATTTGCTTCCCCAACACTTAACTTTGCTTGAATTGGTATACGCATCTGTTGAGAGCGCATTAACTTCAATCGATTTTGTGGTTTTCTTTGAACAGGTATAACAGCAGAATCAACTTTTGGTGTAGAAATCAATTTTTCTAGTAAATTCTGTGAATGATGACTATTAGATTTACTCGATAGTTGTGGATTTAGTAAACATTTTGCTTCTTGAGACTCATTTAGTGCAAATGGTCTAGTTTGTAAATTTAAGGAGACTGGTTTAACTGCGGGAAATTCTTGTAAAGACTTTTTTTTCCTAATCCTCACGTCATTTAGCCCCCAAACTTCAGATAATTTCTTAGGATTTTAACATAATTATAGGACTTAAGCAAATTGGTACTGGTCAGCTAATCAGGGATAGGTGCTGAAACGCCAATTTCATGCCGACAAAAAAGACGTAAATACGTCTAAACAGTTCCACCTGAGTCGGAAGATCTACCGATTCATTGAAATTATCCCAACTGAGATGGTCGAGAAATACCTTGCCATTGACACAACTAACCGAGAGTTTGGAGCCAAACTCTACAGGTGTTCCCCCCTTGCCTCGAACAATGGGACGCACTTGGGGTTGCGTGAGGCTAACGATGCAGTCGTCAATACGATGACAACTTTGATCGTACATTGATTGTTGTTGCC
>NZ_NDHW01000220.1 GCF_002251945.1 Pseudanabaena sp. SR411
GTTGCAGGAAGCTGAGAGAGTAGTTTCTCCCGAATTTCCTCAAGTACCGACCGATCCCATTGGTCTCCAATTGTGATGTTTTTACCTTCACCTATAATGGTGTTGTATTTCCCAATTTGGACAATAATGTTTTGCCCGTCTTCTGTTTGTCGCCAACATTCCAATACAGAGCTATCTCCCTCAGTCTGCTTAAGAGCATTTTCTACAATTTCTAAAATTGAGAGTATTTCTTCTGTGGTTGGCATAGGACGAAGCATTCAAGGATGTAAATCATATTTTCTCTAGTATGCCCTAATCTTTTGAGCAATCAGCTTAGTGGTGTAGAGAAGTCTGGTAACTCACATTATTTCCTAATCTTAATCTAAGACATATTTTACTCCTTTCCCAGTTGATTGCCTATTCTTTTAGTGGGAAGGGAGTAAGACAAGAGAGTTCGCTAGTTTAGATTTTCTACTTTGGTCAGATTTTATAATTTAACAAGTCTGAAATATTTCCGAATTGCAAGTATCAAAATATTTTGAGCGACCATTAGAACTATTCAGTCAAATATATCCTCCACTGTAAATTGAAAGAGCTAAGTGAAATGATGATGCGATCTCAAAGAGCTTATGGCAATCATTTCATTAGGCATTAGGGACGTGCAATTTAATAAAGTAATAAAAAAGTAAATCTGGAAATTTGAGGTTTCGTTAATTTGGTGGCACCTTATTTTTTTGCTTGTTCCTTAGTGTTTTGATGCAAGCTTAAATTTGTAGATGTCTGACTCAAAAATAATATACCCTATTGATTTGGGTAATCCTTACCATAGTTATCACCGATGTGGATGCCTTCAGCTTTATCAATTTTGATTTTGTAAGTCTTTTGGGACTTATCGATGTTGCCTCCAGCGTAGTCGCCACCACCTGTATTGATATTGTTAACATTGCCAAAGTGTTGAGTAACTGGAGCATTTGCTTCGTTAATAAATCCTTGTGAACCCTGAGCATTAATAGTTTTGCTACTCTTATCAATCTTAATGTTCTGAATATCTCTACCTGCGGCAAGGTTGATCTCGCCACTGAGGATTTGCTGAAATGCTTGTTGACTTTCAGCAGGTTCGACTTCTCGGACTGCTCCACCGAGAGAAGAGGGTTGATCGCCTGATAGCTCTCCCTCAGGAGTCTTGCCACGATGCAGGGAGATCGCCATTACACCTACACCTCTAAGAATAGTTAATTCTGGTTCTTGGACTGCGCCAAATTTACCAAAGCGTTGCTCTACTTTTTGTTTGACTTCGGTATAGATATGTTCGTAGAGATCGAAGGCGCTGATGTAGCCTTTACGAGAATCGATACCGCGACCTCGTAATCCTTCAGATAAGATATCAGCGAAGATAGTTAAATCTTCTTTGGGAGAGAAGTAGGATTTTTGGGTTTCGCGACAGGCGGTAATTACCACACGTCCTTCACCAGTGCCGAGTAATGCTGTGGATAAGCGATCGGGAATATTGGAACCTGTGGTTTCTTCTGGTTCGTCATTGCCTAGCGATCGCGGTGAAATTTCTCCTGAGTGGCAGGCGTTGAAAAATAGGAAGGTGCGTTTGGCTTTGATGGCGCGGAGTTTTTCTAGTAGCTCTTTTTCACTGATGCCTGTGCCAGCGACAACTTTTTTGTTTTCAAGTTGAGTGTTGTGGGTGGTCAGGTAGTAGCCATCAGTGCCGTATTCACCATGTCCACTGTAGAACAGGAAAAATGTATCGCTGTCGCTTACTTTTTGGGCGATCGCGTCAAATTCTTGCAGAATGCGATCGCGGGTTGCATCAGCATCATTTAATAGAGTTACTTGTTGGGCGGGATAGCCACATTTACTTTGATCTTTGAGGACTTCAGCGATTTCTTTGGCATCTTGCGCGGTAATGGGGACGTTGAGTTTGGGGGTATTAGCGTAAGTACCGATACCGATGACGAGGGCGAATCCGTTAGTGAATGTCATAGTGGTTTAAATAGGCTAGAACTTGAGGTTGAGAATCTGGATCGCTTTATTCAAGCTGTCTTGAATGCTGGCTTCGTCGTCAAAGGAACCGAGATCGAGTTCGTCTGAACCTAAAGCTCCTATCTCTCTGATCATACGGAATGCTTCTCTAACTTCTTCAACATAACTTTTACTTAGTTGCATAGCTTGTGATGGTGTGAGGTCTGGACTAAGCGCTAATGTTTGGTGTAGAGACATCAAATTAGCTTTGGCTCTTTCCCAACTCTTATCGTCGCCTTGGAGTGCGGCTTCTTTGGCTCGCTCGAATAATGGATAGAAGGGGAGGGTGGTGATGTCGTTGCGATCGCTGGTTTGGACGATGCTGTAGAGGACAAAATCGGCTTCTCGAAAGGGTTTTGCTTCGGCTAGGTTTGCGCCATAGACGAGTTGGTTGTCGCGTACCCAGAGTTGTTCGGTTTTAAGTTCTGATTCGGGTTTGTCGATGAGGACGAAGTAGCTGGGTTCGAGGTTGTCGCCTGCGTTGGGGTCAAATTCTTTGCGGATGGCGATGACGGGTTCGGTGTCGCCTAGTCCAAAGAGGGTTTCGATACCTGTGAGGAGTACGCCTGCGATTTTGCTATAGGATCGGAGGGCGGTGGAGAAGTCGATGGCTGAGGATACGCTTTCGATTAGTTTTAGTAGTCCTTGGGCGTGGTCTTTGCGTTTTACTCGATAGAGGACGATGGATAGGGTTAGTCTGCCGCCGCGATAGGGATGGAGTCCTGCGACGCGGGTATTGGAGAAGATGGTGCTGCCGCCTGTGGGTGCTTTTTGTCCGTTTTTTTCGATTAATGAGGGACCAACGACAAAGGGAACGGTTTCGGCTTTTTTGTCGTAGATGAATTCGGTGGCGGCAAAGATGAGGGGATCGTATTCGCTAAACCATTTGCGGCTGGTTGATAGGTATAGTTCGTTGATTCGGATTTGGAAGTATTGTTGGTTGGGTTGAAAGGGTTGGGGGGGGTGGCGATGATCGCTGCGGGTGTTGGGGATTTTGAGGCGGGTGGGGGTTTTGGTGGAACTTTTTTGGATTTGTTCCCAGAGGGTTTTGATGGTCATAGGGGTTAGGTTTTGAAGGGATATTTGTCAGAGATGATCGGGATTATCGCAATTACATTTTCCAGATTACAGCCATTTTTATGGTTGAATTAAGACAGTTATAAATGGTCATCATCAATTGCCAAATCCTCTTGAGAAGACTTCAATAGATTTATGATATTTGCCTGTGCATAGCCGATCGAGGTTTGGCGATCGTGCAGTCTATCTAATAGACTATGCAATTCACGATGTAAAGTTTCAACCGTTCCATAATGCGCCACGAGGCGCTTGGTGAGCGGCTGTAAAATGTGGCGAATTTGAGTTTCGCGGATGTAGTCTTCGGCGCGATTTTCCACGAGGGCATAGCTCATCAAGAATTCTGGATTATGCTCAATCGTAGACTTAAAAGCCATATCAATTAACCGATTGGTCATATACTTCATGACTATAAATTGCTGCGTAAAGCTATTGGCATTCTTCTCAATCAGCGATCGCCAGCGTAGGGAAATCACCGATTCGAGAATTTGCGATTTGGAAACTATATGTACAATATTTTGACGTAGATTGTCGATGGTAATAGGTTCGCGCACGATGGCTAGCCAATACATCACTTGCTGTTCTAGGTCAGAAAGCCGCGAATATT
This sequence comes from Pseudanabaena sp. SR411, assembly GCF_002251945.1. Taxonomy (GTDB): domain Bacteria; phylum Cyanobacteriota; class Cyanobacteriia; order Pseudanabaenales; family Pseudanabaenaceae; genus Pseudanabaena. Next base: position 3,692 of record NZ_NDHW01000220.1, read on the forward strand.
GTTGATCGATTAGCTCACGAATATCTTCAAATACATTCATTTCTTGATCAAGAAATGCTTGAATATTGCCATTGAACCGATGGGAGATCAGAATAGATACGAACTTTAGGGCAAGAGGATTCCCACAATAGAGGTCGATCAACTTGCTAATTTCAGGAGTGAACGCAAGTTCTTTATTCAATAGATGTCTTGCTTCTTCCACATTTAGTCCTGACAATTGAAGAGAACGTACCATGCGATCACTACTTTCAGGAGGCAATACATCCGATGGCTTTTCGCGGCTCGTCAAAATCAAGCAACTTTGATGATGCTCTTCACTGATTTGACGAAACAATTGACCATAGCCTTCATAACCCTCAATGTAATGCCCCGTAGTCTCACCACTGCGGAGGATAGACTCTACATTGTCAAAGACAATCAAACAGCGTGATTGCTTGAGGACTTGAATCAACATCGCCAATAATCTATCAAAATCAGAAGGTAAAGCGGTGATCGCTTGATTAGTCAAAAAGCTCACCAATTCCGACAACATCGTTTCTACAGTCGGAGCATAACGCAAGGATTTCCAAGCGAATAGCGTAAATTCCGCTTGCACCTGTTCAGCGAGCTTATTTGCAAAAGCAGTTTTGCCAATGCCACCGATGCCAAATACGCCTAATAAACGACAGCGATCAGTGATTACCCAATTTTTCACCGTTGCCAACTCTTCAGTTCGCCCATAAAAAATCGAAGTATTGATCGCATTACCCCAGTCACGTCGCTTTTCACTCACATTGCTCACTTTGTCTACCTCATCCAAATCACTGATGTGAGGGCGATTGATGTAAGCATGTCTACGCACCACGATTTGAAGATTATTCTTGGTGACACGCTCCCCAA
>NZ_NDHW01000221.1 GCF_002251945.1 Pseudanabaena sp. SR411
AATGGTACACAGGATGCAGTCTGGGATCGTCCTGATATTGCCTATGTGTCCACCCACCAAGCCCCGTTTTATCCGATGACAGGTCGTAAGGATGAGACAGGCGCTCACGGCAATATTTTGAATATTCCCATGCGATCGGGTTCGGCAATGCCTGAATATTTACCCGTATTCGAGCAGCAGATTATGCCATTCCTACGCAACTTTAACCCTGATCTATTAATTATCAGTGCAGGTTTTGATGCTAATGCTGATGATCCTTTGGCGAGTATTTTGCTTAAGCCAGAGGATTTTGGAGTTTTTACTAAGCTCTGTTTAGAGATTACTCCCAAGATTTTATTGGGTTTAGAAGGTGGCTATGACTTTAGTAGCCTATCGCGATCGGTTATTAGTGTCATCGAGCAGTGTCTATAACAAGTGGCGGTGCGAAGCGCCGCCACTTGCGCTACAAAAAAAGGTAGGGGCAATTCATGAATTGCCCCTACCTTTTTTTGTAGCCGTAAATATAGAAGACGCTTTGCGTCTTGATAATTTTTAGCCTTCTTTGTTGATGAAGGGCAACAAAGCAACTACACGAGCTTGTTTAATTGCTGTCGTCAATGCACGCTGTTGCTTTGCAGTTAAACCTGTAATGCGGCGAGGCAAAATCTTGCCACGCTCAGTGATGTATTTACGCAGTAATTCGACATCTTTATAGTCGATTTTGGCAGCAGGCGCGATCGGAGAGAGGCGCTTACGATAAAAAGAGGAGTTCATTGCCATGATTGGGATTACGCGGTTTTGGTGATTAGATTAATGGACTATTTGATTTCTTTGTGAACGGTATGAGAGTTGCAATGAGGGCAGAACTTTTTGAGTTCTAATCTTGCAGTGGTATTACGACGATTTTTCATGGTCGTATAACGAGAGACACCAGGCGATCGCTTATTGGCATTGGTGCGACATTCGGTGCACTCTAGCGTAACGACGAGACGGACACCTTTGTTTTTAGCCATTTTTTTAGTTGTGAGATTATTTAAAAGTGCGATCTACAAGTATTACACAAAACCAATCGAAAAATAGACTAATTTTTTAGTGTCCCTTGGGAACAATAAGAACCTTGATCTCGAAATCATCATTTTTCATGTTCAGATCGTTTTCCAAACCACGAGGATTAGAAATCAAGCCATCAGGGTCGTAGACAAAACAAAATAATTTCTTACAATCTGGATGGGTTCGATAACGTTGTGAATCTACCATCAACTCCTCGCAAATGACTTTATCTTTTAGTGAGGCTCTTGTTTTTTTTACCTCAATAATGATTTTTTCATTCTTCAACAAGAAGTCAACTCTCGAACAGCCCCCAGCATAACTTGGTGTCCATTCTTCAGGACGAATATCATCAAAGTAAATATGCAAGATAGAGTGAAGTAAATCTTGCACATCGTACTCATCATTAACTACTAGAGTTTCACGATTAGTATGTCTAATCTTCAGTTGTTTAACAACCAGATGAAATCTTGAGCAAATTTGTTCGATCAGTTTGAAGTGATCCACTGAAACAGACTCAAAATTCTTAGCAGACAATTTCTCTTTGTTTTTTGTCCAAGGAAAATCAGCACCACAATTCTCACAATGAATAGGTACAGGAGTACGTGAGAAGTCGAAAACGCCATCGATATGATAGTCCCCTCGGATTTCGGAGTTACAGTTAGGACATTTATGAATTGTCTCTGCTCCACAAGTTGCACAGAATTTTTGACGAAATTCTGGAGAGCGGTGGTAGTTATCAGTCGTCTGGTGACCGTTTAAGCAAACTTGTTGAGTATCGTAATATCCCACAGAATTATTTAAAAGCTAGTGATAGTTATTCATACATTTATGGTAATTTATCAGAATTTCAATTGGAAGTTACTTAAAATCCAAAACTTTAGGCATGATATTCAGAAATGTTCAAGTAACTTTTTCTGTAGAGATATAGCCTACATATATTGCCATAAGCCTAAAGCATCTCTGCAACCGAGCAACTAGAATCGTGCAAAGTTATACAGAATAAAACTTTTGCTCGTTGTAACGTCAAGCTCATAGATCTATGCACAGGAGTGATGTTTATGGTAGCAACCAAAGAAGTATCTTTGCCACGCAATTGCACGTTCAGCCCAACTGATTGGCAAGCGCTTGCGCCCTTCTGGTATCCCGTTGCCTTTTCCCATGAAATCACAGCCGACAAGCCCTATGGCACACATTTATTAGACGAAAGATTGGTGATTTACCGAGTTTCTGATGGATCGGTTATTGTTGCCAAAGATCTATGCCTACATCGTGGAGCGCCCCTAAGTTTAGGGTGGATTGAAAACGATCGCCTCGTTTGTCCTTACCACGGAGTGCAATACGACTGTGATGCTAAATGTGTCTTTATTCCCGCTCAGCCCGAAGCCACAATTCCATTAAGACTTAGGCTCAAGACTTATCCAGTAATGGAACGCTATGGGTTAGTTTGGACAAGATTGATTGACAATGGTGAAGTTCCATTTCCTGAATTAGCTGAATGGGAAGATCCAGACTACATTCAGGTGCTACCTGATTCTGTAGATTTGGATGCAGCCGCTGGACGGCAAGTGGAAGGATTCTTAGATGTCAGCCACTTTGCTTTTATTCATGCTAAATCTTTTGGAGAACAAGATAATCCTGAAGTTCCAGACTATACCATCGAGCAAACAACCTCTGGATTCAGAGCTGACTATATTAGTACGGTTAGCAACTATGCCCATGGCATGAAGCATCTAGCTCCACCTGATTTTTTATGGAGAAGACTATTTGAGTTGTTTGTTCCATTTACCGCCAAGTTAACTGTTTTCTTTCCGCATGGCAAACTGCACGTTCTCAATGCAGCGTCGCCGATTTCTGCTCGCAAAACAAGATTGTTTGTACCGATTTGTCGGAACTTCGATAAAGATGCGCCTTTACAAGACACGCTCGATTTTAATGATCAGGTGTTTTATGAGGACAAGGCGATCGTGGAGGAGCAATGGCCAGAGGATTTGCCCATTTGCCTCGCAGATGAGGTACATATTGCAGGTGATAAAAGCTCGATCACTTTTCGGAAAAAGCTAGCAGCGATCGGCTTAGGCAAATCTTTCACTTCCTAGTTTGATATTAATATTCGTGCCGCAAAATGGTAAGAATCGTTTTGCGATTCTTACCATTTTGCGGTTTGTGATCGCATCACTGGATGAATTATTTACCTGAATAAGGTAGTGAGGAGTGGTGAACAATAATGCGTAGCTTACCAGTATCGTCCTTAAAGAACTGCCAAGTCTTATCTACGGTGATCACATTGCCATCTTTATCGGTAAGGGTCACTTTACCCATAGAAGTAGCCGTATCGCCAGAAATAAAGATTCCAATATTCTTACTCTCTACTTTTCGCCAACCATTCAAAGCAAAACCCTTATCTCTCGGAAATGCAGGATCATCCCCGACAAAATAAGCCAAAGCGCTTGCACTGGTAGTTCGGAATGTCTGGGGAGCTGTAGTGAGTGTTGGCTTGAAAAGAACAAGTCCAAATTGGTAACCATAAGCTTCGTCAATCACCTTTCTAGCTAATGCTTTGGCAGCATCTTTTCCCTCTTTATCATATGTTGTGGAAATTGCTACCAATGCGTCTCCCCAAGCTTTTTGGGCTGCTAAAACCTCGCTTTCAGTAATTGCTCTGTTGACAATAGTTGTCTTCAGACTTGAAGGAGCAGTTGTACTCTTAGATTGGGCAACAGATGTCTGGGCTACTAATAGAGTTCCAGAGGCAAATGTAACTGTAGCAAACAATGCCGAAATGCTAATCTTCCAAAACTTCATAATTGTTATAATTTGCAAATATTATGTAGCTAATCGTCTCATAAATTTTGCACTTGGAACAGCAAAACATCGCTTAGACATTTAGGGTTGTTACAGAAATATTCTCTGTAATACCAATTCACGAAAATATTACTTATGTCCTTAAGCTTTGAGGATTAATTCCAGATTTAATTGCGGTTAAAACCCCGATCGCTTCCCAATAATTTTCAACTTGAATTCCCTTTAATCCCAATATTTCAGGTGTGACATTTAGGGCAGTTTGGTTTTCCTTGACAAAAATAGTTTGGACATGGGGAAGTGGATTAAGTGCTAGTAATCCTGCACCACCACAGGCGCTATAGGGCGTAATGATCGCATCAATCCGATCAGCCGTAATATCATCAGCATTAAATAAATTAGGCGATGTAATGATTTTCGGAGCGCGGCTCAACCCGACTAGTACACAGGGTAAAAAGGTATAGCCTAATTCCTCAGCCGCCGCACGAGGTGACACACTGGGATCGAGGGGCAATGGTTGCAAAGCGGGAGCATGGGCGCAGGGTATGGCAAACTCGCGCACGATCGCATGACTGATGACTGCTTCGGCTCCTGCTAGTGCATCAACGCCCTTACCTTGGCGATAGTTTTGTAAGGCTTCGCTATCAGGATCATCAGGAAATCTGGCGACAACAGCGATCGCTTCTACTTGAGAAACTTTAATTAACTTCTCAGCGGCTCTCAGTAAACTATCGAGATTAGCGATCGTTCCCCATGTCGCACCCGATTCTCCTGATCTCAGTTCCACACCAAGATCGAGATCGGTAACTAGTACATCGGTAATATTTAAACCCAATGTTGCCTGTGCTGCGGCGATCGCTTGACGATGACGTAACTCTAAATCTGCTTCCATACCGCGATCGAGAATTACACCAATGCGATTTGAGCGCACAGGTCGCAATCCCCAGTCACCCTTTGCCATACGATCAATGGCATAACCCTCGGTATATAAAACATTTGGCATCGACCAATATAAACTCGCGCCGTTTAAGACATTTGGATGTGTAATTAAGTTATCAGCTATTGAGGCGATCGCTCTTGCCACTGGCAATGCATCCCCTGCATAACCACCGATCGCCGCATTAATGCCCGTCGGTACTAGTAGCAACACATTAAAAGATTGAGACAAGGATTTTAAATTCATGAATGCTAGAATTAGCGCCTAGATGTAATTTTGGTGAGGTAAGCTATGACTCTCAAAGAGCGATTAATTGAAGAGTTAAGTGAAGTGCCTGATGCTCTAATTGTAAAAGTTATTGATTTTCTGCACGCACTCAAAAATCAACAGCTTGAGGACTATGAAGATATCGCAGATGCTCATGCTGCTTTAGCAACTATTGAGACTAAAGGCACTATTTCTTGGGAAGAGTTGAAAGTGGAAATCGGTGTATGACTTATTACATCGAATTTGCTAAGCCAGCCGCTAAGCAGTTAAAGGCTTTATCTCCTCAAGAACAACAACGCATAAAATCAAAAATTGACGCTTTAGTCGATTGCCTCGCCCCGATGGCGTGGTCAAACTATCAGGAGAAGATGACCTTTACCGAATTCGAGTTGGTGACTATCGCATCATTTACCGCATTCAGAATAACCACCTACTGATTTTAGTCTTGAAAATTGGTCATCGTAGAGATGTTTATCAGTAAAAGCTATGAACCTAAATATGCTTCTAAAACTTTAGGATCACTTTGAACTTCAGCAGGTGAACCATCGGCGAGGTTGTGACCTTCGGCTAAGACCCAGACGCGATCGCATAGGGACATAATCACATCCATATTGTGTTCGATAATCAAAAAGCTTAAGCCTTCTTGATTTAACTTGTGGATCAGGCTACAAATTTCTTCAATCAAAGCAGGATTTACTCCCGCCGCAGGTTCATCCAGCAGAATCAATTTAGGATCGGTCATTAAGGCGCGGGCAATCTCTAACAATTTGCGCTGACCACCCGACAGACAACCCGCATAGTCATCTGCCATCCTGATTAAGCCGACTGATTCAAGAATATGTCTTGCTTTTTCGCGGTTTTCCCGTTCTTGTGTGGCAATTTTCTGCCCTTGGAACCAAGTATTCCAAAACTTTTCGCCGACTTGACCTTGTGCAGCTAGCAGCATATTTTCTAGCACTGATAGGCGCGACAGGACTCGCGGCACTTGAAAGGTGCGAATCATGCCGAGTTTGGCGATCGCATGGGGTGGCTTGCCTTGAATTGGCATTCCGTCAAACTGCACTGTGCCGCGATCGGGCTTAAGGAAGTTAGATAACAATCCAAAAAATGTGGTTTTTCCTGCCCCATTGGGACCAATTAATCCTGTGATGCTTCCTGCGGGTACTTCAATGCGGGCATTGCTAACGGCATGAATGCCGCCAAAGGATTTCGAGATGTTTTCAGCTTTAAGTATTGGGGCGATCGACATAGATTTCGATAGTTAGCAGTTGGGAATACTATGCAAATAAGTTAACAAAGTCTGTGGCTTTAGCGATCGCAATATTCTGATGTTGACTAAGTGACAGAATGTGTTTATCACCTGTAATTATATGCGTTGCATAACCAGCTACAGCACATTCAATCACCATATCGTCATCAGGATCATTAGGCACAACTTTAAGTGTTCCAGAAATTGTCACTATCCGCGAAAATTTCTGTATTTCATCAACTGCTAATTGAGTTTTTTCTTCAGAGAATTTAAATTTTAGTAATAGCTTTTCAGCAAATTCATCTAAAATTTCTTGGCAGGTTACAGACTCTATTTGTCCAATTTTTGCTAGTGCTAAAACTCGAAATGGACTTCCAGTTTGTGAGAACAATGCAGAAATTAGGATGTTTGTGTCAAAAACAACAATGTATTTCATGGAGCTTCATGTAAAACTTCATCAATAAATTCTTCTCTTTCTGCTTCTGACATCTTTTCCCAGTCGTATCCTCTATCTTTTGCTGCAAGTTTGACTTTATCAGCTCCATAGCTAGACAAATCTTGCCATTCTTGCCATTGAGAAATCAATAAAAACCTAAATATTTCTATTTTTTGTTCTTGTGGTAGTTGTTTAACAAGTTCCACAACTTGTTCGTTACTAAGTGTTATGCTTGGCATTTTCTTGTCCTGCAATAAACCATTAAATATTACTTATGATTAACGACAAACTTTTAGTGTCTATGAAGTAATTGTGAGAAAAGATTCTTTAATATTTTTTGAGTATTTAAAAATCTCATCAATACTTGCAATCTTTTGTTTGGAGTTATGGGGGTAGAAACTAATACTTTTATTCTGACTATTTAACCAAAGTCTACAGATACATTTAGTTGTCATGTTGTCAAAAAGTATATTGAAATAACTAGCTGTATCTTTGTAAGTAATCTTATTAAGATCAGCAACTTCACTTAAAATTGATTTGACAATATAAAATGCTTCAAGTTCTTCTTGAGTTGTTTCAACTCCATTAGTTTTAGACTCAATAGGATCAGGCTCGATCTTGATATTTTCAGAAGGATTAACAAAGTTAGAAGGATTGCTATCCTCAATTACTGATTGAAATTTATCCTTGACCCATTCATTTAGGAATTGATTGAGAGAACGTTTTACAATGTCAGAAAACTTATTTACTACTGCCTGAGTCTTGACACCAGCATACAGAGGCTCTGGGTTACCATAGGATAAAAAGAACTTTACAAATTCTGGTGAAGGTTCAGCAAACTGTTCTGCAATTATTTTCTTAATCTCATTAGTGTATTTTAAATCACTAGCATTATCTCTCAAGTCATTAGGTTGAAAAACAGACTTAGAAAACTTTCGCAGTTCAGCAATATCTCCTTCCTGATGTTCTAGCATATTGAACTCAAAAAATGGCTTTGAGTCCATAATGTTGTCTTTTTCAATATCAGTAAAGAATTTATAAATAATCCCATTAGTTAACAAACCAAATCTGGCATGAGTCGCATTAAAATACTTGAATAACTGAGAAATGTTTTGAGGCTTATTTAAATTTTCTCCAATAGATTTGCATTCAATAAGTATTATTGGTTTTTCATCACGCAAAATTGCATAGTCAACCTTGTCTCCCTTGACCTCAGGAGCATCTGCTCCAAATTCAGGATAAACTTCCATCGGATCAGAAGTGTCATAACCAAGTGTTTGCAGCAAAGGCACTATCAAAGCACTTTTAGTTGCTTGTTCATTATTTCTGATCATCTCCGAATCTTTGAGCTTTATGACTTTCTCGCTTACAGTTCTAATCTGCTCAAAAAACTCTAAAGGAACTTTACCCGAATAAGAACTTATAGGAGCAGCAGGTTTAGATTCAGTTTCTTGTTTAGGATTATCTATTTGTAAAGACATATTCCATGCAGCAGCTTGAGTATTTAACTTTCTGCCATAGATCGCAAACCTCTTAAGTAGACTTAGTTTTAACTTACTGATCTCTTGTTGAATAATAGGCAAAAAAACTTGTTGCTCTGGCGCTTCTGCTGCTTCCAGAAGAATAGGATAAACATCTCCCTTGGGATTCATTAATTTGATAGTTACGCCTTTAGGTTGTAACACGCGATTCAGATTGCCATATACCAGCTTTAATTCATTTTGGATAGCGCTATCTGGCGTAGTTACTTGAGACATGACGATTTAGCTAGAAATTTTGACTTATAGACAATTCTAGCGCTTAATATCACACTATATAATCCCAAAAAATCCCATTTTTTCTCGTTAGTTGGTTAATGTGTCTTTTAGCGAGTATTTATTAACATGGGATAATCCCCTACTCAACTTTTTACTGTGGCTTCTTTGTCCGAGGTTTCTTTGTAGAGATTTTTTGTAGTTTTTGGATTTGTTTTAGGGTTAGCCCAGTTAACTGAGCCACTAAATCTGGAGACATATTAGAACGCAACATATTGAGCGCAATTTGGTTAGTTGCTTCAACCTTGCCCTTAGCTAAACCCTCAGCTTTGCCTTTAGCTAAACCTTCGCGCAAAATTTCTTGATAGACAACTGATTCTTCCATGATCTCACTCCTGAGTAACCTTTGAATTACTTCATGATCTAATGCTAACCCAGAGATAATCGCTGTGGCAGCAGCGACATTACTAGACTGACATCGCTTGCACAGGAGCAGCGACCGCAATTTTGATTAACGAACAATATGTCTACCCTACAATTGAGAGCTATCAAGAAAATCAACATTTTCATAGAGGGCAGATAAGGGGAATTGGAGATCGATGCTAGTTATCTGAATAAGAGGATCATCTTTCTCAAAAGTTGTCTGCTCGATCGCTATAGACTGATATTCCCAAGCCCGATCGCTATGCCTTTGATAAACTTCGACACTAGGACGCTCTGAGTCGATTAGGACATAGGCTTGCAGCGTATCGATCGACATATAACTTTGCTGCTTAATACCGCGATCGCGTGCTTCGGTAGTAGGAGATAAAACTTCCGCAATCAGCACAGGATATTGCAAAAAATCACGGGAGAAGCGATCGCGATCGTCACAGGACACAACCACATCAGGATAATAATATTTCCGAGATCTAACAAGAACTTTGGCATCACTGACCGATACTTTGCATCCTTTTCCTCGCAGATGCGGTATGAACAAGGCTGCTAAATTGGCAGGAATTTGGCTGTGAGGGATTGTGCCGCCTGTCATCGCAATGATTTTCCCGTTTTCATATTCATATTTTTCTTCTTGCTGACTTTCCCAAACAAGGTACTCATCGGCAGACATGATGATTTGATGATCTTCTTTGCTTACTTCTAGAATTAGCTTTGGTTGGGCAATCATCGACTTAATCTCCTAAAACAACATTTAGTCACAATTCCTAAACCGTCATCGCCTGAACAGGAGCAGCGATCGCGCCTATAACTGGTAACTCACAACGATCTTGATACACGCTTAAGTCAAACCAGAATGTTGTACCAACACCGACCTCGCTCTTGATATGGATCTCACTGTGATGCTTTTCGACAATATTGCGAACAATCGATAGACCTAAGCCTGTACCTTCAAGAGTGTGAACTTTATCTTCGACACGATAAAAGCGATCAAACACGCGATCGCAGTCTTCGGGAGGAATACCATGTCCTGTATCTTCCACCTCGACACGGATATAGTTAACGGTGCGATGGGGCTGAGTGGTGGTTTGATCTTGCCAAGGATAGATCCGAATCGTGACTTTGCCGCCCATATCCGTAAATTTCAGAGCATTGCCAACTAAGTTAGATAACACTTGCAAAATCAAATCATAATTGCCCCAGATTCTCTCCAAATCTGGCTCAATTTCATGAATCAGCTCAATACCTTTAGATGAAGCATTGAGTTTATACGTTCTTACTGTTTGCTCCACAGTCTCTGATAGATCGATCGCTGAGAAATGATATTGACGACCTGACTCTAATCGAGATAGATCCAGCACATCATTGACTAAGCGTGTAAGTCGATCAGTTTCGTTATTTGCTGTACCGAGAAATTCTTTTTTCTGATCTTCGCTTAGTTCATCACCATACTCGTGCAAAGTCTCGATAAAGGACTTGATGTTAAATAAAGGCGTGCGTAACTCATGGCTAACATTACTAATAAATCGACTTTGAGCAGCATTTAGCTCCACCTCACGGGTGATGTCCTGAATCGTGATCGCAATCCCCTTAATGGCATTACTAGAACTTAAGACACTGGTAATCCAAATCCGAAAGGCATGGGCTAGCACTGAATCACCCTTATCGCCTGAAGCCATAATCCGAAATTCGCCCCCTTCACGATCGCCTGTGGCAATCTGCATTAGCGATCGCCCTAAATCAGCACTGAGTCGCTCAGGCAGAATATTCAAAATGCTTTTGCACTTCCAGTCCCCCTTCACAGGCTCTTGATCCCAACCCATAATCTTGATCGCCGCAGGATTGGCTAGCACGATCCGCATGTCGGAGTCGAGTAACAATGCGCCATCGGCGATCGTCGATACTAGAGTTTCTAGCTTGGCTTTTTCGGCGGTCAATTCCTCAATATTTTGCTCCTCATACTTTTTGAGGCGTTGCGCCATGTCATTAAAGCTACGAATTAATTCCCCCAATTCGCCACCAAAGGGCAAGTCAATACGTTGTTTAAAGTTGCCACTAGCAATATTTTGCACACCCGCCACCAATTCCCGTAGTGGTCGCGTAATCGTCACTGAGTTGGATGCTGCCCCCAAAATTACCATCGCCCAGATCGATACAAATACAGCCGTAGTCACATCTAACGTTAGACTCGACGAGGCTACCGCCGTGGGATTAGGATTAATCCCGATCGCAATAATTCCTAAAGATTTGCCTTCATGCTGCAAATTTACAAATATATCCGTAACTTCACCCTGTGGCGTAACATGCTGCCTGACCAAAGGGCGATCGGGGCGCATCATTGGATCTTCGGGTAACTGAATACGTCGTCTGATACTTAAAGAATTTTTGACTTCATTAGAGTTAAACGGAATTCCGTAAAAGATCTCACCATCAGGATCGGCGTAAAGAATATAACGAATGCTAGAGCTACTATCGTAAAACTCTTTAGATAGACGAGTTAACTCTGTGAGATTATTTTTGGCAACTAAGGGAGCCACATTAGCGGCAAGTAATAACCCCAAATCTTTGCCAAAGCGCGTATCATTGAGGCGAGCATCGGTCTGAATATCGTTGACAGCCCAAAAGGTGACAGCACTCATCAGCAAAGAAACTAATAGCGTAATCAAAGCCATTAGCTTGGTTTGTAACGAAAATTCTGTCCACCAACGTCGGGTTGTATTGTAAATTTGAAGCAAAAAGTTCATCTTTTTGTAGTCATTTGGTTGGATATTGTTGGATATTTGTATGGCTTTTCGTTTAATATGTGCGATCGAAACGCAAGGATGAGGATCTCAAGATGGATGAGGCTAGCATTGTCAATGCGATAGAGGCAGACCTTCAAAACTATAAGGTAAAAACCCAAATCCGCCGCAAAGAATCTCAGTTACATGTTCTGATCACCAGATCAGATGGTGATGATGTTGACTATGCCTCTCTCTATGATATTGTGAAACGCCGTATTGATAAGCTGCCAATCGAGGGGGCAGATAGTTTAGTTGTATATGGTAGGTTGTCTGGGGCTAAGCATCCAGAATGGCACAGAACAGCAGAGATTAAGCCACCTTTACCATTAATTGAACTTGATCTTGAAGAACTTGAAGAATTCGACGATATCGGCGCAATTGAAACCCTGTCATTTAACAGCGATGAGACAGAGATTCAGTCCTCAAATCTTGAATCTGATCTTCCTGATGACTTAAAAAGTTTTAAAAGTAGTATCGAAAATGATCTAAAAACAGCCGCTAATAAAGCAGGGCATAATGATATCCATGCTCCTGAGCAGGACGAAATTAAGAATGTCAAGACTGAGGATTTTGATTTAGACAATCTCGACTTGCAATTAGATAGCCTGCCGCAAAATAATTTTGAGCTAGGAACGTTTGACGAAAATCCGTTTGAAGTAAATAGTCAAGAAGCAAAACGGCGATCGCCTTCAGAGCAGAAAGAATCTTGGACGGATCAGGATGAGGACTTCAGTTTAGATTCTCCAACTGTAGCTGCGATGCCGATGCCTTTACCACCACCTCCACCACCCACCGTCAGACGCACTACCAAAAAGCCTGCTCCTACTATCGAGACAGCCAGTGAGACGATCAAGACTGCTTACCCTAGGGACAAGTCATTAATGTTTTCCGTGGCTTTTGGCGTAGCGGCGATCGCCATTGTCGGCATTTGCGGATGGTTAGTGTGGGATCGTTCTAATCAGCAACAATATCTGGCCAATGCAAGGAACTTCAGTAACCAAGATATTAATCCTAAGAAAATTACGAAGCTAGAAACTCTCACTGGCACACGCAATCGTTTACAAAGGATCATTTCGCAGCTAGAAGAAATTTCTGATCGACCTGCTTCGCTATATGCTGATGCTCAGTCTGAGCTAGCAACGCTGCGCCCAAAACTAGCTGAATTTGATCGCAAAATCAATGTCGAACAGGCGGCTAATAAAAATCTAGAATCCTCAAAGAATGCCACGATTGAGGCGGCGAAGTTAACCCAAAATCCGCCACATAAGTCAACTGTTTGGAAATCTGCCCAAGAAAAACGGCAACAAGCTATAAAGCAGCTAGAAGAGATTCCCACTGACTCTGTTTTATATGGTGATGCTCAACAACGCATCAAAGCTTACCGTACAGAATTAGTCCAAATTAGCAAATGGGTAGAAATCCAACAAAGGGCTGAGTCAGCAGTTATTACGATCAATCCTGCTACGGTAAATCAGCTTAAACAGTTGAAACCTAAAGCTCCAGAAAAGCAGAAGTTTTTACCGCAATGTCAAACTATTTTGCAACCACAAATCTCTAATGCTGAATCGCAGAGAACAGGATTGCCAATCCCTGCTTTGACTAGCTATCTATGTGCCTATTTCTGGGATTCATAGAAAGTTACTCATGACTTAGTGCGATCGCCTTCATCTTCGCCAAGGAGTTGGCAAAGATGAAGGCGATCGCTAGTTGTCATATAATGAAATAAAGCAGAAAATTTAAGCTGTGTTTTAGGTTAACACGGGGGCTTAAAATGGGAAATAATGAAGCGACAGCCCGAATTAAGATCAATAGGTTGCTTGAGGCTGCTGGTTGGCGTTTTTTTGCGGAAGGGGGACAACCTGCGAATATAGCGCTTGAGGCAGGGACTGAGATTACATCTATGGATTTGGATGAGTTTGGGGAGAACTTCGAGAAGACGAGAAGGGGTTTTATTGATTTTTTGTTGCTAAATGACAAGGGCGTTCCGTTTATTGTTTTGGAGGCAAAGGCGGAGAGGCTTAATCCGCTTGTAGGCAAAGAACAGGCGCGAGATTATGCAAACTCACAGAAATGTCGTTTTGTAATCTTGTCTAATGGGAACTCGCACTATCTATGGGATTTGGAAGGCGGTAATCCAAATGCTATTGATGAGTTTCCTAGCCCTGCGTCGATGATGGGTTATCAAAAGGCTCTGCCTAAGCCCGATCGCCAGAAACTTGTGGATGAAATGATCGATGATGATTATGTGGCACTGACGCAGGTTCCTGATTATCGCAGTAATGCGGGTTGGCAGAATCCAACGGAGCGCGAAGATTTTATTGGGAAGAATAAGTTGCGCTTTTTGAGGGATTATCAAAAACAGGCGATCTCGGCTTTACAGGATGCGGTGAAAGAGGGGAAAGATCGCTTTTTGTTTCAGATGGCGACGGGGACAGGAAAGACTTTGACTTCGGCGGCGGTGATCAAGTTGTTTTTGCGGACGGGGAATGCGCGGCGGGTGTTGTTTTTGGTTGATCGCATTGAGTTAGAGGAGCAAGCCAAGAAAGCTTTTGATCTGCTACTTAAAAATGACTATAAGACTGTGATTTATAAGGAAAATCGAGATAATTGGCGGTTTGCTGATGTTGTAGTGACTACGGTACAGTCATTGCTGGTGAATAACAAATATCAGGATCAATTCTCACCGACAGATTTTGATTTGGTGATTTCCGATGAGGCGCATCGCTCGATTGGGGGGAATTCACGAGCGGTATTTGAGTATTTTATTGGCTACAAATTAGGGCTGACGGCGACACCGAGGGATTACCTGAAGCAGTTTGATCGGGCTAAGCCCACGACTAAAGATCCGCGAGAATCTGAGCGGCGGGTGATGTTGGATACCTATCGCACTTTTGGCTGTGCAGATGGGATTCCGACTTTTACCTATGGTTTGAATGATGGGGTGAGGGATGGTTTTTTGATTCAGCCGACGGTGGTGGATGGGCGTACAGGAGTAACGACTGAGCTTTTGTCTAAGGATGGGTTTGTGGTGGAGTTTACTGATGAGGAAGGTGAAAAGACAGAAGAGAGTTTTAAAATTCGGCAATTTGAGAAGCGCTTTTTTTCACCTGCGACCAATCAGCTTTTTTGTAAGACTTTTTTAGAGAGGGCTCTGCGCGATCCGATTAGTGGCGAGATTGGGAAGTCAATTATTTTTGCGGTGAGTCAGCCCCATGCGCTGAAGTTGACGCAAATTTTGAATGAGATGGCGGATCGGATATTTCCGAATCGATATCAATCAGACTTTGCGATACAGGTGACATCACAAATTACGGACGCTCAACAGTTTACGAGTAATTTCACAAATAACAATTTACGCGGTACGGCGAATTTCTTAGAAACCTATCGCACTAGCAAGACACGGGTATGTGTGACCGTGGGGATGATGACAACGGGTTATGATTGCCCTGACTTGTTGAATTTGGGGCTATTTCGTCCAATTTTTTCGCCGACAGATTTTATCCAAATTAAGGGACGGGGGACTCGTAGGCATAATTTTTTGAATGATTTACATGATCCAGATCTCAAGGGCAGCATTAGGGAGCCAGAAAAGACTAGTTTTAAGTTGTTTGATTTCTTTGCGAACTGTGAATATTTCGAGAAAGATTTTAAATATGATGAGGTGTTGGCTTTGCCAAAGCCGAAAAATGAGACTAAAGGTGAGAATCAGGGTAATCGCAATGATGATGGTGAGACGGTGAAAGGGATTGGCAGCTATGAACATCTTGGGAGCGATATTTTGTTGAGTCTCAAGGAAGAAGCGATCGCCTATGGTGGCATGAAGATTGATCGCTTATATTTTGAGCGTTTTGAGGAGGTGATTCGCAGCGATCGCGAATTGGCGGCGGCGATCGAGGTCGGACATTGGGAAAAGGCGATCGCCTATGTGAATGAGAAATTTTTTGATAATTCTGAACAATCCTACACTTTGGAAAAGTTGCGGAAGGCGGCGGCGGTGGATCGGCGGCTGGAGGTGCGGGAGATTTTGGAAAAGATTTTTGGGTTGATTCCGAGATTTAAGTTGAAGGATGAGTTATTGGAGGAGGAGTTTGAGAAGTTTGTGGCAAACTATCAACCTAACGAGTCTATTCCTGCGATTAAGACCTATTTTAAGGCTTATGTGACTAATGACCAGATTCGGAAAATCATTGAGGGAAAGAACTACATGGAATTAGCGACAAATGCATTTTTTTCGATGAATGATTTTAAGGCTGTGCCAAAGTCCTATCGTGATTTGATTCCTGAGTATGTGAGGGAGTTTGTATCTTTGGAGAGGTTTGTTAGTTGAATTGGGAATTATTTAATTACGAATTACGAATTACGAATTGGGAATTGGGAATAGGGAAGAAGCTTTTTTAGGGTGAGGTTTAGAGGCGCTTGCGCCACAAGTTAATTCGTAATTCGTAATTAAATAATTCGTAATTCTTCCCATCTCGCATGGGCATAGTTTTCAAGGATTTTGTGATCTTTGCTCAGTAGGATATTTTCGTTAACCATTGCGTTTGCGACAATGAGGCGATCGAAAACGTCTCGAGTCCATGTAATTTGCATGGCTTGTTGAATAATTGAACTAAAGTCTTTCTGGCAAATTTGTAGGTTTGCTTGATTGGCTAAATATTCAATTATTTGATTTGGAGATGAGCCTAATCGTCCAATCTCGTATAAATATTGCAACTCTAAACGAATCATTGGAGAAATAGAGATATCGTTTTCACGGATCAAATTCTCAGCTAAAGGTGACAGCTTGTTAACAGTATCTCCGTAAAGCCAAATTACAACATGGGTATCAAGGTAAATTAAGGTTTATTTCATGCTCCCAAGAGATGTTTAGAAGATCGTCAGGATCGCCAATATATACTTCTGGGTGAGGTACAAGATTGTCAAGTCTGTTTTTTTTCTGTACTGGCAATATTTGAAAACGTTTGCCTTGCCAATCAAGTTCTATGGGATCGCCTGTGGTGGCGATTTCTTCTAGGAGGTTTATAAAGTCGGTGGTGAGTTTATCTACGGGTATGGTTTTCATATATTCAATTAGGAATTACGAATTACGAATTACGAATGGGATGTAGGTACTAGGGATTTGGGGTATGGCTAAGGAGTTATAATATTCTACCAATTTACGATTTTGCAATTCGTAATTGATAATTCGTAATTCGTAATTGATTAAAAATGTTAGACACTGAAACTAAACGCCGCATTGATACTGCTCGTGACATTTTGGTGGGGAAGGTTCCTGATCCGAAGTCACAGGTGGAACAGATTACGATCGCTCTCATCTACAAGTTTATGGATGATATGGATGCGGAGGTGGAAGAGTTGGGGGGCGATCGCACTTTTTTTGCGGGTGACTTTGCGAAGTATGGCTGGGGACGGTTGATGAGTCCGACGGTGGGTGGGCATGAGTTGCTGAACCTTTACAGTGAGGGAATTAGCACGATGCCGCAGAATGCGGGGATTCCTGCGTTGTTTCGAGATATTTTTAAGAATGCGTATCTGCCTTATCGTGATCCTGAGACGCTGAAGAGTTTTTTGAAGGTGATCGATGGGTTTACCTATGATCATTCGGAACGGTTGGGGGATGCGTTTGAGTATTTGCTGTCGGTGTTGGGTTCGCAGGGGGATGCGGGTCAGTTCCGCACGCCGCGCCATATTATTGATTTTATGGTGGAGGTTTTGCGTCCGCAAAAGGGTGAGGTGATTCTCGATCCTGCTTGTGGTACGGCGGGGTTTTTGATTTCGGCGTATAAGCATATTTTGCGGACTAATCTGGATGCTCAGGGGAATAGTACGCTTACGCCTGATGAGAAGGGGCTGATGGCGACTAATTTTAAGGGTTATGATATTTCGCCCGATATGGTGCGGTTGTCGTTGGTAAATCTCTATTTGCATGGGTTTAAGAGTCCGCAAATTGTTGAGTACGATACTTTGACTTCTGAGGATCGATGGAATGAGTTTGCGGATGTGATCCTTGCGAATCCGCCGTTTATGTCGCCGAAGGGTGGGATTAAGCCCCATAAGCGGTTTTCGATTAAGGCGAAGCGGAGTGAGGTTCTGTTTGTGGACTATATGGCGGAACATCTTTCGCCAAGGGGTAGGGCGGGGATTATTGTGCCTGAGGGGATTATTTTCCAGAGTCAGACTGCTTATAAGGATTTGCGAAAGATGTTGGTTGAGAATTCGCTGGTGGCAGTGATTTCACTTCCTGCTGGGGTTTTCAATCCTTATTCTGGGGTGAAGACTTCGATTTTAATTCTTGATAAGTCTTTGGCGAAGAAGACGGATAAGATTGCGTTTTTTAAAGTAGAAAATGATGGGTTTGGTTTGGGAGCGCAAAGGCGAGAGGTTTCTGGTGGGCAGCTTTCACAGGTTCAAATCGAGTTAGCAGAATATTTGCAAGCTGTTCGTAATCAAGTTTCAACTGATGATCTTGAGTTCTCGCTTGGGTTGATTGTACCGAAAGAGAAAATTGCAGCGAATGGTGAATATAATTTGAGTGGAGAGAGATATAAAACAGTAATCTCTAGTAGTAGTAATTTCCCTATGGTGAAATTGCAAGAGGTTGTAGAAAATATGCATCAGGGGATAAATACGGCTGGATTAAAAATCGAATTTGTTGAAACGGGTGTTCCGATTATCCAATCGAGAAATATTACTTCTGGTTCTCTTGATTTCGACAATATGAAATATATGTCATTGGGAGATTGGGATATTTACCGCGACAAATATAAGCCTTGTATAAATGACGTGCTTTTTACTAATATTGGAACGATTGGGAAAAGTATTGTTGTTACGAAAGAAGAAGATTTTCTAATTCATTGGAATATTTTTATTATTAAGCCAAGTGAACAGCTAAATTCTTTTTTCTTAAAATATTGCTTAGATCATTTAGTTGCTATTGATTTCTTTAAGCAGTTCCAGAGAGGTGGAACTGTCCAATTTGTAAGTAAAGAAAACTTATCCTCAACTATAATTCCGCTCCCCCCGATCTCTATCCAACAAGAAATAGTCGCCGAAATCGAGGGCTATCAAAAAGTCATCAACGGCTCTCGTGCAGTCATTGATAATTATCGACCTCATATAGCGATCAATGCTGATTGGGATATCATTCCACTTGAAGAAATATGCGAAATTCAACGCGGTAAGTTTTCTCACAGACCACGAAATGAACCACGCTTTTATGGTGGTAACTATCCATTTATTCAGACAGGCGATATTGTAAGAGCAAACGGTGGAAAGATTACATATACGCAAACTTTGAATGAAGATGGATTATTAGTAAGTAAAATGTTTCAGCCGCCTGTAGTTGTAGTAACAATTGCTGCAAATATTGGTGATACAGCCGTTCTTGATTTCCCTTCCTGTTTCCCTGATAGCGTAGTTGGACTCACTCCAAAAGAAGGAATAGAACCTTACTTTTTAGAATTGATGATGCGAACTCAAAAGCAATACTTAAATGATATAGCTCCGCAGGCTGCACAGAAAAACATTAATATTGAGATTTTGAAAACGGTTAAAATTCCAGTTCCATCTCTCGAAACCCAAAAAGCGATCGTTGCTGAAATCGAAGCCGAGCAAGCCCTTGTCAACGCCAACCGTGAACTAATCGAGAGATTTGAGAAAAAGATTCAAACAGTCCTGAATAGAATTTGGGGAGGGGAATAATTCCTAATTCGTAATTCCTAATTTATAAATTTGCTATGATAAACCCAAACATATAGCCTAAGCCAACGCCATGACGATCGCCCAAATTGAAAACCTTATTCGTTACGTCACTGATGCAGAAGGCAAAGCAACCGATGTGCTTGTCCCCTTAGAACTTTGGCAACAGCTAATCCATTCTTTAAATACTGATAATGTCAGTGGATTGGCTTGGATTGACGAACAAGAACCCAAAGAACAAATATTAGCCGACTTACAAGAATCTGTCAGACTTGCCGCCGCAGGACAAACATTCCCAGTATCACAACTTTGGGAAGACGCTACAGCATAAATCTATGATCGAAGTTCGCTTTACCTTACCGTTTATCCGCCGTCTAAAACCCCTAACCAAACGTTACCGAAAAATTCAATCCTACATTCCGCTCGTAATGGAAGGGTAAAATAATTACCGAAAATCAAAATCATCGAAAATCAAAAAAGAGGAGGTAAATATTAATACAGAGATGAAAGTATCGAATCTAGACCATCTAGGG
>NZ_NDHW01000022.1 GCF_002251945.1 Pseudanabaena sp. SR411
AGTTTACTGAGATTTTGATCACAATTCCTCTTCACTCACCAAATCTAAAAAGCTGGTAGTCCTAAAAAGGTAAGGATAGGCGGCGCTTCGCGCCGCCTATTCTTACCTTTTTAGCAAAAGATGAGTGGCGGCGCTTCGCGCCGCCACTCATCTTTTGGGTTTTATGTCCTAAGCAAAACTTACATCGCTATAGAAGAGATAGAATAGAACTTATGTTTACCATGTCTTAACCTAAATGTCAGACACAACTATGGTGGAAGCATTACCGATTTTGGCGATCGCCCCATCTCAACTTTTACGGGGAAACGGGATTTTAGCGCAACTCCCAAAATATTTATCGCGCTATGGAAATAAGGTGTTAGTCATTGCTGGGGAAACCGCAAAGCAAGTCACCACCAGCTATCTCCAAAATACTGATCTGGAAATTATCTATGCTGAGGCGATCGC
Source organism: Pseudanabaena sp. SR411 (assembly GCF_002251945.1). Taxonomy (GTDB): domain Bacteria; phylum Cyanobacteriota; class Cyanobacteriia; order Pseudanabaenales; family Pseudanabaenaceae; genus Pseudanabaena. Next base: position 448 of record NZ_NDHW01000022.1, read on the forward strand.
TGATTGTAACGATGCAAATCTGGCTCTGTTGAGTCAAATCGTTCAACAAGAAAACCCTCACGTAATTGTTGGTATTGGCGGCGGCAAGGTTTTAGATACCGCAAAGCTGATCGCGCATCAGCACAAATTACCGATCGCTACTGTTCCGACAACTGGTGCAACCTGTGCGGCTTGGACAGCCCTTAGCAATGTCTATGATGCTGATGGCGCATTTGACTATGATGTGACCCTCGATCGCTGTCCAGACTTGATGATCGTTGATTATGATGTGATTGCTACGGCTCCTAAACGCACCCTTGTTTCAGGAATTGGCGATGCGATCGCCAAATGGTACGAGTCCTCCGTCAGCAGTGGCAGCAGTGACAAAACGATGGTGATTGCGGCTGTGCAAGAAGCGCGAATCTTGCGCGATATTTTGTTCCAAAAATCTGCCGAGGCGATCGCTAATCCTAATCGCAACCTATGGCGCGAAGTCGTTGATGCAACGGTCTGTCTTGCTGGGGCGATCGGTGGGATCGGCGGCGCAAACTGCCGCACCGTTGCGGCTCATGCAATTCATAATGCCCTAACACATTTACATCAAACCCATGGCACTTTGCATGGTGAAAAGGTTGCCTATGGCATTCTGGTGCAACTGCGCTTAGAAGAATTTCAAGGCAATCAACTCGCCGCCTCATCGCGTCATCAATTGCTGAAGTTTTACCAAGAGATTGGGTTGCCGACGACCCTCGCTGATTTGGGCTTAAGCCAAGTCACGCTTGCTGAGTTAGAGCAGATCGCCGCGATCGCCTGTCAGCCAAATTCTGATATTCATCGATTGCCCTTTAGCGTATCTCCTAGCCAAGTTCTCGCGGCGATGGTATCAACAACTAGTCCGATTACGGTAACGGTCTAAACAAAAAGCCTCGCAATACGAGGCTTTTTGTTTAGACTGACAAGGGGCTTAAGCCTCTTGTTTTGGTGAATTTAGCGAACACTGGGCAATTCAATCTCGATCGCCTGTTGTTGCATTTTCTTGAATACGTTATAAAAACCATTGGCTCTTGAAGGCGTAAGACTCGCTACTAAACCTGTGTCTTTAATAAAATCAGGTGTGAGCAACTCAATCTCTTTTTGAGTCAAACCACCCATACAGATTGCTAATAAACCGACAAAACCTTTACTAATCAGGGCATCAGAGTCGCCAGCAAACACAACATGCTCATTTTCATCTAACTCGGCAACTACAAACACTTGTGAAACACATCCTTGCACCTTGTTTTCTGGTGTTTTGAGCGCTTCTGGAAATTCGGCTAATTTCTTTCCGTACAAAATCAATTGTTCGTAACGTTGTTTGGGATCGGTGAGCCTTTGAAATCGCTGGACGATGCGATCAATGGCTTCGGGTAAATGGGTCGGACTTGGCATTAGCTTTGAAAATATTTGAAAAAAGACAGAAAATCTAAGAGTTATTCCAGTTTAAAGGATCTGATCGCATCTTGTGGGGCGATCGCCTATATCGATCATCACGAATTAGCATGGCGATTGCATCCAAGAAACCAAAGATCGTAAATTTATCTTACTAATGCCGATATGAGCCGAGAATCAAGCTAATGTAGATACAATATAGATACATTGACGGTAATTTTTATGACTGCCGCGATCGCTAAGTGGGGTAATAGTTTAGCTGTACGCATTCCTCAAGCTATAGCTGAACAGGTGCAAATTCAAGCTGGAAGCGAAATCAATATTGAGATTATTGATGGCAAGATTGTTTTGACACCGCATCGGCGCAAGAAATATACCCTAGATGAATTACTGGATGGCATGACTTCTGAGCATCTCCATGCAGAAGTTTCCACGGGTGTTTTTGTTGGGAATGAAGCATGGTAAAGCTATACATTCCAGATCGTGGTGATATTGTTTGGCTAGATTTTGATCCACCGTCTGGGCATGAACAATCTTGGCATCGTCCTGCTTTTGTGATTTCGCCGATCGCCTATAACCAACGTTCAAGCTTGGCTCTACTTTGTCCGATCACTTCTAAAACTAAGGGATGGAAGTTTGAAGTTCTGCTCACGGATACTAAGACTAAGGGAGTGATTCTTGCGGATCAGATTAAGAGTTTGGATTGGCAAGCGAGAAAGATTGATTTTATTGAGAAGGCTTCAGAGCATATTACCAATGAAGTTATCGGCAAAATTGAGGCGTTATTAATCTAGTGGTTCAACAGGTCGCGATCACTGCAATCGCCTAAATCTATCATCACAAATTGGCAAAGCGATCGCATTTTTTTGAGGTAAAATCAAGACATATAAATCTGTATGCATTGCAACTAAGACTTTAGGCAATAATTACATAGACTTTCAGGGTTGAAACATATGCCTAGAACTTTTGAGGCGGTTTATGAGAAAGGGATATTGCGCTTGATTGAGCCTATCGAATTAGACGAAGGGTGTCATGTTGAAGTAGTCATTTTTAAGCGTGATTTGACTCCTAAATCTCCGAAAGATATTTTAGCTAGAATTGCAGCTTTACCAATCATCGGTGATACAAAAACATTTTCTGGTGAAGATCACGATGCAGTTCTCTATTCAGTTCAAGATGGTCAATAATATTTATGATACTTGTCGATACAAGTGCTTGGTTTGCTTGTGTGGTTCCTTCTGATAAAAATCATTTGAGGGCTTCAAGATGGCTGAACGCGAATAACCAAGTACTTCTGACTACAGATTATGTTGTGGATGAGACTTTGACACTTCTGAGAGCAAGAGGTGAAACGGTAAGGGCAAGTAATCTCGGCGAGGCGTTCTTTGCTAATGCGCTATGCACGATTTATTATTTGACGGAAGATGATATTAAGGAAACTTGGCAAGTATTTCAAAGGTTTTCGGATAAGGAGTGGAGTTTTACGGATTGTTCTAGCAAGGTGGTAATGGAAAAGCTAGGAATTAATAAGGCGTTTACTTTTGACCATCATTTTACGCAGTTTGGGTTGGGTGAGGTTCTGCCATAAAGATAGCGATCGCCTATATATATCAATCATTACGAATTAGCAAGGCGATCGCAATTTTTTGCGCTAAAATCAGAGAATATAAGCTTTTAAATTTATAGTTAACGGTCGAAAGCGATGCAAGTTACTATTGAAGTATCCAATGAAGTTGCATTACAGGCAAATCAAACAGGTTTTTCTGTGCAAGAATTTATCATGCAAGCAATTCAAAAATAATGGTGACACGGATGGCTCCAAGTCAAGATTTTACGGGATTTAATTACTAACGAAACAAGTGCTTGACAGTTGAATTTAAACTATGTTTTTTAATGTTCATTCTTCAAGATCTCCTCTAACCTCATCTTCAAATTTCCCTAAAGCTTTTTTAATTAGGGATAATTGGGACGATTTTCATTTTAAAACTTCATTCTTGTTGCAAGTATTTGACGAAGCAGGTGTATCACATTTACTTGGAACTGTCAAAATTGGACAGTTTGGTATGCAGAAAAGTGGAGATCGCAGTCCTCAAATACCAGAGGGATTCGATGTTTTAGATGATAGATTTTTCTCTCTTGGGCAAGAAGAAAGCTATTATGCAGGATTAATGCAACTTAATACATCTATACGATATCAAATTTTAAACGGTCTGAGAGATATTGTTGCAGATCTGTCACTATTTAATAAAGCCATTGAAGAAAGAGTAACCAAAGTTTCATTGCTTAGGAATGTTACCCCTATGTCTGTAAGTGGACAGTTTCGCCGTTTGTTAGATGGAGGGGCGAGACTATCTGCGTATGATTTTTCCTATCAAGTTCAAAATCAAGATGGTAGTTCAACTCCTTGGATTGTTCTGAACTTTGAGGTTGAACCTGAATCAAATCCACCAACTAATGTCCATGTTTTAATTGGAAGTAATGGTGTTGGTAAAACTCGTATTCTTAATTATATGTCACTCTCATTGGTGGATAGACATGCATTACCTAATAAGTTTGGGATTTTTACTTCGCGGGGAAAAAAATTGTGCGATTCGTTTGATGGTGAATCACGGTAATCAGTCCGTACATAACCATCAGAGCCAAGTCTCCCAAGACTAGCTTAACTGTCCAGACGATGA
>NZ_NDHW01000222.1 GCF_002251945.1 Pseudanabaena sp. SR411
ACCATTGCCAAACGGTATAGGAGGTCTTGACGCTGCGCTTTTGGGCGAAGTTGACGATTCCTAGTTTCAGGCTGGCTACTTGTTGGATTCCTAATGCTGGTTTAAAAGTAATTTTATAGAGGATCATCCTCCATAAGAAGTCGAGTAGAATTAATCAAAGAATCTGTGGATGCTCGAAGATCTCCTATTCCCGTAAAGGTGCGAATAATATTATCCATACATAGCTTTGCATCAGCATAACCTCGTCTCTTTAATTCAGAGATTCTTTCGGGGCTAAAATCCAGTAAAGCAGAGCCTTCTCCTATAAGAAAAGCATCCGATTTATTAATGGACTGCTCAGGACGGATCTCAATAATGGTTTGATTAGGAAAATCATATCGATCCCATGTTGTCCCATTCCCCAAATGAATAACTATTGCATGGGTACAACCCTTTGCAGCTAATGCTCCTAGTGGGATATTATCTGCAAGTGCGCCGTCAACATATTTCTTCCCATTTACTTGCCGTTTCGGAAAAGCTAGTGGTATTGCAGCACTAGCGAGAATTGTATTGTACAGAGTATCGTCATCATCACAATCTTGAACACAAAGCCAATCAGCCTTTGTACCCATACGGGATCTAAAAAAATCTATTGCTGCTACTAGTAAATCGTTGTCTACATAGGGAATGTTAAGGGAAGGAAAAGCAGTGATCCAGAGTTCTGTACCATTTCTCAATAGATCGGGTTTTACCGCTTGACGGAGAAAATTTTCTATTGGTGCTGGATTAAAGATTGACTTTGTATCTTCTAAAATACCAATTTCATAAAGAAATGAAAGCATCCATTCTCGGAACATTGGAACAGTCGATTGTAAACCATAACTTATCAGTGGCTTCATAAGCCCAGCATTCGGGCGTAAAATCTCTGCTTCACCTAAGTCTGTCCAAAGTTGATCCAATCGTTGAACTGATTGGCTAAAAGTCCCATTAGAAGCAAGCACTGCACCATTGAGAGCGCCAATACTAGTACCAGCAATAATATGGGGATCTAGTCCAATTTCATCAAGGTATTTAAGAGCGCCAACTTGGTAAGCTCCTTTTGCTCCGCCACCTACCAAGACAAGTCCAACTGTAGATTTATTAGGATAGTTCATATAGTTTAGAAGGTTCTTGAAACTTTACCTAGACAATCATCAGCAACCTCTTCGACTATGTATGTAACTAACTCCCGTACTTCGAGCATTCGAGGGATTGATTCAATTTGCTGACGACATAGCCCAATCGCATGACGGGCAGGGTTATTGGGTCTACTTTCTTCTGGTAACGCATACATTTCTAAGGTTGTACCAATCGTAAATATATAAGGACTGTTTAAAATGCGATGAGGATGAATAGAACGGACTTCAAGTAGGCTTGCTGTAAGTTCTATATCTTCTTTTCGTAGTTCCTTACAGGAGATAGTAAGCAACTCACCGAAACCAATTAGCCCTTTCGGCATCTGCTTACTTGCAGTAACAATTTTGTTGGTTAAAAGCTGCCGATATTTCTCCCGATCATCCATTTCTAGTTCATACAGTGTTACTGAACTAGAAAATACTTCTTGTGCCAGTAATACAATTTGAATCAACCAAGGTAAATTCTCGTAGGTCTGTTCAGATTCCCAAGCTGCAAAAATATTGTCGATATCTTCCTTAGCAGCTACACGGATCTCTAACTGGCGAACTTTTGCTTCTAATTTATCAATTCGATCGCCAAACTGTTGTGCTAAGCTTTCCAGTTGAAATCCTAAAGCTTGTAATGTTGACTGCTGAGATTTTAACAATCGAACAGCATCACGGACTTCTAGAAGAGAGCGTTGTGTTTCTGTGAGAGCAACTTGAGAAATACTTAACGAGTCACACAGTTCCAAGACCCAATCTTGAAGAGCTTCTTGTCCAGCAATTAGATTACCATCTAAAATTAATCTACGTTTTTCGTTACTACCATCAAGTTTGTCAAAAATCTTGCCGAAAAACCCACGACTCTTGCGGTAGCGCAACATATCTTTGCTAACTGATAAACCGTTAACTAAATCGATCAGAGCTTTATCCCCGACTACAGGAATTCTACGTTGTAGTTCATACAGCCTTTGAGTAGAAGGATAGTACATATATATCTTGATTTATTTATGTTGTGCTAAAAGATGCTCGATCAAATCAAGATGCGAACTACACTTTTTTATACATTCATTTGCCTCTGGAACAATAGTGTTCAACTCATTTACAAGCCGATCCTTTTCCTCTTTTAACAATTGTTGATCAGATTGAGCCTGTCTCAAGCTATCTCGATAACTACCCAAATAAGTATCAAGGTTATCAAAGAAAGAATCAACTCTTTCTTGAAAATCTTTGTCAAGATATTTGTTAATTCCCGAACGCAAAGCATCTATGCTGTTCTCAATTGATTGATTGATCTCAGGAATCAATTCTTCCAAAGAAATTATGTAATAGTTCTCTTTGCGATCAGGCTTTTTCCTTTTTTCGTCTACTTCAAATTCAACAAACCAAAGCCAATTCCAAAAAGATCTCTTTTTTACTTTAATAGTTTCATATCCTTGGTCAACCATACGAGAATTATTTTTGATTCTTGGATTTGCAAAATTTATTCCATCTGAATCAAAAGATGGTGCAGGGAGGGATAAATCAACATTAAAATTCTGATTGAGTCTGGCTTTTGCCTGATTGATAATTGGCTTCGTCTCTTGATCTAGAAAATCAATCAATCCTCTTCGAGCCTTATCGATCTCCTGTTCAATTCTATCTTTATAGCTCGATAAAATGGCTTCAGATTTCTGCTTCGCATAAAGAATAGATTGATTTGCGAATTTCTCAGCTTGTTCCTCAGTAGAGAACTCAAATATTCCTGATGGTTTAAATTCCAAACTTCTAAACATCTTAGAGATAAAATCAGGGAAAAGAGGTAATGAACTAATTGGCTTTAGCAAAAAGTTTCTGGCTTCTATATCTAATTTTTTTAGCGAATCAGCTTTCTCATACTCTTCTTTTGCGAAAAAGTCTTTAAGGTTCACTAATGCACTTTCCCTTACAACTTCTAAGATTCCACCAAGATTTTCCTGAAGATTGAGTCTAACCCTTTCAACTTCCTTAAGTTTAATTCGGCACAATTCAAGACGCTTCAAGTCTGCCTCTAATGCCTGAACTTCATTGCGTAATTTTTTACCATCTTGAGAAATAGCACTACTTCGCAAAGATACATCATCTTTTAGTTCATTCAAAAGCCCTCGACAATAGTTAAGTGCTGACTTCATTGCTAGAGGGGCGGCTCTTTCCATAAGAGCATTGATAGAACGATCAAGGAATGATTGAAATCCTGACTTTTTCCAAAGTCTTTGAGCTTTTTTCTCCAACTCAGCAAGGCTTGAATCTTCTAGATCCTCTTCCCAGTCAATACCAAACACCTGCTCTGCTAAAGGGCGAGTTGTTGATAATTGAGTTAGTTCAGCATCAGGATTATCTTGAGCTTCTGACAAAAAGTTTGTTGCACAAAATGCCCATCTTGCCGCCACTTCAAAAACCCTATCAGTATCTTTTCGGTTCCCAAGTTCCAGATCGGCTAAAACGAATTGCTCTACCTTTTCCGATGTCATTGGATCGTTTTCAGTCCGTTGATCAACCTTGTTGACTAAAACATAGAGATTTTCTTTACCTAACAGATCAATTATTGGTTTCACTTGACGCTTGATATCATCCGCAGCTTTGTTATTTAGCTGTGTAAAGTCAAGAACAATAAGAATTATCGAACTATTCTTTAATTGCTCTTCAACAACGGCTGACAGTTTTAGATTTTCTCCTGCTTCATTCGGACCTGGAGTATCTACAATCACTAAACTCCCAAGTAGATCCGCCTGATCGTCTTGTTTTTGCGATCGCCAGAAAGGAGTTTCAATTCTTGGTAAATCTCGGATTCGTGCAAGTGGATCTTTAGTTGGCTCAAGTATTGAAGCCAAACGTACTATGTCATTTAGGGCTGTCAATACCCTTTTAATTTCATCAGTACCCTTGACCTCATCAGAATTTAAGAATCCATCAGTAGTCTCTACTTCCTGCAATAATTCCTGTAAATGAGGATGTGTGGCGATCCTATCTTGAGTTGTAGCAATTCCTTCATCACGAATTTTGCCTTTAATTGCTTCTACAGTTGTATTGAAAGCATCACTACAATCTTCAGGCACAATCAATATAGGCTCTGTAAGTTCTTTGTTAAATACAATTTCGGTAGGCAAAGTAGTCATTGCTGCTGCACGGCTTGGCAAAAGGTCGAATCCAACAACAGCATTGATGATTGTAGATTTTCCCGCCTTCATCGGGGCTACAATAGACATGACTAGCTCAAGCTCTTCTACATCATGCTTCTTGTTAACTATTTGCCGCTCAAATTCTGCGTATTTTTTACCCGTGCCATCAGATTTAAGCGCATTGCTGGCACGCCCCATTAGACTTTCAATTTTCTCTAAAAGTCCAATAACATCATTCTGTACATCCCTAACTGAAACTTTTTTAAGCTGTTCAGAATAGTTAACAGACATGGCTCTTACCTACAATAAAGCTCAGTTTACCTTTTAATAATTATGCTAATCTAATTTAGTTTCTATGTCAATAAAAAAATAGAGATATATAATTTTGATTTTTCGTATTTAAGCTACAAATATATGATAAACATTAACAAAAATAGGGTTTTAACTAAATAATATTTACTATAATTTCTTGCATCTAATAATATTTGTGGTTTACAGTTGCTAATTCTCAAAAGCGTATTACACCCAAGAAATTAAGTAATGTTGACCATTAATAAACGCTTCGCAAACATTGGAGATTTTGAAATCCCCGAAATTCCTAGAGAAGCGATCGCAGATGTATTTGAGTTTCGATTTAGGCGATCGCGGAGAATTCAAGCTTACTTGGTTGGAGGCAATGGATTGTTATAATTTTAATGACACCTTTCTACTACTCCCCAATGCCATGTCAACCATCACCATTCATCAACTAGAACCAGACATTGCCCAACAGCTAGAACAACGCGCCGCCCAACATGGGCGCACCATTGAGCTTGAAATTAAAGCAATTCTCAAAAGCGTATTAGCACCCAAAAAGCCAAGCAATATTGACCTCGCTACCGCCATTAATAGACGCTTTGCAGACTTTGGAGACTTTGAAATCCCCGAAATTCCTAGAAAACCCATGCGTTCCTTACCAACATTCGATCTATGAAGATTGTTCTTGATACCAACATCCTGTCAGAACTGATGAAACCCCAAGGTTCGCAAACTGTCAAATCTTGGGTTGCTGCTCAGCCTAGAGAAAACCTATTTACCACCAGCATTAACCAAGCCGAGATCCTTGGCGGCATCGCTATAATGCCAGAAGGTAAACGCAGTAAAGCTTTACAAGAATCTGCACAAGCCATGTTTACCGAAGACTTTGTAGGACAGATTTTATTTTTTGATTCAGATGCAGCAAACTGTTTTGCTCAAATTACCAGCGATCGCCGCAAAAAAGGTAAACCAATAGCTCAAGCTGACGCTCTGATTGCCTCTATATGTCTATCTAATAATGCAGCGATCGTCACTCGCAATGTTGACGACTTCCAAGATTGCCAAATCACAATCATTAACCCTTGGGACTATTGAGCGATCGCGGGTGTATTTGGGTTTTGATTTAGGCGATCGCTATACTAAAAAATGTTAGATCCTTCGATCAACTGCTCAACATCAGAAGGAAAATCAACCTTCTCAACCATTTTCCAAAAAACCCTATAACAATCATTCTTCCCACCCTCATTCCTTAGATATCCCAACCAAACAATCACAATCAATTTTCCATTCATTGACCTCTATCAATCTATCTCAACTCCCTTAGTAAGCGCCGAAACTCTAGCATCCATCTCACTTGTATAAGAGACTAAATTCAAAGGATTTTTCTTCGCATCATTCCATAAAAAATCAAGAAAACTTTTTATATTTTTTCTGCTCATACTGCGACTTACTCCCTTCCCGCTGTAAGGCATGGTAAAATATGAAATAAAAAGACAGTAAAAAAATGAACCAAAACGAAGCGCTTCTGAACAAGCCGTTAGATCTCAAAGATTGGCAGAAGCAGTT
>NZ_NDHW01000223.1 GCF_002251945.1 Pseudanabaena sp. SR411
ATTTGTCTCCTCTTCGGCTTCATATTTTAAAGTTTTTTTCTCCCACCTGCCAACGCTATTATTTGCTCCCTGCACCTGTTTCGTAATTGTTTTTCTCATTCCATTACGAGCGGAATGTGGGTTAGAGTCGAATTATGGAATATTGATCTCGATACGCGATCGCAGTTGCGAGTGGCAGGAGAAGCAGTTTGTCAGATTGCTGATTTGTTTTGCGATCGCTCTAGCTATTTATTTGAGGAGTTGCTTTCTCGTGCGGTAAAGGATGAGCCGATCATGGCTGATGATGCTTTTGATCGTTATGTGCGTCAGTCTATGGTGGTGGATTTTGACCAGTTTATTGAGCCATTGCCGAGTTTACCGAGGAAGAATCCTGAACAAACGAAAAATGGTAATGCGATTGTTGGCGCAATTGATAAGGAGGTTTTGATTAAAGCTTTGGAGCAGGAGAGTTTACTTAGTTTTGAGGAGGAGTTAGAACAAGCTATTAGTAATGCTCACACTGAAAATGTTTCGGCTTGGATTGAGGCGATCGCGCATTACATTAGAAGCAACTTTTCTCCTATGCGCTTGATAGACTTACAAACTGCTTTGCCTTTACCAATTGTAGAAATTTGGCTCGGTTTACTTTTGGGTGATTTCAAACTTGAGCAACGAGGAAGCTTTTATGATTCAAACGAGATTTGGATTAGTTAAGAGGAAAGTTGCCCATGCACAGCAAGCCAAATACAGGCTGGCTCGATACTGGTATATTCAACACGATGCTTTGTATGTGCGGGAATGAGCAGATAATCTCCCGCTTTTAGTTTTATTCTCGTATCGTCTGCATAGGAAAGCTCAGCTTCACCTTGAATCAAGATTACCCATTCATCAAGTTCTTGGTCATACCACTGTCCTGACGGAGTAATTTGTCCTGTGGAAATAATGCGCTCAATCTGGATGTTTTTCCCAGAAACAATTTGCTCAAATTTTTCTAACTGATATACTTCTTGAGAAAGTTCGTATATGTTCGGCATAACTTTTAGATTTTAGGACTTAGAAAAATTGATTTAACTATGTCAAGACCATAGAAATAAAGGACTTTAGAGCTTTTGAAACCACCTTATATTTCTGGTTACAACGTTGTAACCAGAAATATAAGCCAGAATAACTCGATCAAAAAGCTGCAAGCTCCAAAAATGTTGTATTCTAAAAAAGCTTTGTCAAAACTGCCAAAAAGCTATGACTAAAATTATTGCATTATTTAATCAAGCTGGCGGAGTTGGTAAGTCTACAGTTACCCAAAACTTAGGCTATCACCTTGCTTTAAGAGGGCATCGAGTCCTACTAGTAGATATGGATCCACAGGCTTCATTAACAATTTTCATGGGGATTGACATTACAAATCTACAGGACACAATTTACGATGCCCTTATCGCTGATGAGCCAGAGAACGAGAGTGATAGAGTCGCCATATCGATCTACCCAGAACAGTTACATAAAATGAGCTTGGTTCCCGCATCTGTAGCTTTAGCAAATGCCGAAATTCGCCTAGCAACAGCAATACAGCGTGAGTTTAGACTCAAGGAAATTCTAGAGCCTATTCTTGATGACTATGACTATATTCTGATTGATTGTCCTCCTAGCTTGGGACTTTTAAGTATCAATTGTTTAGTGGCAGCAACTCATATGTTAGTGCCAATTGAAACTCAGTACAAAGCATTGATGGGTACTGATATGTTATTAGGAACATTCCGAACAATTCGTCGTAAGCTGAATAAAAGCTTAGCGATCGCAGGTTTCTTGCCTACAAGATATTGGTCTAGCAACTCTATGGATCGTCAAACTCTTGAGTCTATTAATTCACAGTTATCCCAAATCAGCACAGTATTCTCTCCGTTGCCTCGTGCTACTGCTGTATCTGAAGCTTCTCAATATGGCAAGCCTTTTCTGGAATACATTAAGAAAAAAAGCGAAAATCACTTAGCAGTTTTAGCAGTTTTTGATGAAATATCGTTAGCAATGGAGGCACTGTAATGCAGAAAAACTTAAATTCTGAGAGAACAAAATTAAAAAATTTGGCTCCTCTACTGCTTGATGAAGATGAAGATTTTGGACTGAATCGAGAAATTGAAATCACCAAAATTGATCTGCCACCCAAACAGCCCCGACGCTACTTTGATCCTGAGAAAATGCAGGAATTAGTCGCATCGATCAAGCAGCATGGTGTTTTAGAACCAATTTTATTAAGGTCAATAAAATCTGCTCAAAACTCTGATCATTATGAGCTAGTCGCTGGAGAACGGCGCTTTAGAGCTTGTAAAGAAATTGGGCTCTCAAAAATTCCTGCTATTGTCAAAGAGTTATCAGATGAAGAAACCAGTTTAATTCGGTTGGTTGAAAATTTACATCGCGAGAACCTTAATCCCCTCGAAGAAACTGAAGCTATTTTACAAATTTTGGCTCTAAAGTTAAAAATTCCTCAAGAGCAAGCGATCGCCACTTTGTATCGAATGCGCCACGAGGTTCGTGGTGAGGTTGAAAAAAATACTGTAAGTAATTCAGAAATTGAAATTATTAGATCAACGTTTGAAGGGTTTGGCTTAATCAAGTGGGACACTTTTATATCACATCGCTTACCTTTACTAAATTTGCCGACAGAAGTACTAGAAGCACTACGTCAAGGACAAATCGAATATACCAAAGCAACGGCGATCGCTACAGTTAAAGATGCCGATCTTCGCCAGTTATTATTAAATGAAACAATCACCGAGAGTTTGTCCCTAGTTCAGATAAAGGAGAAAATTCGTGATATCAAAGCAAGTCAAAGCATTGAAAAACCCATCACATTAAAGAATAGATTTACAAGTTCTATTCAAAGGCTAAAAAAATCACCAGTTTGGGATGACAAGAAAAAACAAAAGTCACTAGAAAAACTTATAGCTCAAATAGAATCTTTGATCGAGCAAGAAGAACCGTCATAAGCTAATAAATCCAAGGAAGTAACTTCTTCACAGAAGTACGATAGTTGGAATATGCAGGAAATTTTTCTGTGAGCCAAACCTCTTCTTTGGTCGCTTTAGCATCAAAGAAAATGAATAGAGCGATCGCGCCTAAAAAATGTACCCAACTTATTTGCCAACTCGCATAAGCAAAGGCAAGAAAAATAACACCACTATATAAAGGATGTCGCACCAGACTATAAGCACCCGTTTGCACTAACTGACCATCATCTCTGGGATACGGTAATGGAGTCAGATTTTGTCCAAGATCGAAGAGAGAGCGCCCCAATAAAATCATTGCCCCAACACCAGAAACAAACGTTAGCCCTAAACTTGCGTAGGACACAACAGATGAATCCAGATCAATAAAGCTAGGTTTATTATTCGGTAAAATTGCGAAGCCAAATAATAAAACACCTTGGGCGATTACCCAATATTCACCACGTAACCCGCGCCACCAATCACTGGTGATACCCCAATCTGATAACTGTTTCATAGCTCACCCATTCAAAATTTTATTTCATTAGACTTTATCCCACATTCCGCTCGTAATGGAAGCCTAAAAATATTTACAACGAGACAATGAGGGTTTCAGCGATTTCCTGAGAAATTAATGATAGTAATTCCTATTAGTGAATCATTATTTAAATTGTTAAAATAGTGATTCTTTTGGGATTAAAGCCCAAAATACTTGCTGTATAAGGATTTGCTTTCTAAATATTTTTTTCAGTAAAATAAGAGCGGAATGTGGGTTTATGCTAACAATCAATCCAGAATACTGGGAGCAGCGATATCAAGAAAATACAGCTAAGTGGGATATCGGCATGGCAGCCCCACCTTTTACAAGTTTACTAGCATCAACTCAGGCTCCAATTGCTGGAAAGACCGCAGTGATAGGCTGTGGTCAAGGGCATGATGCGATTTTGTTTGCAAAACATGGCTTTGATACGATTGGTTTTGATTTTGCACCTAGCGCGATCGCCATGGGTCAAAAGCTAAGCCAAACAATGGAAATATCAATACAATTTCTACAAAGAGATATTTTTGCATTGCCCCAAGAATTTCCAGCCAGTTTTGACTATGCCATTGAACATACTTGTTTCTGCGCGATCCGTCCCGAACAACGCTCCGATTATGTAAAAATGGTGCGGTCAATTTTAAAACTCAATGGAGAATTGATTGCCTTATTCTGGGCGCACAATCGACCTGATGGACCACCGTTCGGCACAACACTTGAGGAAATCCGAGATTTATTTTCATCTAGTTTTGACACATTCAATATCTCACCAGTCAGTAATTCAATTGACTCACGTCATGGAGAAGAATATCTGGCTAGATTTAGAGTCTTAAGGTGAGTTCAACTATAGTCAGCTAGAACGCCAAGACAGCCAAAGTTGAGAACAACTTATGACAAGCCTGAACCGAAAGCTTAGCCAGAACATAACCATGCAAATAGTTGGGAATATGTTCAGCAAAGAACTCAAATATGCCAGCCAAAGTATCTTTTAGTGGTATCTCTTCAGCAAAAAATAACTCAGTTACAYCAGCCCAAAGATCAACGATCGCAAGATCAACAGAATCAGTAAGAGGAACCAGATTTTCATTAAAACTATGGATCAATTGGTTATATAGAGAATCTAATAACAGTTTGATCCAATCAAAATGGTAACGCAGCACCCCGCGCTTAATTTCAAAATACTGACATAACTGGCGTTCTGAAGCATTCAGCAAATCAAAACCACCATCTGCAACAGCATTAATCACCTGAGCCACCTTAAGTTGCAAAATCTCCAAATTAGACATCGCCTCAGCAGTGATATCACCAGACTTAATCAGAGTATGAGGAATATCACCAAGATCAAAATCCGACAAAAAGTAAATAACATCACCATCCTGAAAGCGATCGCCTGCCTTCCTACCAAAACACTGCTGGACAGTAGCCAAAATATGGCGATCGATAAACGCCGCAAAATCAGGATCTTTATCAATTGGATGTAAGCCCGTCATCGCCACATAATCGGCACGAAGCATGGCAATATTGGCACAAGGAGTACCAACAATCACAAAAGTTTTGGCATTTTTAAAATCATTAGAGCCACGGGAATCGCGGAACCAGAAACCATGAGCATCAGAATTAGCAAACTTTTTAAAATCAATCACCTTCGTAGTTGGATCGAGTTCCGTAAGATGAGAAATAATCGCCTGCACTTTAGCCGACTGACCATCACGACGCTGCATCCCTAAACGCCCCAGATTATGCACCTGAAAAATCTGCGGCATAACCAACTCACCTGATTGCTTAATGGTATGGACAGGAGCATCGAGACGCATTTGTAAATCCTTCACATCAACCGTAGCATCCAGATAAAGATTAGCTGCCGACTTATGAGCAATATCTCTTAACCTCTCATCCGCGAGAGAAACAGTTAACTTTGTATATTGAATATGCAAATCACCGTGAGAAATAGCCCCAGAAAGAATATCCAAAAACTCCACCAACCATTGCTTCAAAACCTCACGGTCAATCTTTTGCCTAATTTCATCAGCATGGAAAGTAGTTTCTCGTTTTAGCAAAGCATGAAACTTAGCCAACTCGCGCTTATCCTTACCCTTAGCATTCTCAAACTCAGAATCAGCAATGCCATCAACCGTATCGAGAATCGATAGATCTGGTTTAAGTAATTCAGCCAACAAAGTTGTATCAATAACTTCAGGAATTGCCGATTTAATTCCATGAAAATCTAGCCCGTGGTAAGACTTATTACCAAGCAAACCATGCAAATTATTGAGAACATCAATAATCTGTTGCCTATGGTCAAGACTAGAGCGAGAAATCAAAGCGATCGCCTGATCCACATCCTCCCGACCAACGGAAATCTGACGCATCGTCGTCAAACTCTCCGATACCTCCTCCCAGATAAGCAAAGTTTTGGAATAATCAAACTCATCAGGACTAGGTAAACTCATGGGATGAGATCTCAAGATCTTAGAATTAAAAGCGATCGCTCTTTGATGTCTAAAGCCAAATCCATCACCTGAATTGCTACGACAAGCATTCAGTAAAGGGCAAGTCTCACAAATGACCTTAGTATCAGCAACTCCTTTATCACGCAGAGCCGAAATAGCCCCAGTCCGAGAGCAGTTCGCCTGAGCATGAAGAGTTTCACCATGTTTAGCACGGCGTAACTTACCAGATTTATTAGTTAAGCCGTTGTGACGCGCAGGTAAAATCTCCCAATCTTGCAAAGTGGAAGTCGTGACATTACGAGAATCATTAGATATATAGATGATCCTTTCAACACCATCAAACATCTCAGGACGCAACTGCCCCGCATCATAACTTTTGCCCGTACCCGTCGCCGAAGCATCAAGGATATGTTTGTAAGTTAATAATGAATCTCGCCAAGTTTCCAGTCTTGCCCCAGCCTCATATACAAATTTGGGCAAGGTAGATTGAGGTGATCGCCTTGGTTTGTCAGATTTATTAGCAAAACCATTAGCCACCTTCTTCGGAAAAAGTTTATCTTTTAACCACTGGAACGGTGAAAACTTAGGTTTGGGCTGGTAATTAGCAATCTGAAAAAACTGCTCAACCATCAAAAGCTGAATCGCTGCATCAGTAGATAACTCATCAATATCATCATCCGTTTTAGAAACCTGACCCCACCAGAGAACATCAATTGCAAAATCTAGCTCAGTCAAGAAATCCAGATTTTTCTCATGGCGGCGCATCACGGACGGGTTAACAATGTCACCCGCATCGATCGCATATTCCAATCTAGTTAATTCAGGCTTAGCCCCAATCGCATCAAAGTAACTTTGTAAAGTTTCTTTACTAGATATAAACTGACCGCCCGAAGCACCAATCGCTACACAACCACGTAACTTAGAAGCAAGATAAGGCTTAACACCAGTACCCTCAACCAAGA
>NZ_NDHW01000224.1 GCF_002251945.1 Pseudanabaena sp. SR411
CCGATTTTGGTGTTTCCAGCGCCTTCGGCGCTGGAAACACCAAAATCGGTTTCATAATGAGAATTGCTGGTTACTCCACACAAGAGTGGCGGCGCAAAGCGGCGCTGCTCTTGTGTATCTATGATGATGGGGCGATCAAATCTTGCAAAATCGCCCGAACTTGCTCACGAAATTCTTGAATATCATTGGAGGTGCGCGGCTTACTTAAAAACCGACAATTTGCCCATTTGGCGCGAAAGTTGTTGGTAATTGTATTTTCGGAGGTGACTAAAACCAAAGGGATGCTAGCTAATGAAGGTTGCCGACGAATTTGTTTAATTAGTTCAAACCCATTTAAGTTAGGCATATTTATATCCATAAATACAATGTTGGGCTTTTCTGACAAAATTTGCTTAGTTGCGTTGGCGGAGTCACTAACTAGGCTTAATTGATATCCCCAACTTGTAAGTAAATTGCCAAATTGTTTCAGCAACACAGGCGAATCATCCACGATCATCACTTTGGGGCGCGTTTCTACAGCTTCATCAAGAGTTAAACCCTCATGCATATCTGACGTGCTTAATGGTAATGGCAAGATGGCAACGGTGCGATTTTCGGCTAGTTTATCGAGTTTGAGGGCAGTGCGAGTGATATGTTGTTGAAAGCGATCGGCAATTTCACTAATCCGACATTTGCCATTGGTGACTTGGGTAAACAGTGGCACTTGGGCAATGCTACATTCAAGATCTAGTAGTTGTACTGTTTGGTAGGGATGGCGAACATAGGTAAAAGTGCGCCATTGATCAGTAGCTTTGGCGATCGCTTTTTCCAGATCAGGTAATTGCCAGATCGGCAAAACAACTTGGGGATCTAAGGGAAGATGCTTCCATAGTAGAGAGAACTTTTTCTCTAAAGAAATTGCTAAAAGATTTTCTAATAATATTTCTTTAAAAATCAATAGACAATTTTCACGATCTTGGGCATAAATTTTACCTAGGAGGCGGCAAGTTTCAAGACTATTGATCGGTTTGCTTAGTAAAATCTCTTGCGGAATCTGAATTTTTTGGATTTTTAATTTGCGGATTAATGTCGGTAAAAAGTCATTTTTATCTTCGATAAAAGCGATACTTCCACTATGAATAAAAATTTTCCAACTGAGATGAGGTGTTTGAACATTGGCAATCCCTGTATGGGTTTTGAGCAATCGCAACATTCCCATGAGACTGTCATAGGTCAAGTTAGCGATGGCTTCACCAACTGGGATGATATTGATTTGTGGATTGATTGTTTGACTAACGCTTTTATCTATTGGGAGCTTGGAAGCGTCGTTCTCTTGTGAAGTCTGCGTCATTGTCAAGTTAAGGTAAATAAGACTTGATTTATTTCAAATTCAAATAGTTTCAAATGTATTTCTGATGAGTAGCGATCGCCGATTAAAAATTCTATGCTTGCACGGACACCCCGGAAATAGTGAAGCAATGCAGATATTCGCCCAACATTTTCATGATCGAGGTATTAGGGCGATCGCGCCTGATTTGCGTGGTTATGGAAATTGTAAGGCAATTGCGACTTTCACAATGTTAGATCACATACAAGATCTTTGGGATCTTTTGGAAAGTGATCATCAATCAGAATCTAGAGATGTATTAAACGCTCAGCCATCTATGGAATATCTAATTTTGGGATGGTCTTTAGGTGGTATTTTGGCGATAGAGTTAGCGCTTCGGGCGATGGAGTTCCAGAATTCATCTCAAAATAAATTCACTCCCAAAATTGTCGGTTTAGTTTTAATTGCTACTGCTGCCAAGCCCCGCAGCAGCCTACCCAAAATCGCTTGGTGGGAATATGTCAATTTAGTAATCGCCGTTGGTTTGCATTGGATTGTGCCAAAGCGTCGGTGGCATATTGAATGGTTTGGTAAGCGATCGCTGATCAAATATTTGATTCAGCAGCATACGCGAGGAGCCTACGATCAGATTTCTCATACTGGGGCAAAAGCCTATCTCCAAACCTCGCGCCATGCTCAAATAGCCTTAATGCAAGCGCTGCGGCAGGGATATGATCGCACGCAGGATTTATATAAAATTCAAGTTCCTTGTCTAGCGATTGCGGCTGAGCAAGATCGACATATTACGGCTGCATCAACTCTAGAGACAGCAAAACTATTACCTAATTGCGAATTTATTTGCTATCCACATACGGCGCATTTATTGCCTTGGGAAATTGGCGATCGCTTACTAACAGATATTGATACATGGTGCGATCGGCATTTATCATAAGGAAAGTGGCGCAAAGTGCCACTTTCCTTATGATAAGTTGTATCAATTATGTTTCCCCAAAAATTTCTGATGCGAATGGCGCAAAACCATCAGCTTTCTGCCGATCAGGAAAGTGTTTTCCTATTGAGATTTGGGGAAAATCGCGAAGATCGCGAAGTTGCTAGTTTTTTGGGTATTTCTGAAGAAGCCTATCGCAAGCGCATGGGAGAAATTTATCGGAAGTTTGACATCAGTGGTAAGGGACCTGGTAAAAATAATCGCCTCTTGCATATTTTGCAAAATTATCTAGATGCCGAAACCAGTCCACAGAGTGAACAAACTTTATTGCTTGGTAACCAAGCTCCATCTAATCAGGGTGTTGTTTCCTTAGATATTGATATTGAGGAACTGGTGCAGCAACTGCGCTATCGCAGTCGCCAGATTATTCAAGAACGCTGTGCCACCATGCGAGTTTTGGATATGTCGCACCCGATTGATCTGGAAAATATTTATACAGGAACTGATATTCTCGAAAAAATTACTAGTCGGCGGCGTTTAGGAATTGCGGATTTACTAGCTACCTATCATGGACGCGATCGCATTGAAATGGGAGTGATTAATGAAGATCGTGTTTCGAGCATAGAAGCCCTCAATCGTTATCGCAAACTGATGTTGCTAGGCAAACCAGGGGCAGGCAAAACGACGCTGTTAAAATATACCGCCTTGAAATGTTCGCAAGGTGAGATTTTTAGCGATTTAGTGCCGATTTTTGTGACCTTGCGTCAGTATGCAGGCGCTGAAGCTCAGCCACGGTTACTGGATTATATTGCTCAAGACTTTCACGCTTACAATATTGGCGATGAGCTAGCGGTGAAACAACTTTTACAGCAGGGGCGAGCCATTCTATTTTGGGATGGACTGGATGAAGTTCGCGAAGATGATTTGCATCGCGTTCTCGAAGATCTACGGAATTTTTCAGAGCAGTACTATAGCAATCGCTTTGTGATTACGAGTCGATTGGGAGCGCAGGAATATGTATTTGAAAAGTTTACGGAAGTCGAAGTGGCGAACTTCCGACCATTGCAGATTTCTCAGTTTGCTCAGCGTTGGTTTGCTGGTGATTCCCGACATATTGAGCTTTTTTTGCGAAAAGTCGAAGACAATCGTCCTATTCAAGAATTGGCTACTAATCCTTTACTGCTCACACTCTTATGTTTAGTATTTGATGAATTTGGTGATTTCCCCACCAACCGTTCGGAACTCTATCGCGAGGGATTAGATGTATTGCTCAAAAAGTGGGATGCCAAACGCAATATTGAACGACATCAGATTTATAAAAATCTATCGATGCAACGGAAAGAAGATCTTTTGGCGCAGGTTGCTTGTACAACCTTTTATCAAGGAGATTACTTCTTTCGGCAAGTCGATCTGGAACGCTATATCACCGATTACATTCGCAATTTGCCTAAGGCGCATACCGATGAGGAGTCGTTGCAACTGGATAGTGAAGCAATTATCAAAGCGATAGAATCTCAACATGGGTTGTTTGTGGAACGCGCCAAGGGAATTTATTCTTTTTCGCATTTAACTTTTCAGGAATATTTAGCGGCACGGGAGCTTGTTTATAATGGCAATCAAGATACGCTGACTTTGCTAGCGAGTAAAATTACGGATCACCGTTGGCATGACATTTTGCGTCTTGCGGTGGGGATGATGCGATCAGCTGATGACTTATTGCAGTTAATGAAAGACTACTGCGATCGCCTGATAGCGGGAGATCAGCAATTACAAGCTTTGCTGCAATGGGTCAACCAAAAAGCCGAATCCGCTCAAGTCCCCGATCGCATTCAGTCAGTACGCGCTTTCTATTTGACGCTGGGGAGAGCGATCGCTCAGAGTGATCCGATCAATTTGGCAAATGTGCTAGCACGAACTCTGGTACTTGATCTTGATCTTTGTCAAAATCGCAATCTCAATCTTGATCTTGCCTTTGATTTAGCGCGGGCGTTAGAAACTAAAGATGGAGAAGATCTCGGACTTGATCTTGATCTTGATCTTAGTCTGGCTTTGGAGTATGCCCAAGAGATGCCAGAACCTCACTTAGCTACTGCTTTAACCGAGTTGATCGCCACCTGTCCTGACGATGCGGATAGTGATGCTCAATGGCAGCATTGGGCAAGTAATTTACGTCTACAGACCGTCAATCATCGTAACATTGGTCAAAGCTGGGACTTCACCCCCCATCAAATAGAGCATTTACGTCAATACTGTAACGCTAATCGTCTATTAGTCGAATGTCTCGAAAGTGATTGCTATGTCCGTCAACCGATCAGACAAGCGATCGAGCAAAGTTTGCTATTACCCACTACTTAATCATGGCGCAACTCTCCACTAAAAAGCCGCACTTAGTACGGCTTTTAGCGTTGTTCTTATACAGTTAAGGCGCGTTGTAAACGGGGTAAGGCTAAACCTTTACGATGGAGTAGTACAAACGATGGCAAGATCTCTGGCCCATGCAGATCGCCTGTGAGGGCTGCCCGTAGAGACTTCATCACGACTCCTTTCTTGACACCCTGAGACTTAGTGACTGTTTTAATTACTTCGCCAGCACTATCAGCATCTAAATCAGTAGTTTCTTTGAGCGCTTCAATGAGAGCGTTGATAATACCTGCGATCGCATCACCTTGCAGTGTAGCCTTCGCATCATCGGTATAGTCTTCAAACTCAGTGAAGAAGAACTTGCTAATCGTCGCCGCGTCGGTCAAGAGGGTTAAACTTGGTGCGATTAGTTTGGTCAAGTCGAGCAACCATTGGCGATCAACAGATTCCAGATCATAGCCAGCTTCCGTGAGAAATGGAGTTAGGCGATCGCAAACGTCTTCCGTTGGTAAAGAATGCAAATATTGGCTATTAATCCAATTCAGTTTATCCCAATCAAATTTTGCGCCTGCCTTATTGACGCGATCGAAGCTGAAGATTTGGGATGCTTCTTGGAGCGTGAAGAGTTCCTTCCCATCGCTAGGTGACCAACCGAGCAGAGCCATGTAGTTATTGAATGCTTCGGGAATGTAGCCCATATTCCGAAATTCCCAAACGGAAGTTGCGCCATCACGTTTGGAGATTTTTGCGCCTTGCTGATTGAGAATTAGCGGCGTATGTCCAAACTGAGGAGGTGTTGCGCCTAATGCTTCGTAAATGAGAATTTGCTTGGCGGTGTTGGCAATATGGTCTTCTCCACGAATAACTTGGGTGATCTGCATATCGATGTCATCGACAACTACGGCAAAGTTATACAGAGGTAAGCCGATATTGCCCTGCTCATCAACACGGGCGATCACCATATCACCACCAAGATCGCTGCTGCTCCAAGAGACAGTGCCGCGTACAAGGTCATTCCATGCAACTGTGCGTGGTTCCTCAATGATGAAGCGAACTACGGGGCGACGACCTTCAGCTTCAAAGGCTTGGCGTTGCTCATCGGTAAGATTGCGATGGCGATTGTCGTAACGTGGTGCTTGTTTGTGGGCTTTTTGAGCCTCACGCATTGCCTCTAGCTCAGATTCTGTACAGTAGCAAAAGTAGGCTCTTTTCTCGGCTAAAAGTTTATGTACGGTGGCAATATAGCGATCGCTACGTTGTGTTTGAAAAAATGGTCCCTCATCAAAGTCAATCCCCAACCAAGCCAAGCCTTCTAAGATATTTTGGGTGTATTCATCCTTAGATCTTTCGCGATCGGTGTCTTCGACTCTGAGGATAAATGTCCCGCCTTGGTTACGGGCATACAGCCAGTTGAATACGGCGGTGCGGGCTGTGCCGATGTGTAAGTTACCCGTTGGGCTTGGTGCAATACGAACTCGAACAGACATGAATTTGTAATCGTTATAAAATCCAATTATCCTTCATATCACGTTACTGTGTCGAAAAAAGCTGAAAGTGAAGTTTAAACCGAGTTAGCTAAATTTCTTGTAAAATGTTTGCAGTATGTTTTTCGGGTGATTCACATGGAAGCTGTTGCTGAAGATCTCTATACTGTGCAAAAAATTGAGGCGATTTTGAAAAGGCTTTCGCCTGAGAGGTTGCGGGTGGCGGCGGATTTTTTGGCTTATCTTGATGAAAGAGAAAGCAATGATGCAACAGAGGAGTTGTTGAGTATCCCTAATTTTAAGGAAGATTTTCAAGAGGCTATACAGAATATTGAAAGAGGTGATGTTGTAGCTTTTGAAGCTATTCGCCGTAATGGTTGAGACATTTTGTGGTTACAAATTAGCCGTTTAATTTTACAAGTTTAACTTATAGGTATTGCGATAGGTACTTCAATTAAATTTGCTACTGGGGTATAAATATCAACTTCAACCGACGGTACTCGAATTGATACAATTAGAGAATAGCGAACAGAATTCTTCCAACGTTCTTCAGTTTTATTTTCTTTCCACCAGCCCCCCACAGGATAAACTGCGATCGCTCCTCTTTGTGCTAAATCAGCAGCAGATCCATACCAGATATCAGAATGGAGCGAGCCATGATTTCTATTGTTTTGCCCAAGGAACCAAGAGTCACGATCTTTTTGACTTGAAGAAGACCCTCTATTTTCTTCCTCATTTATAGCTGCTTTATTTATTCTTTTCCTAAAATCATTACTACTTTCTAATTGCTTCTTTACTTCAAAGCGTAATCTATGCGAAGCATATTGATGGCGACGACCTCCTCCTCTCTCTCCAGGGTTTGGCTCAATAAAATAGGACAAAGTAACCTTTAGCTCCACATCTACCTCGCCTAACTCTTCTAACTTTGCACTTGGCCAGGGTAACTCGTGAAAATTCATGTGTCTAGTCTTGATCTTCTTATCTTTATCTAAATGGAATGGCTGAAGTGTATCCTCAATAATCAACGTTAAGTCGCTTTTGGTACTTTTTAAAGCACGATTTAGATCAGGAACTCCATAGCCGTAGCGGCGTAGGAAAGGACGCATCTTAGTTTTTTTGTTTTTTACACTTTTGAAAAATGTCTTCATTGCTGGAGTCCATTCAGCAGAATGAACAATCAAAGCGCGTACCGTTTCTGGAAAATAACTAGAATCTTTAGCCATGATTTGTGCCGCCATATAGCTAGCAAGTGCCGTAGCAGAGCTTGTATCTCCCATACGAGCAAATACTCGAAGGTTTGGTCGATGATCTGTGGTGAGTAAAGATAAATCAGCCATATATTCTGCTGGATTTGCTCCATCAGAAGCAAGATTTCCGCCTTCCAAAACAACATCTGGACGAATTGGCGACGATTGTGCAGACCAAGATACTGAAGTACGACTTCTAGGAGAAAGATCGCCTGCTGGAGCGACTGGTTTCCACCCTGCGAAGCTAGGATCATCAATGTTGACTTTTTCAGTATATGCACCTACAACCAGTGAATTCCATGATTGACAAGGATTCTCTATAGGACTTAAATCATTAATATCAAGATAATTAGAAGGCAAAATATCTTCTCGAATGTTGCCAGCTGCAATAATGATTAGCCGTCGAAACTCATCATCGCCAAAGCATAATTTGTCTATAGCGGCAGACCAAGATGAAGGAGATCCTGTATTTGGAGAAAAACCTCCGCTAGTTACAGCCATACAAAATACTCTAAGCCGAGTTGGAGCTTGAATCTCAGGTAAAGCTATAGCTTGTTCTGTAATTGCACCATATAGTTCAGGATCATTTTTTCCTACAGGTGGGAGAATTTTGACTGATTCAAGTCGATGACTAAGTTGAATGGTGGGCAAGGTCTGTAAAGCCTCAGACAAGTCTGAATATAAAGCTAACCCAGCCATTTTAGTCCCGTGACCACATGCGTTATTGTCATTAAAGCCCCAGTTAGGATTATAGGTATGCATATCACTAAGATCTAATGCTGGCGTAATCAGAGGATGAATCTGTGCAACTCCGCTATCCAGAAGACATATAGCAACTGCGTCATCTTCAGGTGGGGATAAACGATTTTCTAAATCTCTACTCCATTCTTCTTGTTCTATAGGTCCCATATCAAGAAAAAATGATGGAGAATCTTTTGCTATACGGAGTTCTGCAACTACATCAGAATTGTTGATTATGAGTGCCATAGACTCTAGGTTAGCTAGTGTCAGTATAACTTCTCTCTCTGGGAAAGAAATGATATGTTGTTTTGTCACTATATCAAGTCTTTCTGCAATGTGCTTAAAAGCTTTATTTTGATCTTTTCGTAGCCATACTTCCCACCATATGATTTGTAAACTTTGAGGGAATAGCGCAATATCGTCTGTAAACAAAGATCGGACTTTTCCAAGTTGAACAGATTCTATGCGAGACACAAGTGGCTCATTCCTGGGCTTTTTCTTATCGGTTTCTTCAGTACGATATTTTTCAACTTTTGACTGAAAATGATCCATAGCTGTTTCTGGCATAAATACCGTTGCATTAAGCATATTTTCTGCTTCAAGAGATTTACGCACTGCAACAAGTTCGATTCCTTTTGCTTTGTCCTCTAAACTTTCAAAAGCATTACTATCAGAATGAATTTGGAACTCCAAATAAAATCCAGGAATACCAACAGCAATTTCTGGATTTCGCAAATCTAAGTTTTGTTTAGCTTCGTTGATTGCTTGATTAAGTGCTTGCTTTAGATAAATTGCATGATCTTCTCTATTACGGACAGGAGGCTTCGATGGTTTTCCACCCCCACCTTTGAACGTATAATCTTCACTTTTTCCATTGCCAGACAAATACAAATGTGGAAGGTTGCGTGGCTGATCAGACATTTTAAACTAGACTCCTTTCGACAACCAGAAGGTTGTATCTTTACGCTCTACAAGAGAAGATATGAGATTATCTTCAGAGATTGTCCTTGTATTAGATAATGATAATACGGATAATTTTGCAGCTTCACCAGTAGCTCTTACAATTTCAGCTTGACTTAATCCTTTGGCTGTACTGACAATATTTGACCAATCTTTCACTTCAATATCAAAAGTAAGTAATTGGAATTTGATAAGTTGTGGAATCATTTCTGGGTCAGGCAGTTTATATTCAAGCACATCATCAAAGCGACGAAAGAGAGCTTTATCTAATAAATCTGGATGGTTAGTTGAAGCTATGATAAGACTTTCACTTTCATCGTTTTCTAGAAACAACAAAAAAGAGTTGAGTACACGTCTAATTTCTCCCACATCGTTAGAACTATTGCGTTGCGATCCAATAGCATCGAATTCATCGAAAAAATAAACCCCGCGAGTCATTACCATTGAATCAAAAATTAATTTTAGCCGTATGGCAGTTTCTCCCATAAATTTTCCAATGAGAGTGTCGTATAAAGCTGTAAATAGAGGTAGTTGGAGTTCTCCAGCTAGAGCTGCTGCGGTCATTGTTTTACCAGATCCTGGCGGTCCCACAAGTAAGATTTTTTTGCGCGGTGTTAAATTATGTGCCTGAAGATGTTTTTGTTGTCTTTGCTCTGTCAAAATTCTCTTCAAGCGAGAGCTAAGTTCAGGAAGAAGAACCATATCAGACAACCTTGTGTCTGGATATCTTGCAGACAATAAATTTGCAAGTTCGCCTTTGGGCTGAACCAGTGGTACAGGTCCAAGCTTTCGTTCAACATTAGAGTTATTGACTTTAGATTGATCAATTAGCTCTCGAATTTCTTGTGCTAGTTTTCCATGTCCAGCCCGTGCTTCATGTGCAGCCATCTGTAGAGCAGCAGAATAAAACTGTTGTTCCTCTCCTTCTATATGACTCTTTAGAAGAGCTATGATGTGCCGCGCAGTAGACATTGCAGTATTTGTGATCTTATGTAATTAAGCAACAGGTTAAGAAACTATAAGGTGGATTTTAGCTTAAAATTGATAGGAAAGAGTTTTAAAGTTAACAAACTTAGTAGTTATGTATGTAAATACAGGAAATTCTACTAACCACACTACCAACTAGAAATTTATCTGTGAGTGACATTGCGATCGCCCTTTATGGCAAAAGTGCTAATGAGGCGATCACGCAACTCTGCCAAAAACTAGCACCAATACAAACACGCCTATTCATAGGAGGACAAAGCACCCAAGAACTCATCACTCAAATCAATGCTTGGCTATCTGAAATGTAAGACAGGAGAAATAAAATGAATACCAAAGAAGCGATCGCCCCAATTACCACATTACCCAAAAATCTTCCCCTTGATGGCGCGATCGCTATAACACTACAAGACGGAATAATGATCTTTCGTTCATCGCAAAAGATCCAACAACGCATTGAGAACTTACTCGACAAACGCGAAGAAACCCCACTCACTGAAACGGAAGAACAAGAACTAGATGATTTTGCCGCGATCGATGACTATCTCAGCTTTGTCAATCGCATCATATACAATCAAATCAATTAAATAGAGGAACAACATGGACTACTTACTACTTCAAGAAGCAACGGCAAACTTTAATAACTTGATTAATCAAGTCAGCACAAACCATAAGCCCGTCCTGATTAAAGGCTCAGAAAATGACGTAGTTGTGATTTCCAAAGAAGACTGGACAGCGATCAAAGAGACTATCTATCTTAACTCCATAAATGGATATATCGACTCACTCAAAGAGGTCATGACCAGCCCTAGAAGTGAATGGGTAAATGCTCAAGACCTAGGATTGTAAAATATTTTCTACTGTAAAGAAGACGAAGCCTATAGCCACGTTATCGCCCCGTAATTGACGTTCTATTAGAGTTTGTCGTGAATCTAGCAAATATCTGATTAGCATAAAATCTCAAATAAATCTAAATTAAAGATCACAGGAAAAATCAATGTTCTTTTGGCAGTTTATTTTAAATCTAAAGTCCAAAAGCTCTAAATTGCTAAGCTCCATAATTATTGGCACTTGTACAGCCATACTGACAATGCTATTAGGATGGAATCCTCAACCTAGTATTGCCAATAACCTATCGAAAGTCTCGACAGCCTCAACAGATGTAGTTCTTACTCAATCTTTACCCAATAGTCCTTCAACTCTTTTCCAGAATGGTAAACAGCTTTATCACTCAGGACAATATGCTAAGGCGATCGCCAGTTGGCGACAAGCCTCAGATATTTACGCAAAGCAAGGCGATCGCCTCAATCAGGCCGTTGTGCTTAATAATCTTGCCTTAGCAAATCGACAACTTGGGCAATGGCAAGATGCAGATCGGGCGATCGCCTTGAGTTTAGAAATTCTACAATCCGAGCCACAACAGGAAAAATTACTAGCTCAGGCTCTGAATATTCAAGGCAGCATTCAACTCGCTCAAGGTAAAGCTCAAGAAGCATTAAAAATGTGGCAAAGAGCTACAGCAAGTTATGAGAAGGCTGGGGACAAAGACGGAGCCTTGCGTAGCAAGATTAATCAGAGTCAAGCCTTGCGATCGCTAGGTTTATATCCCAAAGCCAAAGCCCTGCTTCAGCAAGTCCAAATAGAACTCAAGGAACAGCCTGACTCTTCCCTCAAGGCGGCTAGTTTGCTCAATCTCGGTGACACCTTGCAACGAAGCGGCGAACTTGAAGATTCCAAGGTTGTATTGCAAGAAAGTCTAGCGATCGCCAAGCAACTCAACGATACTGCAATCATTGCGAATACACTTCTGAGTTTAGGAAATACTACCTATCGATTGCAACAACCTGCTGAAGCGATCGGATACTATCAACAAGCAGTTAATGTGGCTACCGCTCCGATCCTAAAACTCCAAGCACAGCTCAACCTATTGCGCCTCCAAATAGATACGCAACAGCCTGAATCAGCGCGATTATTATTAACAGCTATCCAAACCCAACTGCCTAATCTCCCACCCAGTCGAGACTCAGTTTATGCCAAGGTAAATTTTGTCCAAAGTCTCGCTAAACTTAATCCCACATCAAGTAATCGTCAAGCCGCCGCCCAACTTCTCTCCATAGCCGCCCAACAAGCAAAAGATATGGGAGATCCCAGAGCCGAGTCCTATGCGATCGGTTATCTGGGCGAAATCTACGAACAAAATCAGCAATTCTCAGAAGCCCAAAATCTAACCGAAAAGGCGCTCATCCTAGCCCAAACCAATAACGCTTCAGACATTGCCTATCGCTGGCAGTGGCAACTCGGACGAGTTCTCAAGGCTAAAGGCGCAAATCCCCAAGCGATCGCCGCCTATAGCGAAGCAGTCAATACCCTTGCTTCAATCCGTGGCGATCTCGTATCTAGTAATGCCGATATCCAGTTTTCCTTCCGCGATAGTGTTGAGCCTGTTTACCGTCAGCTTGTAGCCCTGCTGCTGATGCATGAGGATGGCAAACCAGTTAGCCAAGAAAATCTTAAAGCTGCGCGGACAGTCATCGAATCTCTACAGGTAGCGGAACTAGATAACTTCTTTAAAGAAGCTTGTCTTACGAGTCTTACTACCCAAGTTGATGAAGTTGATCCGCAAGCAGCAGTCATCTATCCAATCGTTTTACCTGATTGCTTAGAAGTTGTTATTTCCCTTCCAGATCGTTCCTTACAGCACTATAGTCGCAAAATCTCTCAAGCCGAACTAGAAAATCTCTTGAGAGAATTGAGGCGATCGCTGCGGCGTACATCTCTGGAGACAGAAATTCAAGAAATCTCACAGAAAATCTACAATCTATTAATTGGCAAAGAAATAGAATCTATACTAGTCGCTAATCAAATCAAAACCCTAGCCTTCGTTCTAGATGGTTCTCTAAGAAACTTGCCGATGGCAGTCCTCTATGATGGACAACATTACTTGATGGAAAAATATAATCTAGCGATCGCGCCTGGATTACAACTCATTGATCCTCAACCACTCAAGCACCAACAACTCACAGTATTTATCGGAGGCGTAAGTAAGGAAACACAGGATTTTACGGCTCTGCCAAATGTCGAAAGAGAGATTCAGAAAATTGCTACCCTTGTGTCAACTCAATTGCCATTACTTAATGAAACGTTTATTAGCGAATCTATTCAAAAACAAATTAGTAAAACTCCCTTTAGAGTTGTTCACTTAGCTACCCATGGAGAATTCAGTTCTAATGCTGAAAAAACCTTTGTTTTGACTTGGAATAGTCGTCTTGGGATCAGACAGCTAGGAGATTTACTCCAAACGAGAAATCAAGACAGTAGAACTCCCATAGAGTTATTAGTACTTAGTGCTTGCAAAACTGCCAAAGGTGATAATCGCGCTGCATTAGGATTAGCAGGTATGGCTGTGCGATCGGGCGCGAGGAGTACGATCGCGAGTTTGTGGTCAGTCGAGGATAGTGCTACAGCTACATTAATGGAAAATTTGTATCAAGAATTAGCAACTCTTGGCACAACTAAAGCTGATGCTCTCCGCAAGGCTCAAATTAGTCTTTTAAAAAAGCCCCAATTTACTCACCCTTTTTACTGGGCTCCATTTGTTTTAGTTGGGAATTGGCTGTAAAGAAAATAAGAGGACGCTTTGCGTCCTCTTATTTTCTATTGTTTTAAATGTGAAGGAAAGTACCATTCAGTTGCGTTCTTCCGCAAACTATTTCGGATTGTTATATACTATTTAATATAGCTGTTGCCATAGAATTCAAAATGTAGAATCTAAAAGGAAAACACTTCACTTAAGTATAATCTTTAACTTTTGAAGTTCGGTTAGTCCTAATAGTATTGGCGGTAGCTATAAGTGCAGAAAAAGGCTAGCATATTATTTGATTTTCATTGATTATTTGGATTTAACTATCACTAATTTTGCACATTTTTTGCACATGATCAACACAGTCTCTGATCGTTTACTGCTTCTAGGAATAAGGCTATGTTCTCCAAATATTCTTATCGATACTTTACCTTCTTGGCGATCGCTACAATCTGTGAAATAGGCATATTTTCTGCTTTTTTATCAGGTGCTAGCGCTCAGACATTTGAGCCACCTACTAGTAATCCTGCGCCCACATCGACTATCGGCGGAGGCAGAAGAGGTAGTGATGGACAATGCCTAAAGGATCGAACTATACAACCTAGAAATGACAAAAATAAAAAGTTGTTAGAACAACAACTTATTCCCTTGTTACCGCCAAACAAGTTTGGGCTTACAGTTTCGTCTAATCCTACGTTTTTTGCCTATGTGCCTAAAACTTCAGCGATCGCTGTAGAGTTTACCCTTGAGAATCATCAAGGCAAGGGTATCGCTCGCAAAAGACTTTCTCTGACAAGTACTCCCCAAATTGTCAATGTCCAATTTGAGAAAACACCCCTAGAAATTGGGAAAGATTACAAATGGTTGATTTCCGTAGTATGTGAAACTGGTGATCCTGAGGATGCCTTCTCAGAAGGAATTATTCGTCGCATCCAACCAGAAACAACTTTGCTCAGGAAATTGGAAAAAGCTTCAGCGCTCGAGCGAGTAAATATATATGCAAAATTTGGGATTTGGCATGAAGCGATCGCGGACTTAGCAAATTTGCGTTTATCTCAACCCAATAACACCGATTTAAAAGCTAGCTGGCAGACTTTACTTAAGTCTTCTAGCCTAGAACCTATCGCAAATGTATCTCTCAAGAACTAAGCTAAATTATTCATGCAGAGAGAAAAATGTCTACAGATTCCGATGAGCTAATTTTCATAGAAGAAGATAGAGAGTTACCTAGTTTAAATGAAGATTTAAATAAAGAGCAAAAAGGTTCTTCTATTCCAGAGAATCAGCACCATGAATCTCTTGGTAGTCATCAAGTTACGTCATTGCATAATAGACCAACATGGAAAGTCTTGATATGCGATGACGATTTCTCTGTTCATGCAGTTACCAAATTTGCTCTAGAGGGATTTAAGTTTGCAGGTAAAGAATTAGAGATAATTTCGGCGTTTTCTGGTGCTGAAGGCATCAAAATTGTTGAACAGAATCCTGACATCGCCATTATCCTGCAAGATGTGATCATGGAAACCAATGATGCAGGTTTACAGGCTGTTAAATATATTCGTGAAGTTCTCAAAAATGAATTAGTAAGAATTATTCTTCGTACAGGACAACCAGCAGACTTTCCTGAATCTTCGGTGATTTTGAACTATGACATTAATGACTACCGATCAAAAACAGAATTAACTGAACAGAAGTTATTTACAACTCTCGTTTCCAGCCTGAGGGCTTATAGCATGATGATTAGTCTTGCGGAAAGCCGTCAAAACTTAGCTATGCTAAATACGCAACTCCAAGAATTTAATCAGAATTTAGAGAAAATTGTACAAGAGCGTACTAATGAGCTGGAAATTGCCAAAGAAGCCGCAGATAGCGCCAATAAAGCAAAAAGTCAGTTTCTTGCGAATATGAGTCATGAATTGAGAACCCCTCTCAATGGAATTCTCGGTTATGCTCAAGTTCTCAAGTTAAGTAAAGACCCGCTCATGTATCAAAATGGATTAGATGTGATCCAACGTAGCGGAGAGCATTTGCTAACATTAATTAATGATATTCTCGATCTTTCTAAAATTGAAGCAGATAAATTAGAGCTTTATTATGATCTGTTTAATTTGGATGAGTTTCTTAATAGGCTAATCGATATATTTCGAGTGCAGGCTAGTAGTCAAGATATAGAAATAATCTATCAGACTATTGGTCAAATCCCTAAATTAGTTTATGGTGATGCCAAGCGACTCCGCCAAATTTTATTTAATCTAGTGGGTAATGCCATTAAGTTTACGAATAAAGGGATAGTGACTTTGCTCGTTCAAAGTTCTACTAACAACAAAATTCGTTTTGATGTAATTGATAGTGGTGTAGGCATTGCACCAGAGGATTTACTTAAGATATTTCAATCCTTTGAGCAAGTCGGCAACCATGCAAAAAGGCAATCAGGAACAGGTTTAGGCTTGCCGATTAGTAAGCGGCTTGTGGAGATGATGGGAGGAGAACTAAATGTAACCAGTACATTAGGAAAGGGTAGTAATTTTTGGTTGGAAATTGATTTGCCTGCCTATGCAAAGTCAGAGCAACCTATTGCGGGGCAAAGTCATCAAGATTCTGCTAATTCGGCGATCGCATCCCATTGTTCTTCAGAAAATGCCAAAATCCTATTGCCTGATCGAAAAGTAATCCTAGAGTTAATGGAACTAGCAGAAATGGGTGACATAAGATCTTTACATGAACGTGTTAAACATTTAGAAAAGTCTGATGCTAAATTACAAGTTTTCACAGGGGAACTTATGGTTCTCATCAAAAGTTTGCAAATTCATAAGATTTTAAATTACCTAAAAGCACTAATGGAAGCATAAGCAATTCTTGCGGCACTTTGTGCCGCAAGAATTGCTTATGCTATAGCTTTTCAGCCGTCACAACTCCAAAAATCCCATTGGGTTCCATTTGTACCTGAAAGTTTTGAAAACCAGCCGCTTCAGCCCATTGGTGGATCAGTTCCCAAGAGCGTACCCGCATCACCCAAGGAAGTCCCGTATGCGCTGGCAAGGTGCGAGCGATCATTTCTAGTTGGGGATGCTGCGGCTGAATCGTGAAAATCAATGTGCCTGATTTATCAAGAATCCGATAAAGTTGCTGAAAGTGATGCTTGATCAGGTGATCATTGGGCAAGATCTCATGTAATCCCGAAACTATGACTACATTCGGCTTGGGCTGTACCCGATCAAGATCTTGATCATTAAAAGCATCGGCTTGTTCGATCTGGGCTGTAACTCCAAATTGTGTTGCCAACTGACTTGCCTTAGTGACATTTTCTAGTTTGTAATCGCGCAGAGTTGCCGCGATCGCCCCTGCCTCAAATTCCTGTAAAACCTCTAAATCGTAGCGTCCACCACCACAAGCAACATCCAACAAATGACAAGGGACATCTTGTTGTTGATAGAACTGCAATACTCGGCGGAGGGTGGTTTTCATTAGTAGCGATCGCTCTCTAATGCCGCACCATCCCTGAGAGTTAATGTAGAACCAATCGATGAGCATTCCTAGAGGCGTAATTCCACTTGGTTTATTCTTGTAGACGTACTCCAGCATTACACCTGAATCGAAACCATACTGAAAGCCAATCTGAATTCCTTTTGATAGTTTGCCAATCGTTTTGAGAGAAAGATTCATCAATCCGTAGTACCAAGCTTTAGGATTCCAGATTGGTAGAGGACGAAGAAGTTGCTCGTAAGTGGGGGCTGATTTTTGTAGTAACATTTTGAACTCCTGAAAAAAAGGGGAAAGGGTAAAAAGGAAAAAATTGTTTTTTGGGTTAGTGTGTTTGGATTTAGCATGACTTACGCAGAAACGACTTGAAACTCGCATTTTACCGTAGGGGCAATTCATGAATTGCCCCTACTTTCTTCTGATAATTTCTGGATACGCTCTGTCAGTTGTTGGAGAAAGACTTGCTTCTGTCCATTCCAGTAAAGTGATTCACCGATACAGATCCAACATAGTAAGGGAACAGGTAGGAAGTCACCTTTGGGAAGTGATTTGCCAAGCCCATGTAGAAAAATGGGAATGATCGGCACGTCAGGATGTTGTTTAGCTAGATGGGCGATACCACTTCTAAACTCACCAAGACTTTCAGGTGTGCCTCTAGTGCCTTCAGGATAGAGAATCAGGATCTGATTTTGTGCGATCGCTTCAGCACAGTGTTTAAAGAAGTTGCGATGATGCGAACCATTTTCGCGGCAGTTACCTGCATCAGTCGAAACAGGAATAATATTCAGGATGTAACGCGCAAACCACGCTAAACAGGGATTTTGTTGCAGGAAATACTGCTCGTTTGCTATGGGGCGGAGGTGCTGCACCTTTGATAATGGGAATAGTGATAAGAGAACAAGGGTGTCTAGATGACTATTATGGTTAGCGACCAGAATCGCCGCTCCTGATGTGGGTAATCTCTCTCGATGTTGGATGCGTAGTCCCAAAAGAACTAAGACGATGATTTTTGTGGTCAGAAAGAAAATGATCCTCAGAATTCGCTTCATAGCAATTGTCCTTGATAGTAGAAATAAACGGTGAAGTGGAAAAAGAGAGGAGCAGTATAGGTCAAGCTATCAATGCGATCCAAAATGCCGCCATGTCCAGGGAGAATTGTGCCGCTATCCTTGATGCCTAAATCTCGCTTCACCGCCGAAATATTCACATCACCGATAAATCCTGTCAGGCTAAGGAGTAACCCTAAACAAGCGGAATGGATTAAATCAAAGGGAGTTAGCCAAGGAGCTAAGGCGATCGCTAGTCCTGTGGTTGTTAAAACTCCGCCGAGCAAACCTTCAACGGTTTTATTAGGGCTGACCTTGGGAATAATTTTGTGACGACCGAATAGTTTGCCAAAGATGTATTGAGAAATGTCATTGATTTCAGTCAGCAGCAATAGATAGACTAATAAACCTGTACCGCCTGCGATTGGATTCCCACTAAGTGGCAGCATGATTAGATATGAGAGATGGCTAATTGTGTAGACATTCAGCATCAGTCCCCAGTGGAGCGTACCGATCGCATTTAAAAAGCCCTCAGTTTCACCATTAAGCAACATTCGCATCGGCAGGAGTAGAAACATATAGAGGGGAATGAAGATCAAAAACATGCCATACCAACCGATATAAATCCAGAAATATTGGAGGACTATGGCAAGATAAGCCCAGAGTAAAACGCGGCGATCGCTAAAGCGGGTAGGGATTAGAGAAAGATATTCACGAAGGGCAATAAAACTGAGAACCATGAAAAAGACAATGGGAACAGGGTGCTTCAGCAAGATAGCAAGGCTGAAAATTGTGACCATCACCCACCATGATTTGATGCGGGCTTTCAGTTCGCTATAGTCTGTATCCCAATGACTCAAGGCTAAACCGAAAGTAATCATTGTGGCGATCGCTAGTAGTCCAAAAATTCCCGCAAGCGTATATAGCACTGGTGTCGCGATGTTTATTCCCATATTTATTTCCATGGTTCGACCTCCTGTAGCATTCCTTGAATGCGATTAGTAATTGTCCAAATCTGAAGCAAGATAACTCCCACCAAAAGAAACGTTAGCCATTGAGTAGGCTCAATTCCAAAACCTAATATCAAGCCAATTACACCGAAAACTAGGGCGCGATCGCTTTTGCCCATTGGTCCTTCGTAGTGACGTTTATGGTCAATTTCATAGCCCAAGACCCCGACCATTTCCGAGGCGATCGCTAAAATCACAATCCCGACAATCAAGGGAGCAGAAACACCTGCAACTAGGGCAAATGGCAAGTAGAGAAAAACATCGGATAAGACATCTCCCATTTCATTAAGAATGCATCCCAAGGCTGATTTCTGATCATGTTCGCGGGCAAGCATTCCATCAATCGCATTAAGACCCATGCGGACTAATAAGGCGATCGGTAAAGAGAATAGAACCTGTTGAGTTGTGGGTAGGAAGGAACTAGCAAATTGTGTACTTTGGACAAGTGCTAGTCCTGTCCCCCCCGACAACAAAATCGCGGATATTGTTACTTGATTTGGGGAAATTTGCCATGTTGCCAATTGTTGGACTAATGGACGGAGTAGATTTTGAAATGCTGATTTGCATTGATAGACGGAAATCATGGGCTGCTCCGAAAACTCATAAGCTCATCATGCCGTCTGTACCTATGTAATGAGAATGACTTGACCGAGTAAGCAGCGATCGCCACGAAGATTAAAGAAGTAGATCGAAGTAGGGCGAAGTTTTTTGAAAAAATCTTGCTATATTTAGAAAAAACAGACAAAAGCCTCATAGCGCTTTGCGCTGTCCTCATTGGTAGCTCATATGTCCATATCTTCCACAATCCGCCCTGAAGCCCTTGATCAATGGCTTCCCAAAACTATCCAGCA
Source organism: Pseudanabaena sp. SR411 (assembly GCF_002251945.1). Classification (GTDB taxonomy): domain Bacteria; phylum Cyanobacteriota; class Cyanobacteriia; order Pseudanabaenales; family Pseudanabaenaceae; genus Pseudanabaena. The sequence continues at coordinate 20,000 of NZ_NDHW01000224.1, forward strand.
GCGTTATGTGACTGAGCTACTGCGCCGAATTGGGATGACAAGGCGTAGAGCCGAGTGTTTTGTACGCCTAGCGCTTTATTTGTTTTTAAAAGATTGCCAATCTCAAAAAGCCCTCCCAAAACCACCGCTTCTAGAACTATCATTTCCACAAGGATGGGTGGAATGTAGTTGTCTAGAAGCTTCAGATGTGTTTTATAGCGATAAAGATCGTGGTGGCGATCGCTCAGCAGGGATGATGCTTAATAAGTTGGTCGATCTAGGGTTAATCCAAAAACAATTTGATGGCAACTGTACCCAAATCAAAATTCAACCTCTGCCAGAGTTGCTCAAAGGTGATAGTTCGGAGAGTAAGGTTGATTTTGCGATCGATGCCTTTGATCCTCGTAGTGATGCGATTCCGATCGCTAATTTATTAGCTAGCAACTACAACTGGCTCAATCGCAATCATGATGCGGTTACCTATCGCATTGCCAATATTCTGCGCGATTGGGCTAGTCAATATGCAACAGGCTTGCGGGTATTACGTCGCGCCGACAATCATAATCCCGTTGGGTTTTATGCTTTCTATCCCACCAAACGCGAATCCGAAATTAAATTTTTTGAGCCTCCCAGTCGAGGGCTGCACCTGAGTCAAGTAGCGGAAGTTGATCCGTTTCAAATGGCTTTGGCTGGGGATGAAACTTGTCGATCTGTTTTTGTGCGAAGTTGGGTAATTGATAGTGAATATCGCCAAGCCTCTCAGCCCAGTCTCTTGCTAGACTCGCAACAAACTCTCCAGAGACTACAACAGGATTTTCCAAACCTATGGGATATGTACACATTAATCATCCATCCTGATTATGCAGCATTAGCAGGAGCATTAGGATTTCAGAAGACTAATGCTGATCCTAAAATGCCTCTATATTGGATGTATCAAGCAGTAGATCGATTCCTTAAACTTGATATGCAAAACTTAAATAAGTAAGGATAGGCGGCACTTTGTGCCGCCTATCCTTACTTATTTAAAACTACAAAAACTTGTGATGTAGAGAAAAAATTTAATGCCCATGAATTTAATTCGAGATTTTGTTTTACTGCCTCTGTTACTTTTCTCTGCTACAGCTACATTTACACCTCAAGTTCTAGAAGCTCAAACTAATCCCCCAATTCCACTAAACCGTTATAAATTGGCGAATGGGTTGCGCGTGTGGCATCAATATCGTCCTGACAGCAAATCTGTAATTGTTTATCTAGTGATTCAAACTGGTTCACGCAATGAGACCGCTTTTAATAATGGGATTTCTCATTATGTTGAGCATATGCTCTTTACAGGTACTAAGCGTTGGACAGAAGAACAAGTTAAAGACACGATCACCAATATTGGTGGATCATGGAATGGTTGGACAAGCAAAGAGCAGACTGCCTATTATGCTCAAGTAGCCGATCTTGATGTTGAAATCGCTTTGGATTGGCTTTCTCAAATAGTTTTTCATCCCACATTTCCTGTGGAAAAAGTGGAAAAGGAACGTCATGTTGTTTTTCAAGAGAAAGGAGGACAGTATGGATGGTTGATCAATCAATTGGAAGCATGGGGATATGGCTATAATTTGTCGCGGGAAGTAGAAAAATCTTTATTCCCAAATGCAACTTTGACGATGACAGTTATTGGAGAAGAAGAGTCATTAAAGCGGATTGATCGCCAGATGATGCTTGATTACTACAAGCAATACTACAATACTGAAAATGCAGATCTGATTGTGGTTGGAAATGTTGAAGCATCAAAGTTACAACCTTTGGCAACAAAATACTTTGGTGATTTGCGATCGCAGGGTAAGCGCTCTACTATTGTTAACACCGATTCCGCTAATCAAGGAAATAATCGAGTCAAAGTTGCAGGACCCATGCTCAACGATCAGATTCGTTTAACTACTGGTACACAGACAGTTGGATATAAGCATCGGGATCAATGGAGTCTTGATGTTTTAGCAAAAATGATGGATCGAGATCTCACTCAGGAAATCCGCACAAAAAGGGGACTAGTTTACAGTCTATTTGCCTTCAATAGCAGCTATCAAGATGTCGGATATTTTGCTGTTTCTACTCGTTCGGAAGAAAAACATCGCGATATGATTTTGCAGCTTGTGGATAGTTATATTGAGAATGTCCGTCAAGGAAAAGTTGATGAAAAACGCTTGATGGAGGCGAAGACAGCGTTAATTCGCTCTTGGTCAATTTCTAGGGAAAGCAATGGTGCGATCGCGGGTTCGTTGGTGGGTTGGTCGGCAATACTTGCAGATACGGAACCTGTTCCAGACTATGTGGCAGAGATTGAAAAGGTTTCGGTGCAGGATCTAGTTCGGGTGGTGCAAACCTATTTTGTACCGCAGCGTCGCTTTGTGGGTATACATCAACCTGCCATTACTTTAATCTTTGGTTTACAGATTGCTGGAGTGGTGGTAGTCATCGTGGGAGGATGGATTTTCTATAGAGTCTGGCGACGAAAGCACAAACAGAGTAATAAGATTGTTGGGGCAGATGAGAATACCCAGCCTAATCTCTAGGGTTGACTTGCAGTGAAGTAAAATCTAAAACAATGGTTCTTAGTCAATATATACAACCTATCTTCATGTCAGGAAATCGGGTATTCCTCGCGATCACTTTGGCAGTGGCGATCGCTTTTGGTTCAGCTATACCCAAGCCATCCCCTGTGATCAGCGCCGAAAAGATCTCATTTTGGTATCCACCCTTTGGACAGTTTATTATTCCGATTTCTGATCTTGAAACCTTTGCGAAAACTGGAAAACTTACCAAACGTCTTGCTTTTTATTTAGATAACCTATCAATAAGTCAACAGATCGAACTTAGACAAGCGCTCAACACCCGCTACGATATTAGTCACATTACAGTTAGTCAATTTACCTATTCGCCTATTGGGATTGTGCTAATGAAGCGATTGGGTAGGATTTTGCAAGGTGATGGCTATCAAAATGGATTGTTAGCATTACGATCTGCGATCATTCTTTCATCGGCCAGTCCTGAAGGACTAACTCCCATTAATGTTTTGCGACGTTTCCCCTTACCAACGATTGAGTTAGATTTAAACTTAGGATTAGAAGCCTATCGAGAACTATCACTACTTTGGTATCGAAAAGAAGTAGCGATCGCCGCTTTGCAAAAGCAATCAGAAAATGAAATAGCAGCCACTAAAACCCCTGTGCCGACGGATGAAATTGCCATCCAAGGAGAATTCTCTTGGCAAAAACACGAATTTTCTTTTCAGAATCCAGAACGGGAAATGACAATCAACGCTACCCTATATATTCCTCAGGGAACTGCCAAACCTGCGCCTGTAATTGTCATTTCCCATGGACTTGCTTCCAATCGCGATACATTTATCTATTTGTCACAGCATTTAGCATCCCACGGCTATGCAGTAGCTGTACTAGAGCATCCAGAGACAGGGAGTAAAGATTTTGGAGCCTTTTTAAAAGGTTTTGGAAAAACTCCTAATCCTCGTGATCATTATCTCAGACCTCGTGATGTCAAATATTTGCTAGATGATCTCGAACGTCAATCGAAGAATGCTCCTAATATGAGCGATCGCCTAGATCTGCAAAATGTTGGTTTGATTGGACATTCCCTCGGTGGCTACACGGTTTTGACTTTGGGTGGTGCGCGGCTAAATTTTGACAGCATCAAAGCTGGTTGTGATGTTCCTGAACCCAATGTGACCTCTTTCAATCTTTCTAAGTTAATTCAATGTCGAGCCATCAATTTGGAACCAAAAGACTCTGATTTGCAAGATCCGCGCGTCAAGGCAATTCTCACTCTAAATCCCATTGGTGGCAGTACGATGTTTAACCGTGTGGGGATGCGCTCCTTAAATGTGCCAGTCATGATTTTTGCCAGTGGCGATGACACGATCGCGCCAACTGTCCCTGAACAGCTTTTTCCTTTTACTTGGCTGAATGGGGCTGATAAGTATTTAGCGATCGTTCCTAAAGCAACCCATTTTTCATTTTTAGAGAAAAGTAACAAAGGTGTACTCAATATCCCTTCATCCTTGATTGGAGTTGATCCCAGCTTTGCTCATCCCTACGTCAAGTCCTTAAGTGTCGCATTTTTTAAAACCTATCTCTCAAGCCAACCGAAATTTCGGGCTTATCTCACTGCGACCTATGCAAAAACGATTAGCCGCGATCCCCTACCAGTAAATCTAGTAACTTCTTTCTCAGAGCAGCAGTTAATAGAAGCCTTGAACATCCAACCCTTAGTGATGCATAAAACTCAATAGAGTCTCAAGATGAGACAAAGGTAACACGAGCAAATTCGATTAACAGTAGCAGGATATAAAGCTCAAAAACAAGACAAAACTTGCCTAATATAGCAGTGCAAGAGATAGCGAGGACAAATCAAAACCCAAAAGATGAGTGGCGGCGCTTCGCGCCGCCACTCATCTTTTGGGTTTTATGTCCTAAGCAAAACTTACATTGCTATACAAGGGATTCTGGTATCTCCCGACCTGAAAATCGGAGGAATTGGTAGTTAACTGACGACAAGAGTTGATGAAGCTCGAATTTCCCACAAAAAAGAACGTTGCTTGGCAACGCTCTTTTTTGGAGAGGGCTTTAGTTAATTTTTTCTTTTAATGCGATTGATAGCTTCAAACATCTGACCATCAGAAATTATCTGCTGACGTTGATTAAGCTTAAATTCTTCGATCCGATCGCCGAGAGTTTTCTCAGCCGTGGTTCCTGTATCTTCTGAAGGCTGCCAATTAAACAATCGGTCTAAACCTTCTAGGGGTGCGAACGAGACATTGTTTTCTGTAAACCGTAATAATTGCATACTGCCCCCACCCACAGTAGGAGCATTAGTCTGTCTCATGTCCATGAGAATTTGCTGAGCAGGTGACAAGCCGCTCTGACTAGCACCAATAGTCACTTGAGCATTAATACTTGCTGCATCTAAGGAAAACGCAGCACCAGCGATCGCGAATAAACCTAAAACTTTAAATGAAGCCATTTAACTGCCCCTGAAATTTTACATGGTGAACTACAACATGAAACATTTCACTAACCCCATGATTAAATCTAACATTCTTGTTACTTAGACACAGGTAAATGTCAGAAAGTTCACATAAAGCAAGCCTAAATAAACCGAGAAGTTAAAGTTCTTAACATTGAATCTCTCAGAGTTATAGCAACGCAAGAGATAGCTAGGGCAAATCAAAACCCAAAAGATGAGTGGCGGCGCGAAGCGCCGCTACTCATCTTTTGGGTTTTATGTCCTAAGCAAAACTTATATTGCTATAGCAGCCCCAAAACTCCAAAGTCAGATTTGGTTGCTATAGTATCGATAGGCTTCGATTATTTGATAAGTTTGTTAAGCAATCGGGTTAAGCAATCGACAAGTAGATTTTAGTAACGACACCATGCTAGAGACGGTAAGTGAAGCAGAGCAACCACAGGATTTGTCCACACAACCTATTGAGGACGTAAATGAGTCTGCGATCGCCATTGTCGATCCTCCCATTGATGAAGATCTTGAAGCCATTGAAGATGTCGAGATGTCCCTGTTCGATCATCTTGAAGAACTGCGATCGCGAATTTTCTATGCCTTAATTGCCATTGTTGTGGCAATAATTGGTTGCTTTGCCTTCGTCAACAAGATTGTGGCTCTATTGGAAATTCCTGCTCAAGGAGTGAAATTTTTACAACTTGCACCTGGGGAATACTTTTTTGTATCGATCAAAGTGGCAGGCTATAGCGGCTTATTGGTCGCCAGCCCAGCAATCCTGTACCAAATCGTGCGCTTTATCTTGCCAGGACTAACACGTAAGGAAAAACGAGCGATCGCGCCGATTGTCTTTGGTTCTAGTATTTTATTTGTCCTCGGCATTGTCTTTGCTTATGAGTTACTGATCCCTGCCGCACTCAATTTCTTTATCAGCTATGGGGGGGATGTAGTTGAGCAGTTTTGGTCAATTGATCGCTATTTTGAATTTGTACTATTGCTGCTGTTTAGTACAGGGCTAGCATTTCAAATTCCTGTAATTCAAGCGTTGTTAGCAATGACAGGTATTGTCAACTCGGCAAGAATGCTCGCAGGTTGGCGCTATGTTGTGCTTGGTGCAGTGATTCTTGGCGCAGTCCTTACTCCATCAACTGATCCTATGACTCAAAGTTTGCTAGCGGGGGCAGTTGGTATTTTGTACTTTGGTGGAATTTTCTTAGTCAAGGCTATGGGTAAATAAAGAACCATTGTGTGGGGTGGCTTCGCCGCCCACACACATAAGCGTACTTTTATCGAAATCGAAAATTTTAAATATGGAAAATCAAAATATTTTGATCTACGACACAACCCTTCGCGATGGCACTCAGCGCGAAGGGTTGTCCCTGTCAGTAGAAGATAAGGTACGCATCGCCGATCGCCTTGATCGGATGGGAGTCGCTTTTATCGAAGGTGGTTGGGCAGGTGCAAATCCTAAGGATGGTGAATTTTTTCGGATAATGCAAGAGTATCGCCTTAGTAGTGCCGAACTCGTGGTTTTCTGTTCGACCAGACGCGCAGGAATCAAAGCCCAAGACGATCCGATGCTCGTGCCAATTCTTGCTGCGGAAACTAAGTGGATCACTATTTTTGGCAAATCATGGGATCTGCATGTCATTGAAGGATTACGCACTACCCTTGATGAAAATCTTGCCATGATCAGCGATACGATCGCCTATCTCAAAAGTTGCGATCGCCGCCTGATCTACGATGCCGAACATTGGTTTGATGGCTATAAAAATAATCCAGACTATGCAATCCAAACCTTAAGAGCCGCCTTTGAAGCTGGCGCAGAATGGTTTGTCCTCTGCGACACAAATGGCGGCACATTGCCCGATGAAATTGCCCCCATTACGAAAGTTGTGTATGACTCACTGCGGCAATGGGGCAGCAATTCACCGCAAATTGGCATTCATACTCATAATGATTCTGGCTTAGCCGTTGCTAATGCGATCGCGGCAGTACAGCATGGCGCGACAATGGTACAAGGCACGATTAATGGCTATGGTGAGCGCTGTGGTAATGCTAACCTCTGCACCGTGATCCCCAATTTACAGCTAAAAATGGGCTATGACTGCATCGCTCCCGCCAAGCTGTCACAACTTACCGAAGTCTCTCGCCAAGTCAGCGAAATCGTTAATCTTGCACCCGATGACCATGCTCCCTTTGTTGGTGCTTCCGCCTTTGCCCATAAGGGTGGGATTCATGTCAGTGCAGTGCAGCGTAATCCCCTTACTTACGAGCATATCACTCCCGAAAGTATCGGCAACAATCGCCGTATCGTCATCTCTGAGCAAGCAGGACTGAGCAATGTGATCTCCAAAGTGGAAACCTTTGGCATTTGTCTACGCAAAGAAGATCCCGCCTGTCGGCAAATCTTGCAAAAAACAAAAGAACTCGAACAAATTGGCTATCAGTTTGAGTCAGCCGAGGCAAGTTTTGAATTATTAGTGCGCGAAGCTTTAGGCGATCGCCCCAAATTTTTTACAATCAGTAGCTTTCATGTTTACTGCACCACTGATGCCACCCACATTGATGGAGGCGTAAATTCCCAAGCCACGGTAAAAGTACTGGTCAAAGATGAAGAACATCTCACTGCTGCCGAAGGTAATGGTCCCGTGGCGGCTCTTGATATTGCCCTTCGTAAAGCTCTGATTAGTTTCTATCCTGAAATTGCGAATTTCTATCTCACCGATTATAAAGTACGAATTCTCAATAGTGATTCTGGAACTCAAGCAACCACTAGAGTATTAATCGAATTTAGTAATGGAAAAAGGCGCTGGTCAACGGCTGGAGTATCGAACAATATTATTGATGCTTCTTGTAAAGCTCTTGGAGAAGGCTTAGAATATGGACTTCTATCTACTGTACGATATACAAAATCTTAAACTGATAGGGCAAAATCTCTTTCAGTTTGTCTAAGGTAAGCTACTGCACGTTATTAACTTTACGTGATGTGCAACTAAGAAATAAAAAAACTCACAAACACTCTATTTATAAGGGTTTCTCTAATAAATTTTAATTCCCAAAAAACACCTGCTGAATGTAGGCTCTAAAAATTCATAACTGTCTCGCTCATCTAGGTAAATAGGTGGAAGGAGGGAAAAGAAGCCGACGCAGGAAGTCAAAATCAATCCAACGTAGATTGTATGCCCACTCGAACATGGCTACATACAGATACAAATACTTCTTGTG
>NZ_NDHW01000225.1 GCF_002251945.1 Pseudanabaena sp. SR411
ATCGCGAGGGTGAAGCAACCTCTTTGCTTGGTTTAGGTGCTGTATATAGTAGTCTCGGACAGTACCAGAAAGCGATTGATTTTTATCAGCAATCCTTAGCAATTACAAAGCAAATCGGCGATCGCAATGGTGAAGCATTATCAATTAATAATTTAGGCGAAGCATACAGAAATCTTGGACAATACCAGAAGGCGATTGATTCATATCAACAATCCTTAGCAATCCAAAAACAAATCGGCGATCGCAATGGCGAAGCATTATCAATTAATAATTTAGGTGCTGTATACAACAGTCTTGGACAGTACCAGAAGGCGATTGATTCCTATCAACAATCCTTAGCAATTACAAAGCAAATCAGTGATCGCAATGGCGAAGCATCCTCTCTCGGTAATTTAGGTGCTGCATACGYCAATCTAGGACAGTATCAGAAGGCTATTGATTTCTTTCAGCAATCCTTAGCAATTACAAAGCAAATCGGTGATCGCAATGGCGAAGCATCCTCTCTCGGTAATTTAGGTGCTGCATACGCCAGTCTCGGAAAGTATCAGAAGGCTATTGATTTCTTTCAGCAATCCTTAGCAATTAGAAAACAAATCGGCGATCGCAATGGCGAAGCATCCTCTCTCGGTAATTTAGGTACTGCATACGTCAATCTAGGACAGTATCAGAAGGCTATTGATTTCTTTCAGCAATCCTTAGCAATTAGAAAACAAATCGGCGATCGCAATGGCGAAGCATCCTCTCTGAATGGTTTAGGTGCTGCATACAACAGTCTTGGACAGTACCAGAAGTCGATTGATTTCTTTCAGCAATCCTTAGCAATCCAAAAGCAAATCGGCGATCGCGATGGCGAAGCAACTTCTCTCGGTAATTTAGGTGCTGCATACGCCAGTCTCGGACAGTATCAGAAGGCTATTGATTTCTATCAACAATCCTTAGCAATTAAAAAGCAAATCGGCGATCGCGATGGCGAAGCAACTTCTCTCGGCAATTTAGGTGCTGCATACGTCAATCTCGGACAGTATCAGAAAGCTATTGATTTCTATCAACAATCCCTAGCAATTACAAAGCAAATCGGCGATCGCCATGGCGAAGCATCCTCTCTGAATGGTTTAGGTGCTGTATACAACAGTCTTGGACAGTACCAGAAAGCGATTGATTTCTTTCAACAATCCTTAGCAATTAGAAAACAAATCAGCGATCGCAATGGCGAAGCAACTTCTCTCGGTAATTTAGGTACTGCATACAACGGTCTTGGACAGTATCAGAAGTCGATTGATTTCTTTCAGCAATCCTTAGCAATCCAAAAGCAAATCGGTGATCTCAATGGTGAAGCAACGTCAATTAATAGTCTGGGTAATGTATACGACAGTCTCGGACAGTATCAGAAGGCTATTGATTTCTATCAACAATCCTTAGCAATTACAAAGCAAATCGGCGATCGCAATGGTGAAGCATCCTCTCTCAGTGGTTTAGGCAGTGCATACGACAGTCTTGGACAGTACCAGAAAGCGATTGATTTCTTTCAACAATCTTTAGCAATTAAAAAGCAAATCGGTGATCTCAATGGTGAAGCAGCGTCAATTAATAATCTGGGTAATGTATACGACAGTCTCGGACAGTATCAGAAAGCTATTGATTTCTTTCAGCGATCCTTAGCAATCCAAAAGCAAATCGGCGCTCGCAATGGTGAAGCATCCTCTCTCAGTGGTTTAGGCAGTGCATACGACAGTCTCGGACAGTACCAGAAGGCGATTGATTTCTTTCAGCAATCTTTAGTAATCCAAAAGCAAATCGGCGATCGCAATGGTGAAGGAAGATCTCTCAATAATTTAGGACTTATATATGACAGTCTCGGACAGTACCAGAAGGCGATTGATTTCTTTCAGCAATCTTTAGTAATCCAAAAGCAAATCGGCGATCGCAATGGTGAAGCAACGTCAATTAATAATCTGGGTAGTGTATACGACAGTCTCGGACAGTACCAAAAGGCGATTGAATACTATCAGCAATCCTTAGCAATTTTAAAGCAAATCGGCAATCGCAATGGTGAAGCAGGAGCTATCGGTAACTTAGGAGGTGCATACAGAAATCTTGGGCAATACCAGAAAGCGATTGAATACTATCAGCAATCCTTAGCAATTTTAAAGCAAATCGGCAATCGCAATGGTGAAGCAAAGTCTATCGGTAATTTAGGAAGGATTTACAATCAAGATGGACAATACCAGAAGGCGATTGAATACTATCAGCAATCCTTAGCAATTTTTAAGGAAATTGGTGATCTTGACAGTGAGGGAAAGGCACTTAGTTATATGGGTGATACCTTTAACAAACTCAACCAACCCGAAATCGCGATTCTCTTTTACAAACAATCGGTCAACGTCCGTGAAAGCATTCGCAAAGGTATAAGCGAATTAACCAAAGACGAACAAAAATCCTATCTCTCCACCATCGAAAAAGACTATCGCACTCTCGCCGACTTACTACTCAAACAAGACCGCATCCTCGAAGCCCAACAAGTCCTCGACCTCCTCAAAGTCCAAGAACTCAGCGACTACCTCAAAACTGTGCGCGGCAACAGCCAAACATCCCAAGGCGTTGACCTGCAACGTCCCGAACAAAACATCATTGCCCTCGCCAGCGAACTCAACCAACTCCAACAAAAAGACCGCAAAGGCAAACTATCAGAGCCTGAACAACAAAAACTCGCCCAACTCGTACAAGCCGAACGTGACCAAAACAAACAATTTAACGCCTTCCTCAATAGTCCCCAAATCAAAAAACTAATTGCTGAACTCCGCCGCAACGAAGATAATCAAAATGTTGACATCGCCAAATACCGCAAACTGCAAAAAGACCTCCTTGCTCAGTTCCCCAAAGCCATCCTTCTCTATCCCCTAATCCTTGATGATCGCCTAGAGCTAGTCATCCTCAACGCCAACACCCCACCCCTGCGCCGCACCGTCAAAATCAAACGCGAAGACCTCAACCAACTAATAATTGATATGCGCCAAGGATTGCAAGATCCAACCTCAGCAGACATTAATATCCCTGCCCAAAAACTTTATAACATCCTGATTAAGCCCTTTGAAACAGAACTCACCCAATTAAAAATCGACACCATCATTTATGCACCTGATGGACAGCTACGTTATATTCCCCTTGCTGCCCTCAATGACGGCAAACAATGGCTAGCCGAAAAATATAGTGTTAACAACATCACCGCCGAATCCCTCACCGCCTTTAACAGCAAAACAATCACCAATCCGCGCATCTTTGCAGGAGCATTTGGCGGTAAAGCTGGCGAAACCCGCGCAGGTTTTAGCGGCTTACCCGCAACCATCAATGAAGTCCAAAAAATAGCCAGTCAATTTCCTAACACCACCAAGCTAATAGAAAAAGACTTCAGCAAGAGCATTACAGAAAGCAGAGCCAATTCCCATACGATTTTGCATTTAGCAACTCACGGAGTCCTATCAGTCGGCACACCAGAACAATCTTTTATTTTATTTGGCGATGACAAAACAGCAACGATTAGCGAGCTTAAAGATTGGAATCTAAACAATGTTGATTTAGTCATACTAAGTGCCTGTCAGACAGGTTTAGGTGGCAAATTAGGCACAGGAATTGAGGTTTTAGGTTTGGGCTATCAAATGCAAGCCGCAGGAGCAAGGGTTTCTATTGCCTCTCTTTGGGAAGTTAGCGATGAGGGAACTCAAACTCTCATGGAAGCATTTTATGCAGAATTAAAAAAAGGTAATATCACCATAACAGAAGCACTACGCAGAGCACAGATAGCAATGATTAACAGCGATAAAAAAGTAACAGGTAGCGATCGGGCTGGCGTTAGGATCGTGGGAACAGTGCCAAACTCCCCGACCTTATCCCATCCCTATTACTGGTCAGCATTCTTTGCGATCGGCAATGGCTTATAAAGTAAAACTTGCTTGCAACTTGCTGCAAAAATGCATATGGTCATAGAGGCAATTAGGTATGTAAAAGCAAGACCAAAACAAAACAGGAAATACCTAAATGAGCCACTACACCCTTAACGACCAATTGCAAGCCCTCAAGCAAAACCTACCCGCGATCGCTGAAACCATCGATCGCCTCGATCCCGAAACCCGTCATCATTGCGAACGCCTCGCGATCGCCGCCCAGAACTTTGGCGAATACCTCGCACTTTCCGCAACAGACTTGCAAATGTTAGTTTGGGGCGCATACCTCCACGACATCGGCAAAGCCGCCATTCCCACCGATATCCTACTCAAACCCGCTGCCCTCACCAACGCCGAACGCCAAGTCATCCAAGAACATCCCGCCCTTGGCATTGCCATCTGCCCCTTACCAGAATCCATGCAAGCAGTTGCCGAAATCATCCGTCATCACCATGAATTATGGAACGGACAAGGCTATCCCGATCGCCTAGCAGGAGAAGAAATTCCCTACCTAGTCAGAATCGTGCAAATCCTTGATGTCTATGACGCAATGACCAACGAGCGTTGCTACAAACGTGCCTACTCCAAACCCGAAGCGATCGCCATTCTGCTTACAGAAACCGCCAAGGGATTCTATCAGCCCGAACTCATCGCCGCATTTATGGCTTATCTCGAAGTTGCCGATGACTTAAGTGATCGCGCAAGCGAAGCAGAGTTTAAGATTTATGCAAAGATGAGCAACAGCACAAATCCTCTAAAGCACCAAGCGCTACAACTAGCATCGTAGGTTACACCCATGACCACTACTCAGCGATATTGGCAAATAGTCCGCTTGGACAGTAGCGGCAAAACCCGTCCTGATACTCTCCCCACCGCCCAAACCTACTTTGAGCAGAACTATCCACAGATTGAAGAAAGTGATATCGCAGATCGGGCGATCGTCAAAGCTCTATGGCTAGTCATGCCCCAAGAAGCCGCAGCCTTCCTCTGCTTGCGCTGTAATATTTCCCACCAGATTTTCCAAGTTTGCCTGCACCTAGAGCGACAATTCGGCAACAATTATGGATTCAGTCTTGCGGATCTCCTGCCCTATGTTCTCGATGACGATGGCAGGTCAAACCACAACACCTACCAGCCCTTAAGCTATCAGATTTTACAGAAATTCGATCCAGAACGCAGCAGTCTCTCCACTTGGACAGCCAAACTCGTCAAACAACATCGCGAACTAAATACTTTTTTGCTCCAGCATGGCATTTATCTACTCAGCGACTGGGCAATACTCAACGACACCAATCCTAAAAAACTCCAGCGCGTTCTCTCGGACTTCCATCACCTCACAGCAACCGAAATTACTTCAGCGATCGCCCTTCTAGAAAGTTACCACGCGGTCTACCGCCAAGAGCGCTTGCGCCAACGCCAACAGGGACAAACTTCAGGACAATGTCCACCACCTACTACCGAACAGCTTCAACAAATCGCCCAACACCACCAACCCACCAAGGCGATCGCCCCTGATGTCATTCTCAATCGTCTGCAAGCCCTCGCCCAACTCCTCCGCCAGCATCGCATCCATGCAAAAACTCTAGCCACCACCTCTATTGATGACCCTCATGCCAAACCCATTGTCGAAGCGATCGCCCTTACTGAACCTGATGATGAGATGGCAGGACAAACTAAATTTCTCCAAAGTTATCGCCAACAAATGCTTGCTGCCCTCGATCAAGCCTTTGAGCAAGCGATCGCTGTTAGACTGCAAGGCAAGAGTAGCAAAGCCCAACAAAAAGCTAAAATCTTCGCGATCGCTTTGCAGTTGTTCCATTGCCAAGGGCTAACGATGGGCGAGATTGCGACGCAAGTGGGATTAAAAGCTCAATTTGAAGTCACGCGCCTACTCAAACTCAAGGAATTTCGCACCGATGTCCGCCATTATCTGCTGCAAGACTTGCAAGGAAAAGTAAGAGAGTTAGCGGCTGACCATATTCGTCTGGAACGTTTGCGTCATCTTGACAGCGCCATAGCCGCAGCCCTGACAGAACAGGTCGATCAATTAATGCGAGATGCCGAAAGCGATGCGAAGACTGCCAAAAGCTATACCACAGGAACGCTTTTTTCTCGCCGCCTTTGTGAATATTTAGATAATCGGAGTTATTAATCATGACCTATGCCACTGACGAATTGAACTTGCTATTTAGCGAATTAGAAACCCCAAATATTGACGCGATCGCTTTACCATCTAGCAGATTGCAAGAGGCGGCGAATCTGAGCGCCCAAGTGACTGAGCGATCGCAACAATGGCAAGCCTATCTCAATGCTCTAGCCCTATTTGGCTTTGAAGCATGGTTAGAAGAACGCGCCCCAGATGTGCGACTAGATCGGGCAGATGCTTCGGTGTTTGCGCCATTTCAATCAGGAGCGATCACCGCTACTTTGGGAATTACCGTCAATCAGTTTCGAGTATGTCTCATTCCCATTGATAGCGAACCGAGTAACCTTGTTTCCTTCGACCGCATCATTGTCGAAACGGCTGAATATCTTCCTCATTTCTATGTACTGGTCGAAATCAATGAAGAACAAGAACAAGTAATTATTAAAGGATGGTTACGCGCCGATCTTCTTTTAGCAAGACAGTCTGAGCTGAGACTTGGAACAGATTGGAAGTATGACGTACCACTTGCATGGTTTGATGATGACTGCGACAACTTGCTGCTGTACTGGCGATGTGCCTCTCCCTCAGCGATCGCATTACCGAACCTAGCTATAGAAACTAATCGCGATCGCCTTGCATGGTTACAACTGCTCACGCAACCTGCAATTAATACCGCTCAATGGTTGCAGGAGGAATGGCAAGCGATCGTTAACGATCTCACTTGGGTGCTGTTACCACCCGTCGCTAGTGCATCAGGTCTGCGCTCAGCAGGGATATCTGGAGCGATCGCAGTGCCGAGTAATAATCGTTCTCCCTTTGCGGAATTAGAAACAATTCTCACGGCGATCGAGAGGACAGGAATACGCCTACCTAGTAACGCCCGTGCCGCCTATCAAGATTTCGACCTCGGAGAATATCCTTTGCGACTCTATGCAGTGATTGGTTCCGAACAAGAAAATGATGGCGAGATCGCTTGGTCATTACTCGCAATTCTGGGCAAGGCAACAGACCGCGCTTTACCTGCGGATTTAATCTTGCGAATTTTCGATCTTACGGGCGTACTGGTGGAGCGACAGTTAGAAGCACAAGGAGCCTATCTATTTGCTCAAGTTGAAGGCACACCAGAGGAACGGTTTCTGGTAACGGCATCTCTGGCTGATGGGACATCGCGATCGCTACCACCATTCTCATTCCAAGCTGAGTAAAGGATGATGCGATATAACCTCAAGGTATGGCAGATCGAGCGTCAATGTCTATTTGATTTGACATGGGGAAAAGGACAGCAATTGTCAGCGCGTTTGGTATTTCCAGAGACGCTCACAAACCTTTATCAAACATGGCAACTGGCTTATTTGAATTTCTACAAATCAGCATTAAGAGCCAAGGTTAAGGGCAGTGGTAGCATTCCTGCACCGACAATTGATTGGCGGGCTAACCTCGTCCAAGCAGAGGCGCAATTTTTGGCAGAGTTCCATTACTGGCTCAATAGCCCCGAACTCGTACCGATGCGCTCAGAAATTGCCAGAGCCGCAACCCAGCAAGATAATTCCGCAGCTATCGATCTATTTCTCACCTGCGAAGCCATAGAACTAGCGAGATTTCCTTGGGAGACATGGGAAATTGCGACATCTTTAGCGATCGCTAAGCCAATTCGGATTGCGCGATCGCCTGTCAATATTCGCGCCGAAGTTTCCCAGAGACAACGACAGGGGAAATTGCGGGTACTAGCCATTTTAGGAGACGATACGGGGTTAGATTTTCAAGCCGATCGCCTTGCTTTGCGATCGCTATCCAAAGTTGCTGAAGTCACCTTCATTGGTTGGCAAGCGGGTAAAGATAATGGCGATCTAAAGGAACAAATTCGTCAAGCGATCGCCGATGAACGGGGGTGGGATATTCTCTTTTTTGCAGGACATAGCAACGAAAGTGCAATCTCAGGGGGAGAGTTAGGGATTGCGCCCAATCAATCCATTTTTCTTAGTGAAATCGCGCCGCAATTGTTACTTGCAAAAACTAGAGGTCTGCAATTTGCGCTGTTCAATTCTTGCAATGGATTAAGTTTGGCGGAATCTCTGATTGATTTAGGCTTGAGTCAAGTTGCGGTGATGCGTGAGCCAATTCATAATCAAGTCGCACAGGAATTTTTGGCTAGGTTCTTACCGAGTTTAGCCAAGGGTCAAGATGTTCGCGAAGCACTCTTGACTGCTTGCCAATATCTGAAATTAGAAAAAAATCTCACCTATCCATCCGCTTATTTAATTCCTTCCCTATTTTGCCATCCTGAGGCAGTTCCCTTTTGTTTACCCCCCAAAAATTGGCGGCGGTGGATTGGGCAATTACTCCCCTCACCCAAACAAGCGATCGCTGTTGGCGCTTTAGCAGCCATTAGTCTCTGGTATCCCGTGCAAGATTGGTTGCGCGAAACCCGTGTGTGGTCACAGGCAATCTATCGTGATGTCACCCATCAAGTGCCAATTGCTAATCCACCTGTGTTGCTGGTGCAAATTGATGAAGCTTCAATTCAGAATTTGGATGGACGCAAAAAGAATATTCTCGATCGCCGCTATCTTGCCAAAGTTCTCGATAAGGTGCAGCAATTGCAGCCTAAAGTAATCGGTATTGATTATCTAATGGATAGCTCCATGCAGGAATCTCCTGACGAAGATCGTCAATTGCGGGAAGCGGTAGAAAATGCTGTCCGTAAGCAGATTTGGGTGGTTTTTGCAACGGTGCAAGGGGCAAATGCTTGGGTTGTCACCGATGAAATGGAACTCACGCCAACGGTAGTCAATCCTAAAACAACTATGCGCGGTTACATCAATGTTCCACTTTGGTACCTAGAAATTTTGCCCGACCAAGTACGTTGTAGCGATCGCTGTCCCTTTGCCTATCTGATTGCCCTTGCTTCGGCAGTCGCTCTCAATCCTCATGCGAACCTACCAAAACCCAGTCTAGACAATCAAGACAATCTGCGGACTCAGTTAATTCAAGCCCTTGACACTGCTCCTAATTCTAAGCATCCCTATCAAGATTTAGCAGCTTATTTGCATCGTTTGCGATTGCCAGCAATTTATGACTTCTCTCAAAAATTCGATCAGCTTTGGTTGCAACCGATTCTCGATTTTTCGATTCCACCCGATCGCGCCTTTAAGTCGATTACGGCGAAAGAGTTATTGAGCGATAACTTTGATGCTAATTCCCTATCATCCCATCCTATTGTGATCGTTGCCCCTGGGGGATATCGACAGGCGGGTGTTGATAAAGAGGGACAGGATAACTTCTCCGTACCAATGGCGATCGCCTATTGGCGCGATAAATATCCTGCAATCTCTACGGTTCCCCATGTGTTTGTCGGTGCGGAAGCCCATGCCTATGCAGTGCATCATTTGCGATCGCGTCATCTAGTCGTTCCCATTCCCGATCTGTGGATGATGGCGATCGCTTTGGTAGTAGGTCGAGCTACGGTTTTAATTTATCTACAACGCGATCGGAATAGGACGCATTGGATGATCAGTTTAGCGATCGCTAATTCAATCTATGCGGTGACAAGCTGGCAATGGTATATTTCAGGTCTGGTATTATTGCCTTGGTTACTGCCGTCGCTGACGTTTTGGATTTGTGTTTTACCTGTTTTGAGGAGAAAGTCTCATGGTGCGCGTTAATTGGTGTTGTGGCTTGTTGATGGCGATCACGATCGGGCAAATTTTGCCTATTGAAACTACGCAAGCCTCTCCTTGGAATAGCATTTCAGAAAGCTTTTCACGCCGCCCGAAGCCCCCACTTGGTGGTCGCACTGACTTCTGCGCGATTTCACCGAGACTCCTTAAAGAAGAAGTGGAACTTGTTTCTGGTGATCGCTTATTATTTGTTTGGAATGGGAAGATCTCTAAAATTGAAGTTCATGCTGAGGGTGTTGATGAGCCGCTATGGATTCAGGTTGTTAGTCAAGATGTTCGTCAGGCACAGTATACAGGTTTTCCTTTGATAGCAGGAGCGCGTTATGAATGGTGGATTTTTAATCGCTTTGCAGCAAATGAAACTAAGCCGTCGCTTCGGGTTCCTTTTCAAGTTATTGAGCCATCGGAACGCGATCGCTTAGCTCTAGAGCTTGCGGAGTTGAACTCTCAAATGAGATCAGCGAAGAAATGGGTGAGTGCGGAGGAATGGTCGAGAAGGCGATCGCAGTATTTTATTTCGCAAGGTTTATTTGTGGATGCGTTACGGGAGATTCTATCGGTGCAGCGTCCGTCTCAGGAGTTGAGAACTATTTGGCAGCAGATTCCTGTTGATTTGTGTAAGCGGTAAGAGGATAAATTCTGATAGACCATTTTTGAGTATGAAAACTGCATATGGTCGGTGGGCTGATATTTATGTAAGATTGTAAGCACGCAGATCGAGGGCTTCATCATGAATATACTCTCACGTTACAGATTGTCACTGACGGCTATTTCTTTAGTTGTTTGTCCTTTTGTGGTTTCTTTTTTGCCTTTACCACAGGTTGTTTTTGGGGCTGAGGAGCAGGAGTCGCGATCTGATTTGGCTGCACAGGGAACTAGCGATCGCAAAGCAGAAGCAGATCGTCTTTTTGAACAGGGAAATCAGCAAATTGACAAGTATCAGTTTCGAGAGGCAATAAAGACTTTAGAAACTGCAATAGAACTTTATCGTCAGAGTAAAGACCTTGCTGGGACTAGTAATGCCTTGCGACGGTTGGGGATTGCTTATGCGGAGCTTGAGGAATATAAGAAGGCGATCGCTCTTTATAACCAAGCTCTAGAAATTGCTCAGCAAATTGACAATAAGGATTTGCAAGCAAGGGCAATTAATAATATTGGCTTGGTGTATGCGTCGCTTAAGGATTACGACAATGCGATCTCATATCATGAACAGTCTTTAGCATTAGTTCGACAACTTGGTGATAAGAAAGGTGAATTGCGATCGCTAAGTAATCTTGCTGATATTTATAGTTCACTTGGACAGTACCAAAAAGCGATTGATTATCATCAGATGTCTTTAGTGATCGCTAAGCAAATCGGAGATCTTAAGAATGAAGGAGGTTCACTCAATAATCTTGGTGCTGAATACAATGCTATGGGACAGTTCCAAAAAGCGATTGAGTATTTCCAACAATCTTTAGCCATCAGAAAGCAAATTGGCGATCGCAATGGTGAAGCCAAGTCGCTCAACAATCTTAGTGCTGTATATAAAGAGCTTGGACAGTACCAAAAGGCGCTTGACTATCTCCAGCAATCTTTAGCTATTGCTAAGCAAATTGGCGATCGCAAGGCGGAAGGAAATTCGCTCGGTAATATTGGTGCTCTATACATTGAACTCGGACAGTTTCAAAAAACGATTGAATATCACCAGCAATCTTTAGTCATCAAAAAGCAAATTGGTGATCGCAACGGTGAAGGAAATTCCCTTTTTGGACTCGGGGTTGCATATAAAGAGCTTGGACAGTACCAAAAGGCTCTTGATTACTATCAGCAAGCTTTATCTATCTATAAAAAGAACGGAAATCGTAATGATGAAGCGAATTCGCTCAATAGTTTTGGTAGTATATACTCTAATATCGGACAGTACCAAAAAGCAATTGACTACCTCCAGCAATCTTTAGCTATTTATAAGCAAATTGGAAATCGGAGTGGTGAGAGTCATTCGCTCAATGAGCTTGGCTCTGTGCATTATGAACTCGGACAGTACCAAAAGGCACTTGAGTATTTCCAGCAATCTTTAGCTATCAGAAAGCAAATTGGAGATCTTCAGGGTGAAGGAGCTTCACTCGATAATCTTGGTGCTGTATACAATGTCTTCGGACAGTACCAAAAAGCGATTGACTATCACCAGCAATCTTTAGTCATTAAAAAGCAAATCGGAGATCTTAAGGGTGAATCACAATCACTAGGTAATTTAGGATATGTATATAAAGAGCTTGGGCAGTACCAAAAAGCGATTGACTATCACCAACTATCTTTAGCAATAGCTAAGCAAATTGGTGATCTTTCGGGTGAAGTAAAATCGCTCAATAATCTTGGTGTTGGATACTCAGACATCGGACAGTACCAAAAGGCGATTGACTATCACCAACTATCTTTAGCTATCAGCCAGCAAATAGGAGATGTTAATGGTGAAGGTACTTCGCTCAATAACTTGGGTTCAGCTTTCTTCAAAAATGGTAATTTGGTTGCTGCTGAACAGTCATTGCACCTAGGCATTCAGATTCACGAATCACTACGCTCTAGTAGCGGCAATGACACCAATAAGGTATCTATTTTCGATAACCAAGCAAGAACTTATCGTCTTTTACAAAAAGTCCTAATTGCACAAAAACAATCTAATTCTGCCCTAGAAATTGCAGAACGCGGTCGTGCTCGTGCTTTGGTGGAATTAATAACTAGTAATTTGCAGAGCAGTGATTCAAATCGTCAGCCCAACCTGCTACCACCTAATATCGCCGAGATGCAACAGATTGTCAAAGTACAGCAATCAACCTTAGTGGAATATTCCATTATTTATGATGAGTTTAAAATTGATGGTAAACAGCAAGGCAAAGAATCTGAACTTTACATTTGGGTGATATCACCAAATGGACAAATCACCTTTCGATCTGTTGACCTCAAACCACTCTGGCAAAAACAAACAACATCCCTATCCGAGCTTGTAGAAAACAGCCGTAAAGGCATAGGAGTTAGCGATCGCGATTCCACGGGTATCAAAATCGTTCTTAATCCTGAATACAGACAACAACTGCGCCAAGAGCAATCTAAATACCTGCGCCAACTTCATCAAATCCTAATCGAACCGATCGCCGATTTACTTCCCACCGATCCTAATGCTCGTGTAGTGTTCATGCCCCAGAGCGCACTATACCTAGTTCCCTTCGCCGCACTCCAAGACAAATCAGAACAGTATTTAATCCAAAAACACACGATCGCTATTTCCCCTAGCATCCAAGTCCTGAGCCTCACCCAACAACAACGCCTCGTCCTACCCACCGCATCCGCCCGTTCTAGCCAAAACATCCTCATCGCAGGAAATCCCATCATGCCCAAAGTATTTGTTCCAGGGATTGATCAGCCTCTGCGACTTGACGACTTACAAGGCGCACAAAAAGAAGCGATCGCCGTAGCTAATACTCTCAAAACTACAGCCCTAACTGGAAATCAAGCTACGAAAAAAGCAGTGGTTCAACAAATGCAGTCCGCAAGGATTATTCATTTAGCGACTCATGGACTATTGGATGATTTCAAAGGATTGGGAGTACCAGGGGCGATCGCCTTGGCTCCTGATGGAAATGGAAGTAATAATGATGGTTTACTAACTGCCGATGAGATCTTAGGAATGAAGTTAAAAGCGGAACTGGTAGTCTTAAGTGCTTGTAATACAGGTAGAGGAAAGATTACAGGTGATGGAGTAATCGGTCTGTCGCGATCGCTGATTTCGGCAGGAGTACCGAGCATCATTGTGTCGCTGTGGTCAGTTCCTGATGCACCGACCGCAGAATTGATGTCGGATTTTTATACTTTGCTTGAGCAGAATCCTGATAAGGCTCAGGCTTTACGTCAGGCGATGTTGAAGACGATGAAGACTCATCCCGATCCGAGAGATTGGTCGGCATTTACGCTGATTGGTGAATCTTAAAATAAGCCTATTAATGCTTACTTTTTTGCTTTGTAAATACACAATTGTGATTCAGCCTTCATGGTGGTGATCTTATGGCTTCTCGGTTCTATTCACTGGCTTTTATTGGATTAACAGGACTTTTTGGATTAAGTTTACCGCTGGATTTATCTTCTGTGACTGCTCAAGTGCAAACGGTGCAAGACCGTAAGTCTGAAGCAGATAAATTGGTTGAGTTAGGAGAGCAGAAATTTGACAAAGGACTGCATCAGGAAGCGTTAGAGTCCTATCAGTCTGCATTGAATTTGTATCGACTTATAAAGAATCAAAAAGGTGAGATAACTGCTCTAAACGGATTGGGAGATGTGTATACAAGTTTACAGCAATTTCAAAAAGCACTTGAGTTCTTTCAGCAAGCCTTAGATATTTCCAAACAAATAGGCAATCGTTTTGGTGAAGCAAAGTCTCTGATTGGTTATGGCTCTGCCTATGCCAGTCATGGAAATTCACAGAAAACACAAAAAGCGCTCGAGTTCTTTCAGGAAGCTTTAGCTATTTCCAAACAAATAGGTGATCGTCTTGGGGAAGTAAAAGCTCTGAATGGTCTTGGCTTTGTCTATGGAAATCTAGGACAGTTTCAAGAAGGAATTGATTACTATCAGCAGTCTGCAATACTCGCAAAACAAATTGGAGAACGCAAATATGAAGCAGATGCACTTTTTAGAATAGGGCTTATTTTCTATTTAGCAAAAGATTATAGAAAATTAATTGACTATTCCCAAGCATCTTTAGAAATCCATCAGCAAATTAACAACCGCAAAGGACAAGCAATTTCACTATTAATCCTTAGTGATGCATACAATTTACTGGGATATTACAAAAAAGCTCTCGATTACAGTCAACAATCCCTAACTATTTCTAAACAAATTGGCAATGGCTATTATGAAGCATCATCGATTGGTTCTATGGTCAATATTTACAGGAATCTTGGGCAGTACCAAAAAATGATTGATTTCTTACAACAATCCTTAGCGATTTACAAGAAAATGGGTAATCGATATGGTGAAGGTGCTACGCTGGGAGACATAGGTGCTGCATATAATGTATTAAAGCAACCTCAAAAAGCGATTGACTATTATCAACAATCTATTGTAATTGCCAAACAAATGAAAGCTCTTCATACAGAAGGAGCTGCTCTCAATGGTCTTGGCAGTTCATACAAAGATTTAGGTGATTACCAAAAAGCACTTGCCTATTATCAACAAGGTTTAGACATCTTTACTCAAAACAAGCTTCTTGGTGATGATTATGAAATAGGTGATTTGCTCTACAACTTAGGTGTTGTCAACAACTTGTTAGGACAGAACCAAACAGCAATTGTTTATTATCAGCAATCTCTAGCTCTCTTTAAACAAATTAGTTCCAGAAAAGGTGAAGCAGAAACACTAAATAGTTTTGGTAAATTATTCACTAAACTAAAACAACCTGAACTCGCAATTCTTTTTTATAAACAATCTGTCAATTTGCGTGAATCCATACGCAAAGACATAAGGGGACTTAGCAAAGAAGAACAAAAATCTTATCTATCGACAGTCGAAGAGACCTATCGCAATCTCGCTGACCTACTACTCAAACAAGACCGCATCCTCGAAGCCCAACAAGTCCTCGACTTGCTCAAAGTCGAAGAACTTAACGAATACCTTCGCAATGTGCGAGGGAATAATGAAACTGCACAAGGCACAGACTTCCAAAGTCCCGAACGAACCATCATTGCTCTCGGTAATGAACTAGCCGATCTGCAAAAGCTCGATCGCGAAGGCACACTTGACACATCAAAACAACAACGGCTTGCCTATCTCACCAACCAAGAAAGCGATCGCAATCAACAGTTTAACGCCTTTCTCAAAAGTCCCGAAATCCAAAAACAAATTGAAGAACTGCGGCGCATTGAAAAATCGCAAAACGTCGATATCGAGAAATATAACCGACTGCGTAAGAACCTCGCCCAAGTTCCCAATGCGGCAATCTTTTATCCCTTGATTTTAAGCGATCGCCTCGAACTGATTTTAGTGACCAATAGCACCACACCAATCCGCAAAACCATCAAACTCAAACGCGAAGACCTCAGCCAAGCAATTATCGACTTCCGTAATAGTTTGCGCGATCCTAACTCCTATGACGTAAAAGTAGATGGACAGAAATTCTATAACTGGCTGATTCAACCCTTTGAAAAAGAACTACAGGAAGCAAATATTCAAACGCTAATCTATGCTCCTGATGGACAGTTGCGCTATATTCCCCTTGCGGCGCTCTATGATGGCAAGCAGTGGCTCATTGAGCGCTATCGCATCAATAACATTACGGCAAGTTCCCTCACCGACTTTGCCCCTCGCCCTCGCAATCAACCCCGCATACTTGCCGCCGCCGCCACCAATAGCCAAAACATCAAGCTAGGCGATCGCAATATTTCCTTTGGTGCTTTACCAGCTACGAAGACGGAAGTGGAAGCGATCGCTGCTCGGATTCCTAGAACCACGACTCTGATTGATTCCCAATTTTCGCAAGCTGAAACTTTACCCAAGATGCAAAGTCACACGATCGTGCATTTGGCGACTCACGGATATTTTGCGATCGGTCAGCCTGAAGATTCATTTATTGTTTTTGGTGATGGCAGTAAAGCATCGTTGAAGGATATGGAAAACTGGACACTTACTAATGTTGATTTGGTGGTATTGAGTGCCTGTGAGACTGCCATTAGTGGTTCTCCTGGTAATGGGATTGAGATATTGGGACTGGGCTATCAGCTTCAGGATCGAGGGGCAGGAGCAGCGATCGCTTCTTTATGGAAGGTGAGTGATGATGGTACGCAAGCTTTGATGCAAGCTTTTTATGAACAACTCAAGCAGGGTAATGTCTCATCGTCTGAAGCGTTGAGAAGGGCGCAGATTGCGATGATTCAGAGTAATAAGAAAGGAACAGGTAGCGATCGCGCTAATGTCAGGGTTGTGGGAACTGTGCCAAATTCATCTGATGGACAATTATCCCATCCCTATTACTGGTCGGCGTTTATCTTGATTGGGAATGGGCTGTGAGGTTTGTGCGAAGTATTAATGTTTACAGATTGTGGTGAAAATCTTAAAATCGCGTAAAAACTGCATATGGTCGGTATCCTGATATGTAAATAAGATTGTAAGCACGCGGATCGGAAATATGGCTATGAATCTACATTCTCGCAAAGGTTTTGTTAAGGCTTCGCGGTTTTACGCATTGATGTTTGTGGCTTTGACTGGGATTTTGGGCATGGTGTCGCCACCCGATCTGGCTTTGATGACTGCTCAGTCGCAAACAACTCAAGACCGCAAAGCACAGGCAGATCGGCTTTTTAATCAAGGCAATCAGCAATATCAAATTAGTCAGTTTGAAGTGGCATTGCAATCATGGCAGCAAGCATTGACTATATATCAGGAAATCAAAGATCGTTTTGGTGAGGGGAATGCAATTGGAAATCTGGGACTCGCTTACTATTCCTTCGGTAAATATGACAAAGCGATCGAGTTCCATCTGCAACACTTAGCGATCGCACGGGAAATCAAAGACCGTGGCGGTGAAGGAAATGCGCTGGGAAATCTGGGAATCGCTTACGATGCCCTCAGCAAATATGACAAAGCGATCGAGTTCCATCTGCAAGCTTTAGCAATCTTACGGGAAACCAAAAACCGTAGCGGTGAGGGATCGGTGCTGGGAAATCTGGGAATCGCTTACCATTCTCTCGGCAAATATGACAAAGCGATCGAGTTCCATCTGCAAGCTTTAGCAATCTTACGGGAAACCAAAAACCGTAGCGGTGAAGGAAATGCGCTGGGAAATCTGGGAATCGCTTACGATGCCCTCGGCAAATATGACAAAGCGATCAAGTTCCAACTGCAAAGCTTAGCGATCGCGCGGGAAATCAAAGACCGTCTTGGCGAGGGTGTGTCGCTAGGAAATCTGGGAATCGCTCACTATTCCCTTGGTAAATATGATAAAGCGATTGAGTTCTATCTACAAAGCTTAATGATCGCGCGGGAAATCAAAGATCGTGGTGATGAGGGGACGGCGCTGGGAAATCTGGGAAACGCTTACCAAGCCCTCGGCAAATATGACAAAGCGATCGAGTTCCAAATACAAAGATTAGCGATCGCGCGGGAAATCAAAGACCGTCTCGGTGAAGGACAGTCGCTGGGAAATCTGGGAAACGCTCACTATTCCCTCGGCAAATATGACAAAGCGATCGAGTTCTTTCTGCAACACTTAGCGATCGCGCGGGAAATCAAAGACCGTCTCGGTGAGGGAATAGCAATAACTAATTTAGCCGAGGTCTACGAAAAATTAAATCGCGATCAAGAAGCGATGATTTCCTATCAGCAAGTGTTAACCATTTTTAGAGAGATTGGCGATAGA
>NZ_NDHW01000226.1 GCF_002251945.1 Pseudanabaena sp. SR411
AATTATCCATAAATACATAAGCACCTATCCAAAGCTTAGGGGCTAGTTTAGTCGCAATAAAAGCTTCAAAGGTAAGACTATCCTCAGCACCTAAGATGCTCATTTGGGTCAACAATCCATCAATCCCTATTGCTCCAATCACAGAAACATTTTTACCCCGTTTTATCGGTTTTGAGTCTCTTGCTCTTTCGCCTTTGGATGAACGAGCAAACAATCTAGTAAGCGCTAAATTTATTCCTGATTCATCAATAAAGATCATATTCTTAGCGAGAATTCCTCGCACTGATTGCCAGAAATCATATCGCTGCTGTTGGACTCTTGCACTCTCTTTTTCGGTTGGATGCAACGTTTTTTTTGAAGGTTATATTTAGCTTTTTGAGCTTTCTATCTACAGTGACTCGGCTAATCAGCACTCCAGTCTGCTCATGCAACATCTGACTTAACTCATTCTGTTCCTGCTTGGCGGAAATGTATTCTCGAATAAAAAGTACAGAGTTATCAATTAGTTCTACTTTGATATTGATGAAGAGTTCACCTGATGGACGAGATTCGCTATTTGATGTAATTGTTTTGGCTAAACCGTAATCTTCTAGCCGAGAAACTGCAATAACTAAGTCTTGAAAATAGCTAGATACTGACATTTTGACTGATATTTTGTAGGCTTAGGAGAATATGTAAGTCTTGAGTAATATTTTCTAAACAGCGATATTCGCCAAACCATTCAATATATTCTAAGTCTTTGCCTTCTAGATTCTCTGCTGTACAAGAGGTGATAAATTCACTAGAGGAGATTTGATGTTTCTGCTCGAATGTTTTTAATTTTTGTTCTATCTGTTTTTTACCTTGTTCCATTCGCAGGATTTCGGCACGGATTGTTTTTTGGAGAATTGCGATCGCGCGATCGGGGTATTCGGTGAGGATCTTTAACTCGTTCATGGTCAAGTTGCGATAAAGTTTTACTACTATTTTAGTCTTTTTACCCACATTCCGCTCGTAATGGAATGAGAAAAACAATTACGAAACAGGTGCAGGGAGCAAATAATAGCGTTGGCAGGTGGGAGAAAAAAACTTTAAAATATGAAGCCGAAGAGGAGACAAATTAACA
>NZ_NDHW01000227.1 GCF_002251945.1 Pseudanabaena sp. SR411
CCCACTGGCTTTTTTGTGTTTGAAGGGGAAAACTAACTAAGTAATCTCCTGTAGATAAAAAACTGCAATTTAAGCATACAGCGATCGCTCTAGATCTGATCTATAAAAGATCAAAAAAAGATCAAAATTTCATTAATCTCAGTCTGAATGGGGCTGTCTCACTTACATACTGTCATCTAAGACACTATTTTTGAGCAATAGCTGGGCTAACTCTTGGAAGCCAGCAAACTCAGAAGCCTGAGTAACGTATTTGGGTAAATGCAGCATTTTGTCTTGATAATGACGAACATTTGCCACACCGACTGAGATGGGAAATAGATCGGCATCAAACATCGCCTCATCATTGGGACTATCGCCAACAGTTAGCACTTGCTGTGAATTGAGTTCAGGGAAATGGTTGTTTAGAACTGAGAGCAAGCCAGTAGACTTATCTTGATGGATTGGTTTGATATGACATTGAACATTGCTGTACGTGAAACTCCAACCCATCAGATCGCATTGAGTAGAAATTGCTTGAATATCATCATTCGATAAATCATCGACATCAAAAGTCCAATCGGTAATACGGAACTGATTATCAGCAGAAGGATGAAGATTCGGAAACAACTTCTTAATTTGATGGAAAGTATTTTCTAGCAGAATGCGATGCCTAGATAAATTGGGAACCGAAGAGAGCAAATCTTGAGTTCCATTTGGCTGCAAAAATATCCCCCCATTTTCCGCGATCGCCCCTTCGACAGGTAAATAATTCACCAAAGCACTGACCCAACCCGCCGAACGACCAGTCACTAATAAGATTTTAATTCCTGCTGATTGCAAATCGATGAGAGTGGAGATGAAATCACAAGAGAATTTTCCATTTTGGGTAAGAGTGCCATCAACATCAGAAGCAATCAAGCGAATGTCGGACAAGTCGGTGTTATTGAGAGGAAATAAGGGCATAGAAGATGAAATTAAATCCAGAAAAAATCCAAAGCGGATCTAATATATCGTAAAGAATCTGACAAAAAATCTAGCGATTGTTCGCGAGTAAAGAAATTTCTATTTCCAGTCACTATAATATTGACAAGAGAGAAATCCGTAAAACCGATATTTTAGAGCCGTTTGACTAAAAACTACAATTCCGTACAAATAAATTTGGAGAGACATCAATGAGAACAAATATTGGCGCAATGATTAATTCAGGCTATACCTATGAAGAACTACTGAGCGAAGGACTAGCCAGTTTTGACGATATCGGACGCTATGAATCAAGGTATTCCCTGTATGACGAAAACGCTGCACCGAAACCGACAAAGGCAAAAGTAGCAGAGCCGAAATTAGCCGAAGCTACACCAAATCAACAAGAAAAAGAAATCGACTTTGACTTTTAGAGAGAGCGGACTAACTATGAAACCGATGCTATGAAATTTAGACAAATTGACCTGAAAACTGGGCAAGAGCTACCAATAACGCCAAAAACAGTCGAGCATACTTACCTCGAACTGAAGATTGGTAGCACTGTAGATCCTAGTAAACTTGCTGTCGGTAAAATGTACGATGGAATCACTGACCGAGACATAGAACGTCTGCAAGAGCAGGGATTGCACATGATCCTTGCCAATGGTCGAAGTGCCTACTTTGGCGATCGCGCCATCGCCGAAAAAGTCAGCCAAGAAATCTTCACCAATCATAGTGATGCTGTCGCCTATGGCAGCATTCCTGTATCCGAAGCCAAGACATCAATCTACAAAGAAAGCGCCAGAATCCTGATTATTGATGATGAAACCCTAAGCCAAGACCCAGCCACAGGAACATATACCGCCGATTGGGGACAGCAGCCCATCACCCTGAGCAATGGGATTATCCTCAGCGATAAAGTAATGGGAGCGATCACCAGTAAACTTGGAGATTGCTATAGTCTGATCTCCCCAGATCTCGCTAACCAACTGCAAGCCGAACTAGACCGTCCATTTCAATTTCGGGCAGGAGTAACCGAATGGCAAGGTGTTTTCAAAGGTACATGTCGGGCTAGTTTGCTCTGTCAAGCCCTAGAAGTTGATGGCATAATTGCCAGATCGAGCATCAAAGGCGACAACAAAACCACCACTACAGGTATTCACGAAGTCAGCCTCTTCTGGGCAAGAAAAGAAGATGCTAAATTCACCGAACAGAAACTGGGAACCCAAGCTCTAGTCTTCTTCCCCGAAGGAGTCCAAGCAGACGTATTACCCAAGCTCAAAATCAAAGCCGAACGCTTAGCCGAAGCCCAATCCGACCCACGCAAGGTAGCGCAACTATATATAGAGCGCCACGAAAAGCGACAACAGCAAAGGCAAGAGGAAACAGTAGAGCGCGATAACATTTATCAAATTATTGAGCCAGAACTCGCGTTAGAACTAGGTTTGAGCATTCAAGAAAACACGAAAGCTAATAACTTTGAACAGCCAGACAACCCATCAGTAAATGAACAATACCAAGATTGGCTGTATGACATCCTCAAAGCTGACCTAATCGATGGCGGTCATTGCCAAGTATTAGAAATGGAAGATATCGCTAAACGTCTGCGAGAATTTCTCCAAAGCGAATGGCAGGAAGTCGCCACAGGAGGGCTGTACGTCCCCAGCGCGATCGCTCAACCCCATAACCAACTCCAAGAAGGTGAAGTCAGTTTCACTGGACTACCCGATGGATCTGAAGTTGCCATCTATCGTAGTCCCGTCGCCAATGCCGCTAACTTTGATGTATTTACGAATAACCTCACAGTTCTGCGTGAATTAGATCCTGAAGCCTATATGCAGAGAGGAGTCTGCTATCTCAATCCCAACGATGCGAAACGACTAGTAATTGACTTTGATGGCGATCGCGTGGGCATAATTCCCAGTCAACTAACCCCTGTACAGGAAGCCAGTTCCCAGAAAACCATTGAGCAGTATCCAATCCTAATCCAAGAAATCATCGACAAAAATCTGCCTGAGAACAAACCAATTCAAGTCGAAAAAGAAAAGAAGATTCCCCGCGATCTAGAACATGGATTTGTCAACCTTGCTAGCGCCGCCGTCAATGCTGCTGACAATCCCACAGGTCGAGTTGCCAATTTAGGAATGCGGTTGGAAGCCTTACGGTGGGAAACCCAGTATCTTCCTGATGTTGAAAAGTTGGCATATTTGCAGAACATTGGTACACACTTTAAAAAGCTACTTGCTGAAGATAATGACATCAAGAAGCCCTTTCGCATTCTCAATGATCAATGGCGCGATAAAATAGTCAAAATCAGCGAAACTTCTACCGCCATATCGAAACTACCTGAGCCTGAAAGAGAAAAAGCTGTAGCAACGGGTTTAACGCAGACAGAGAGACTGATTTGGCATCTAGAAAGTCTGGCGGCGGTGAACTTGCAACGGGCTGTTGACACACCCAAAAGTGCTAGAAAAGTCAATGAAGATGAATATCAATTTTGTCAGAAAGTAGCCAAATACAAAGAAGTAGAATGGATTAAAGGCAAAGACAACAGCTATGCCTACATTGGTGCTGAAGGCATCAAGACCAATACTCAAGATCCTGTCGGATGGATGGTAGAGCAAGCTAACCAGATCTATCAAGAATATAGTCTGATAGGCGATCGCAACTACAACCGCTTTGACCATATCTTCCCCAAAGACAGCCATACACCTGCTCAGACAGAATGGGCAAAGAGCGTATCAACCCAATACAATGCCCTAATTTCGGATGCAGTCTCCAGTCGTAGTAGATTAGAACATGAAGAAGGCATTGCCCTAACCGCCACATCCGCTAAAGGCAACACCATCGAAATTGTCAGCCTAATTAGCACTAATCCCGATGGTGACTCACCAATCTGGGAAATGGCAAGAACAGGAGCTAGTGTCGATATTCAGGTTGCCAAAAACAAAGATTGGAAAACCGAAAAGCTATATCCATACAAAGCTGTAGCGATTATTGACCAAGAAAATAAGGTGGACATCGGACTGATATCGCCAGCATCCATTGCAGCCTATGGCAAAACCCTAGAAACGGGCAGAATGTTCGCCAATCTCAAACTAGAGTTTAAATTAGGAATATCCAGAAATGACATAGATGACAAGTTTGCCGATGCGGAAAAGTATTTAGAAGTACAGCGTGATGCGATTCTAGAACCAGAGCGAGAAAGTAGAGCCTCGGCGCTGTGGCACAACAATAACCGAGCGATCGCGGGCAAGATGTTTACTGAGGTAGTGACCACGCGACTGCAAGAACTACGGGTTGATAAAATCAAAATAATTGGCTTGCAGTATGAAACCAACGAACTGAAAGATAAACAATGGCAACAGGATGAAGGTGCAGTATGCAGACTGGGTATAGAATCTAACCCCGACAGTCCCATTTATGATAAGCGGGTGCTACAGGTGCAAGAAGGCGATCGCTGGAAAAATATGGGTGTACTACACAGCGACGCAGCCTATATGCCAATCGGCACGCAGTTTACAGCAAATATTAACTTTTCAGCGACTAAGAAAGATGCTGACATCGTACTCGATCCAAATTCCCTGAAACTGCCTGAAATATGGCATGGACTTTCACCAGAGCGAGTACAGAAAGCGGTCAACCTTGATGCAATTATTCCTGCACTGAAACAAGTGATCGCTCAAGCATCTGAGAACCAACCGACCATGACCGAATTTGTGGAAAGGCTAGCCGCCGAACAGGTTGGCATTAAAGCTCAAGTGCAATCTGGTGGCAGGATTAATGGAATTACCTATCTCTATGAAGGGCAAGCAGTCAAGGCTAGTTTAGTAGAGTTAACGTGGAAAAATCTCGCCTCTATGGGAGTGCGATACGATCCTGTTAGAGATCGCGAAGCAATTACATCAACTCCGATTCCAGCTATGACTCAGCCCAGCGATCGCCTAGAAATCCCATCTGAGAATCAAGACAAAGCAATTCCTGAAGTTAGTATCGCCACTTCTATCCAAAGAGAAAAGTCAGAAACCCCAGTAGAAATCATGGGTAAACCGATCCAGATGGTTTATCCCCTGAAGATGCATGGAGAGGTGAATCGCTTGCCTGTGGATACTTGTATTGAAGCAATGCGCGGACATGGAAGATCTCATACAACGCGGCGATTTGAACCCTATGCCGCCTATAACTTTAAGGAAGGAGATATCGCGATCGCCTATGCAGGGGAGCAGAAAGTCGCTTTTCAAGTGGGAAAACAATACAAAATCTCACAGGAAATGTTGACTGATGGGGAATATCAGAAACAATGGGTGGGTATGGAAAAGCATGGGGCTAAGGAATTATTGACATTTCAAGGACATAGCAACACATGGGGAATGCACTTTCATCCGTTGGGGGATTATGTCGATGGTAAAATTGTGCCATTTCCTATCATCGAGAGGGTCACAAATTCTATCGTTGCGGATATTCAGAAACTAGAGGCATGGAGAGAAACTGCTCAATATCTGGGTAAGAGCGAGAAATATGTAGATCGCATCCAAGAAATCATTGCAGGTGAGAGCATATCCGAAAAATCTCAGCAAGCGATGTCTAAGGATGGTCAGTTACTGAGTCAGCACATTGCATCGCAGTGGCGAGAAGTATTGGCTACTCCGAGCGAATATGTGGGATCTCAAAATGGGAATCTTGTATTTGAGCGTAAAGGGAATGAAGGTAAATATCGGGCAATGTGGGAGCAGTCTACGGATACGTTGACTTTAGATACAAAAACCTTGAAGCAAGGAAATATTGAATATGTACCATTGCTGGTGCAAAAAGGATTAGAAGTTGCTCAGAGTCAGGTGACTGTGAAAGATGCTCAGAATGTCGATCGCGCTCTTAAAGTTATTGCTGAAAATCAAAAGGGGAGACAAGAGCAAAGGTAAAGAGGCGATCGCTGAAGTGGTTATGCGATCGCATAGCCTGACACTTGACGGATATAAACGGGCTGAAAACCGATGACGATATCTTCTTTTGGCACACCCTTTTCGACAAGGGCTTGACCAATATCGAGTTCGGTATTGTTGATTTGAATCCAAATTTTGCCATTTTTAATATCTAAGTGCATGGAACAACCGTAGATCCTTTCTTTTTTGTTCCAGCCAACGCCTAGAACTTGATAATGATCCTGTTCTGTATCAAATAGGGTTTGGATCTCAATATCGCCATAGGAGGGTTTGTAGGATGCATATTGGCTGAGGATTTGTTTGATAATGGCGCGATATTTACCAATTTTCTCTAGATTTTCCATGTGACAATCACCTCATTTTCAATATCATAAACTAGAATTTCAGGTTGATATTCGGCAATGACCATACGCGCAAATTCTTTTTGAAAAAAAGCTCGATAGGCGGTATCTGGCACGGCTAGAAACAGTTTTCGTTCTGGATCTCCTACTTTTAATGCTACTCGATAGTTTAAAAATTGTCCCATCGCCAGATGAAAGTCCGTAAGCGATGAGGGATTGATGAAACTTTTAATCTCTACTGCAATTTTTTCGTTGTTTCGTTCGGCGGCAATTAATTTTTCGGCTCCAAGATCGATATAAAGTTCAACACCTCCTATTTTCAAAAATAATGGATCTTCTGTAATCTGCCAACCATCTTTGATTAGGGCATTTCTGACTGCATCATGAAATAAATCTTTTGCCATTTGATTGTTCCTTAATTTGGACGATTTGCCAGTAAATAGGCAATGGATTCTTTAGCGCTTTGCGTATTGGGATGATTGCTACCGAGAACAGATTCCCAAATTTCTAGAGCTTGCAAAAATAGCGCCTCCGCCTCATCGTAGCGACTTTGGTTATAACGTAAAACTGCGAGGTTGTTGAGACCGGTAGCGACATCAGGATGTCGATCGCCTAACAGTTCTTGCGACAGTGCAAGGGCTTGTATATTAAGTGGTTCTGCTTCCTCATATCTCCCTTGCGAATTGTAAAGCAATGCGAGGTTGTTGAGACTGGAGGCGACATCAGGATGGCGATCTCCTAACATTTTTTGCCTCAGTACAAGGGCTTGTTTATAAAGTGGTTCTGCTTCCTCATATCTCCCTTGCGAACGATATAACTCTGCGAGATTGTTAAGACTGGTGGCAACAGAGGGATGGCGATCTCCTAACAGTTCTTGCCACAGTGCAAGGGCTTGTTTATATAGTGGTTCTGCTTCCTCATATCTCCCTTGCGAACGATATAACTCTGCGAGGTTGTTGAGACTGGTGGCGACAGTGGGATGGCGATCTCCTAACAGTTCTTGCGACAGTGCAAGGGCTTGTATATTAAGTGGTTCTGCTTCCTCATATCTTCCTTGCGAATTGTAAAGCAATGCGAGGTTATTGAGACTGGTGGCAACAKCGGGATGGATATCTCCTAACAGTTCTTGCCTCAGTGCAAGGGCTTGTTTAAAAAGAGGTTCTGCTTCCTCATATCTTCCTTGCGAATTGTAAAGCAATGCGAGGTTATTGAGACTGGTGGCGACAGTGGGATGGATATCTCCTAACAGTTCTTGCCACAGTGCAAGGGCTTGTATATTAAGTGGTTCTGCTTCCTCATATCTCCCTTGCGAATTGTAAAGCAATGCGAGGTTGTTGAGACTGGTGGCAATATCGGGATGAATATCTCCTAACAGTTCTTGCCTCAGTGCAAGGGCTTGTTTAAAAAGTGGTTCTGCTTCCTCATATCTCCCTTGCCCATAGTAAAGCAATGCGAGGTTGCTGAGACTGGTGGCAACAGTGGGATGGCGATCTCCTAACAGTTTTTGCCACAGTGCAAGGGCTTGTTGATATAGTGGTTCTGCTTCTTCATATCTCCCTTGCGATTCGTACAGCGCTGCGAGGTTGTTGAGACTGGCGGCGACATCGGGATGGTGATCGACTAAAAGTTCTTGCCACAGTGCAAGGGCTTGTTGATAGAGCGGTTCAGATGCTTCATATCTGCCTTGCGAAAAGTACAGCAATGCGAGGTTGTTGAGACTGGCGGCGACATCGGGATGGCAATATCCTAAAATCTTCTTCACCTCATCTAAACATCTTTGATACGGAGCTTCGGCTAATGTGTATAGTCCTTGTCCTTTATAAAATGTCGCAATTCCTATGAATGCCCCAATCAAATCTTCTTCAGGATTGAGAATATCGCCTAGCATTTCGCGACTCAGGATATCCAGATGAGGGATAGCAGGAGCTAACCTTGCAATCAAATCTCGCGTTGGTGTTTCGGGTATTTTTTTGGCAACATCCAGCAAACTGGTTACAAATGCTTGCCGAAACTGATGATTCTCTTCAGCTTTCAATAGCTTGGTACGAAAGAACTCGCGGACTAGAGTATGAATCTTATAAAAGTTGCATTCTTCATCAATTGGTTGAATCAAATGTAAACTGTCTAACTGCCCTCTTGCCTCATTCAGTTCTACTTCCGTAATTTCGGCACTTGCTCCAATCCCAGCCACCAACTCCCACAAAATCTCAACAGGTGCAAATAGCCCTAACAACATCGCCACTCTCTGAGAGCCAGTACTGATGTCATCCCAACTCAGTTGGATTGCTGCTTCCACCCCACGATATCCATAAAACCGATGCTTGCGTTCCCGTGCAATTGATTCATCGGCAAGATTTAACCTTTCTTGTAACTTGGCAAAAGTCAGAAAGCGATTTTTTCTCAGGTATTCACCGATTAACTCTATGCCCAAGGGCAAATAGCCCAGAGTATTGCAAATCTCTTTGACCGTGACAAGTTCTTTATCTACCTTTGCCGCGCCAACTATTTTTCTTAACAGTTCCAGTGCTTTCTCCTCTGACAGAACATCCAGAGGCACAGACTCAAAACCCACATTCAATTCACGTTCTCTCGTCGTCACCAATACCCGCACACGCGGATCGATGGGCATCGCCACATCGGGAATACTCTCTGCTTTCGGTACGTCATCGAGAATCACCAACAACTTGCCAGTGTCAGGCAACCAGTTTTGCCAATACCATGCTGCTTGTTCATCTAGGCTAGCCGACTGCATTGGTTCGGGTAAGTCAAGATAAGGACTAGCCATCGTCACCACTGCCTGAGCCAATCCCATCTCTCGCAAAGGCAACCAATACCGCGCCACATATTCCTGTTGATAGCGAGTCGCATATTGCAGCGCTAGTTCGGTCTTACCGACACCACCCATACCCTCTACCGCACAAACGATCACACCCTGACCATCTTGCAACTTTGTATGAATATCCGCAAGTTCTTCCTCTCGCCCCACAAAGTTTTTGGAACCATGTCGCACATTGCTAGGAATTTGCTTTTGCAATGACTTTAGTAAGTCTCCTAATGCCTCCTGTAAAACCTCCTGCAACGTTTCCCGATTCACATCGTTTAGGTGAATGCCAATATTGGCAATACCACCCGTAACCAAGGTTTGAAATCCTTTGGCATTGCCTTCATTGATTTGAATCAATTGGCGATCGCTTTGAATTGCCTGACCTAACTGTGAATTAGCATCAATACCCTGTTTCACCAGTCCCACCAATCGAGCCAAATCCGCATGAGGATTATCTTGCAGGATTTCCGCCGTTAGCTGACATAGTTGCGTAATTAAATCTGACATTAGCGATCGCTCTTAACTAATCGTTTTAACTAGGAATTTGGAGTTTGACCGTGCTGAATATGAATCTCGCCAATGTAAGCAGTACCACCCTCAACCTTAGTCTGCCAACCTTTCGCATTATCAGAATTGTTCTGAGTCATCGTACTGTTATCTTGAATCTTGCCAGCTTGAATCGTTTGTGCTAAAAGTTTGAGTTCATTCGCAAACTCAGGCTCATCATCCAACACCACATCTAAGTTTTTAGTCACAGTATCAATGGCAGAGCGATCGCCCGATTCTAACTTCACTAAAGCCTCATCGACCTTCGCAGATTTTCCCTGTAGCTTATTTTTGATTTGTTGCCATAGCTCAGGAATTTTAGCGATCGCCTCAGTCGTAAATTTCTTAGCAAGCTCACCAGCACCAGAATCAACAAACTTTTGAACTGCCAAACCCACCAATACACTAGCCGTTAAAGGATCTGACATAGCCATATTTATAACTTGAATGCAACTCATAATAACATTGTCAAAAGCAATATAGATAAAGAGCGCTTACGCTGGAAGTCAGTGACCGATTGACAAACTAGGAAAAGCAACCCGATGCAAGTAGCCATAAACTCACTGACAGGCAAGACAAAAGCACAGATATTCAGATCGAAAGCACGATGCTTGAAGACCACAAAACAGTTGATTGCCCTAGCTAAATCGATGAATGCAAGCGTATCCGATTTAATTGATGGCACAAAAATCTTGACATTCTCCGATGGCACAAAGCGGACAATCCAATGTCAAAATTTGTTGTTGGAATCCGTAAGAGAAAGCGTCCAAGAACTAGGGGAATATCTCACCAAATATCCAGACCAACTCTCCCAGATTGGATCGGGAGTAATGGAATTGTTGACCAGCGCCGAGTTCTTTGCCAAAGCCACAATGAATTCGTACACCACAGATCAAGGGCATTGCCGCCGAGTAGCAGAGAACCATCTGGAAAGTCTGCATGACAGCTTCCCGCAAATCTTTTCTAAAAAAAATGCCGTAAGAGCATTGAACTAAAAATCAGTCTAGCGATCGCTTTTCAATTCGATTGGATGAGCAAAGATTGCTAGACCAGTTCTACAGCAGTATTGAAAAAATTAACAACTATCAGGAAAACACATGAAAACACCATCAATTTTCGCGATCGCCATCGAGGCTCTAGTGACAGTGAGTCTGATCGCATTACTGGGATTATTGACCGCACTAATCTATGCCCTACTATCATTTCTAAGCGCTGAACCCACCACGCAATCCCTTCTTTCTCAGATTCCAACCGATGTAACCACAGCAAAGACTTTTACGGTTACAGAAACATTGCTACCAGCATCAACATTAACTCTATCCTCAGCTAAAGTCGCACCAAAACTAGAAGTATTAGAACAGGACGAAAAGCCTGAAATCATTGCAAAAGCAGCTACAAAGCCAATCTCGAAAATGACAGTTCAAGAATTAAGACCTTTAGCAAGAGAGCGCAAAATTCCCAATTGGCGAACATTGAAAAAGAAGGAGTTGATATATCACTTGAATGTATAGGTCGAAAGTGAGCTTGTCAATGTGGATATCCGTCAAAGAATGACATCTGCATTGACAAGCTTGAGAAGCAAGAAGAACGCTACCGCGTAAAGTCCGTGAGCAATTGTCAACAACAACTTAAAGTCAGGAAACTAAAATCATGTCACGTCAACTAAGATTCGATACACCCGCAGAATTGGCAACTAAAATGATTGCCAAATTGAGCCAAGATGAACTAAACGTAACGACTAGAGCCTTGATTGTTCACATCAATTCCAAAATCCCAGTCAAACAGATCGAACAAGCAGTAGCAGCCAGCAATACCAAGGCTGAATCAACTAGCCGTAAACCACAAACCCGTAAACCAGAAGTCAGTGCATCACCAGTCCGCAAACCAGAAATCAGTAAACCACCAGCCAGTACAGACAAGATGTGGCTGTATCAAGCGAAGAATGGCTGGACGTTGACAAACATCGGCACGATGCATATTAGCAAGGTCACAGAGCGTTTGGAAAAGTATTACGGCTGCAAGATTTTGGCAACCAAAGACGACAAGATCAACTTTCTGCCAACCAGACCAACCACAATCGATGCTTTGTTGGCAAAGGGATTGGTGATCTATCGTCCAGAAATGAATAAAATCGCCGCCTAATCACCCCTCTAACCCCATCACCATGAAGCGCCTAGATCCCACGATCTAGGCGCTTCACTACTTTGAGAGTACAAACAGATGCTAACGATCGCCAAGACCAACCTTGCCACAGGTGAAATTGTGGACAAAGATATTCAATTCCGTAACACCCTATTAGAAGCACTACATCCCGATATCAAACTCAGTATCGGCAACATTTCTCCATTTCTGAACAAGATTGCCAAAGCCGAAAGCACCGCCAAAACCAGTAAATCCGCAAGCCAACGCCGCACCGCCGCCAAAAGCATTGTTCCACTAAAGAAACAGGCGATCGCCGCCCTTAATAAAGGACTGGGAAAATACCAACTATCAGGAGCATCAGGAGCGAGAAAACATGGAGACTTCTTCTTCAGCCAAGAATTGAATCCCTTTGCCACCTATTTCCCCAGTGCTATGGGACAAATCAACTACGGCTCTATCCTGATGACCGAATGCCTAAAAATCTATGCAATCCCACAACTAACGATCCTGATTGTCCAAGACAAAGAATATCGCACCGATGACTGTCATGGCAAAATCAGCCATGAATTGTTAAATCAACTCCGCCAAAGCGAAGACTTCGCAATCCCCGCAAATACCCCATTCCAATTTCGGGCTGGAATAACCAACGCATGGGTAGCCAAAGGGACATTGCAAGTAGAACTAAACCTACCCCAAGGAGTGGACTTAGTAATGCCACTATCATGTTTTAAAGGACATAAACCGACATTAGGAATCCAACAAGTAACCAGCYTGAAACTAGGAATCGTCAACTTCGCCCAAAAGCGCAGCGTCAAGACCTCCTATACCGTYTGGCAATGGTTCAGCCAACARGCGATCGCCCATGATGTCTTACCAATTAACCAACTTAAAGCCGAAACATTAGTAGCAGCCCAATCTGATGTCAAACAACTCTGCCAACTAGTGCAAGCCGAACAATGGGTGAAAGTAGACGAACCTGAAGAAGAATGCGAAGAAGAAGCCGATGGCAAAATCCTATCGGAAATCCTCAAACATGACATCTACGGACAACTGCTAGAACATCCCTATGTAGTAAGAAAGATTGAAGACCTAGTAAGAAGACGTTGGTTAACCCTCGCTACCAGTGGCGGTATCAACTTCTCCAGCTTCATGGCGCAACCCTGCCCAGAATTAGGGAAACTGGAAATGTGCATCTCTGAACTGCCACAAGGCGAATATGTCGGATTCCGCTATCCTATCCGCGACCAAGCCTTTCTTGATGAAGTCGGCAAAAGCTTACCGAAACTGGATTGGCTGATCGATCGCAAGAATCAAGGAGTATATGGCAGCTATTACGACTCTAAACAGAGGTGTAATACCAAATCACAAAAGAGAGGCAACAGATAGTTATCGCAAAGCCGAACCTAAAGACAATCCTAATCTACAGGATGAAAATATTATCTGTCGCCCTACCTAAGAGATTTGGTATAAGATGCCCGCAAGAACCTTGGTAGCCAATGGAGAATACAACGATCCGATTTCCTTCCTGATTCAATCTGTGAATGCGATCTGGCAACCCGT
Organism: Pseudanabaena sp. SR411; assembly: GCF_002251945.1. Taxonomy (GTDB): domain Bacteria; phylum Cyanobacteriota; class Cyanobacteriia; order Pseudanabaenales; family Pseudanabaenaceae; genus Pseudanabaena. Next base: position 13,293 of record NZ_NDHW01000227.1, read on the forward strand.
AGATTTGCACGAACATACACTTCTCGAATTCCGCGAACTATTTGTCAAACCAAACGAAACCCTCTACAAAAGAGCGATCGCCCAACGTGATGAATATACCATCAAGATTAGGGAAGCGATGAAACTATCAAGCGATCGCAAATCCCACAAAAAAAATTCTTAGAGCTACTGTAAACTAACTGTTCATGAAGACAGACACGATATTCTATCAACTATTCAACACCTTTCACACCCTGCTGTTTGAGCTAATCGAACGCCCGATTGCTGAAGCAGAAGGCTATGAATTTAGCTCAGTAGAAGTGAAAGAAAAAGCCTTTCGGTTTGATGGCATATTTAGCCCCAAATCCCAAGACAAACCGATATATTTACTTGAAGTGCAATTTCAGCAAAAAGAAGACTTTTACTGGGAGTACTTATCAGAAATATATCTATATCTAAACCAATATCGTCCTCAACAGGAATGGCAAGCGATCGCTATCTTTGCGAGGCGTAGCTACGAACCAGAGCCAAGAAGCCATGTGCAGGAAATGCTTGACTGTCAAAGGATACAGCGAGTTTACTTAGAAGACCTGCTAGAGCGAGAGACAGACTCTTTTGCGATCGGGATTATTCAGCTAATTTTATCCAGTGAAAGTCAAGCCGTAACTAAGGCAAGACAACTGGGTGAAAAGATTGAGCAGGAAAGGGATACCGAAATCCAAGAGCAAGTACTAGAATTAATAGAGACAGTATTGGTATATAAATTTCCCAAGTTAACTCGTCAGGAGATTGAAGCAATGTTTACATACAGCGATTTAAAGCAAACGCGAGTATATCAAGAGGCAAGAGAAGAAGGCGAACAGCGTGGTGAGCAGCGAGGCTTACAACTAGGTGAAAAGCTAGGTGAGCAAAGAGGATTAAAATTAGGTGAACAACGCGGACTGGTAAAGGGTCAAGCCACAATGCTGCTACGGATGCTTAATCGAAAGTTCGGTCAAATTACCCCAAGTTTGAGGGGCAAGGTCAACAAACTATCGGCAAAGCAGTTAGAAAATTTAGCCGAGGTCTTATTTGACCTAGAGACAATCGCTGACTTAAACAACTGGCTAAAAACCAAAGGCAAAATCAACTAAACGAGTTTTAAACCAATATCTGAGGAGTGACATAACAAGTTATGTCACTTTTTTATGGCTAGCGCCTGTCCGCAAACAGCGATCGCTTTTTTTATTGATTAAGATTTATCTGGAGATCGACTCGCTAAGGCTAAAATTTTGAAGTAGCCTCAAAGGTTTTGTCATGGCTTCGCGGTTTTACTCGGTACATTGTCGCTAGTTCCATGTTTGCATAGATAAGCGTGGAAAATGAGGATAATTTAAGGTAAAGGTATGGCAACGAGTTTGTATGAGTCAGATTTTTATCGCTGGACAGTAGAGCAGTCAGAAAAGTTACGATCATGTGAAGTTGATGGGCTGGACTCAAAAAACCTAGCTGAAGAGATTGAATCTCTAGGGAGACAAGAACGTAGAGAGCTAAGGACTCATTTTAATGTTTTGCTGGGTCATTTGCTAAAGTGGCATTTGCTTCCACAAGAGCGCAGTAAACTTTGGCAAGTGACAATTGACAGCGAACGTCGAGAAATTCTATGGATCTTGAGAGATAGCCCTAGTCTCAAAGATAAGCTCAGTGAAATCATCAAAGATAGTTATGAGGCGGCTTTGTATCTAGTGAGGCTTGAAACTTCTCTTGATGCTAAAGATTTACCAAAAGACTGCCATTACCCAGTTGAGCAAATTTTGGACTTAGGTTTTCCTATAGGTATTGATAAAGAGTTGGATTAAAATCCTATGAAATGGACTGCGATCGCAGGAAGTTGGCGATAATGTGATCGCTGCTTGCCATTGGAAACTTGCTTTGCTATAGCATCAGCTACACTATTGGTAAACCTAGCTAGAACTGATTTTATGTCATCCAATAGTTCAAGTATGCAAGCTAAGATCGTGAATGGAGTTTTGCGGCGAGTGCATCACATTGCTTTGAATGTGCGAGATATGCAGGCTTCTTGTGATTTTTATGGCAACATTTTGGGACTGCATCAACTCATGGGTGAAGAGGTTCCCAGTACTCTAGTTGATTTAGTGGCGGCGGGAAAAGTAGCAAATTTTAGAACTCCCGATGGCACAATTCTCGATTTGTTTTGGGAACCAGAACTTACGCCGCCCGATCTCGATCCGCAGCGACAATTTACCCGTGCTAATCATCTAGCCTTTGATATTGCTCCTGAATTGTTTGAGCAAGCAGTGGCGGTATTGCGATCGCATCAAGTTCAGATTGAGGGTGAGCCTGTTACTCGTCCCACTGGTAGAGGCATTTATTTTTATGATCCCGATGGATTTCTGATTGAAATACGCTGCGATCCTACTTGACACAAAACTTACGAATTCGTCCAAACACAAGCAACCTTGGGATGCCTCGAACTAGAACAATGATGCAATTCACTCAACAACATTATTTTGCATTGAAGCTTTTCTCCACACTGGGCTGTGGACTAATGGCTGGAGTCTTCTTCGCCTTCTCCACTTTTGTAATGAATGCTCTTGCCAGCCTTCAACCGAAGCAAGGCATTACCGCCATGCAATCCATCAATATTACGGTGATCAATCCCTTATTCATGGGAATATTTTTGGGAACAGCAGCGACCTGTATCTTGATAGCTGGATCGGCGCTGTTAAAGTGGTATCAACCCAAAGCTGTTTACCTACTCATTGGTAGTCTTTTCTATCTTATCGGTACATTTGGCATAACGATTCTATGCAATGTGCCGTTAAATGAAGCACTAGCGATCGCCGATCCAGATAGTGCGGAAGGTGAGAGTCTATGGGCTAACTATCTTACCAATTGGACAATCTGGAACCATGTGCGGACGATCTCCGCACTTTTAGCATCAGCAGCAATCACAATCGCACTTTATGAATGAGAACAATGCTAGTCAGATCCGCGATCGCGTAAATGAGGTTTATCGTCAAGAATCTCGGAGTATTTTTGCTACTCTGATTCGCTTAATTGGCGACTTTGACCTTGCCGAAGAAGCCATGCATGAAGCCTTCGCCGTAGCCGTCAAACAATGGCTGCGTGACGGCATACCTGCCAATCCTAAAGCTTGGCTTGTCTCAGTTGGACGCTTCAAAGCAATTGATACAATCCGCCGTCGTACTCGCTTCGATGCATCCTTAGCAGAACTATCTCAACATCTCGACACAAGCGCTACCACAGTCACAGAAGAGGAGGATGTCGAAGACGATCGCTTGCGCCTGATTTTCACCTGCTGCCATCCAGCCCTATCGCGAGAAGCACAGGTAGCCTTAACCCTACGAGAAGTCTGTGGACTCACCACCGAAGAAATTGCCAGTGCCTTTCTGATTGCTCCCCCCACTTTGGCACAGCGCATCGTCCGTGCCAAAGCCAAGATCCGTGACGCGCACATTCCCTATCAAGTACCAGCGATCGCTGAACTACCCGATCGCTTAGACACCGTACTGCAAACGATCTACTTAGTATTTAACGAAGGATACGCCGCTTCATCAGGGACAGTACTGACAAGAACCGATCTTTCAGAAGAAGCTATTCGCTTAGGGCGACTAGTAGTGGAGCTATTACCAGATGCGGAAGCGATCGGATTGCTAGCCCTAATGCTTATGCAAGAATCGCGGCGTAATGCCCGCACATCTGCCACAGGCGATCTCATCCTCCTAGAAGATCAAGACCGCTCGCTCTGGAACCAAGTATATATTGCGGAAGGTAGGACACTTGTGCGGCAAGCACTATCATCGCCACAGTTCGGTTCCTACACAATTCAGGCAGCGATCGCGGCAGTGCATTCTGAAGTCACAAGTGCTGAGGCAACGGACTGGGTACAGATTGTCGCCTTGTATGACTTACTCATGCGAGCAGAGCCATCACCAGTAGTTGATTTAAATAGAGCCGTGGCAGTAGCAATGCGCGATGGCTTTCTAGCGGGATTGCAACGGATCGAAGCCATCTTATCGAATGGTGATTTAGCTGATTACCACTTAGCTCATGCTGCAAAAGCCGATCTCTGTCGGCGCTTGGGCAGAGTAACCGAGGCAAGAGCATCCTATCAACGTGCCCTTGCACTCGTGAAACAAGAACCAGAGCGACGGTTTCTCGAAAAGCGGCTCCAAGAACTGAACTAATACCAAAACACACAATAGCTACGCCATTGTGTGTTTTAAAAACCCTTGCAAGATATCTAGAAGCGGCGCTTCTAGATATCTTGCAAAAAATATTTTGCAGCGTTGTCGATTTACAGCTTCACCGAACGACTACTAGATGAAGGCAACTAATTTTAGATAAAACTCTGGAGGCAACCATGAAATTTATATGCCTTGGATATATGGATGAGGCGCAATGGGAGCAGATGAACGAAAGCGATCGCACAGCGCTTATGGAGGAATGTTTCGCCTATGACGATGAGCTACGCCGAGGCGGACACTTTGTTGGTGGCGAAGCTCTCCAAAGCATCCGCAATGCTGCAACACTAAGGTATCAGAACGGTAAGGTTACGATTACCGATGGCCCCTACGCTGAAACGAAGGAACATCTGGGCGGTATCCTCTTTCTCGAAGCGAGAGATCTGAACCATGCAATCCAATTGATGTCCCAACATCCTGGGGTTCGCAACGGAGCCTTTGAGATTCGAGGAGCTGATGAGCAGATTAACGCAATGGTTGCCGCGCGAGATCTGTAAGAGAAGACTTGAAAACCCTTATTACCCATTTAGGAGAAAAACATGGACGCTGAACCTCAAAAAGAACATCAGTGGCTCGATAAATTTGTTGGTGAATGGATTTCGGAAGTCGAATGTATGATGGGAGATGACCAACCGCCATCGAAGAATCAAGGAACTGAAATCGTCCGATCACTTGGTGGACTTTGGGTCGTGTCTGAAGGCGAGTGTGAGATGCCTGACGGTAATCGTGGCAAGACTATCATGACGTTGGGCTATGACCCAAAAATCAATCGGTATGTGGGAACGTTTATCGGCTCAATGATGACGCATCTCTGGATTTACAATGGCTCTCTTGATGAGTCTGAAAAGATTCTCACACTCGATACAGAAGGACTAAACTTTAGCCAGAGTGCGATCGCCAAATATCAGGACATCATTGAGTTTGTTAGCGATGATCATCGGATCATGCGATCGCAGATTCTTGGTGATGATGGCAACTGGCAGCAGTTCATGACAGCGCATTATCGACGCAATCATTAGCTCGCAACAAATATTTTGTGATCAATCCTGAAATATATGTAACTCGTTTGTAGATTGAGCTATGATTAGTGTACGCTAATCATAGCTCAAGAGGATCAATCATGAAATATATGTTGCTCATTTACAGCGACGAAACTGCATGGACAGAAAATGAGAGAGAGCAATGCTTTAAGGAGTCAGTGCATCTCACCCAAGATCTGAATGCGAACGGTCAATACTTGGGCGCTTCACCACTACAATCTATTGCCAAGGCAACTAGTGTGAGGATGCGTGACGGCAAACGACTAGTAACCAATGGTCCATTTGCCGAAACGCGGGAACAACTTGGCGGCTACTTCTTGATCGATGCGACCAATCTCGAAGAAGCGATCGCGATCGCCGAACGCATTCCCACAGTTCATAAAGGCACGGTTGAAATTCGACCGCTTCTAGAGCTATCAGGTTTGCCCTCAGAAAAGTAGTCTCCATAAACAGAACGCGCCCAAAATTTCTCATCAGCTTTTAAAAAATTTTTCTAGAAAAATTTGCTCAGACTGTCGATCGCTTGCTATCCCATTCGACTAGATCGTGAAGCAAAGGTTGAGACTCTCTTAACTCCACATAGCAATAGTAAACAGGAGATTGTAAAGATGAAAGTCATGGTTATGGTCAAAGCGACTAAAGACTCAGAGGCTGGCGTGATGCCCAGCGAACAACTGCTTACCGACATGGGTCAATTCAATGAAGAATTGGTCAAAGCAGGGATTATGCTAGCTGGTGAGGGTCTACATCCTAGCTCAAAGGGAGTGAGGGTAAGATTCTCAGGAGCAAATCGCAGCGTCATTGATGGGCCATTTACAGAGACAAAGGAGCTAGTGGCTGGCTACTGGATCTGGCAAGTACAGTCGATGGAAGAGGCGATCGCATGGGTCAAACTCTGTCCCAATCCCATGCCATCAGAATCAGAGATTGAGATTCGTCCGCTGTTTGACGCGGCAGATTTTGGTGATGAATTTACACCTGAACTTCGGGAACAGGAAGAACGCATTCGCGCAGAGGCAGAAAAGCTCAGAGTTTAGGCATTCAGACTGTTGTAAGCGTCATACGCATAGATTTCGCAATCATTTATTAACCTAAGGAGTACATTATGCAATTGAATCCCTATCTAACTTTCAATGGTCAATGTGAAGCCGCCTTTAAATTTTATGAACAGTGTTTGGGTGGCAAAATCGTGATGATGATGACCCACGGCGAATCGCCCATGTCAGAACAAACTGCCGAAGAATGGCGCGATAAAATTCTCCATGCTCAATTAACCATTGGTGACATTGTCTTGATGGGTTCTGATGCTCCCCCTGATTACTTTGAAAAACCACAGGGTTTCTCCATCAATCTTCAATTTGAAGATGTAGCTGAAGCAGAGCGAGTATTTCAGGCTTTGGCAGAAGGTGGAACAGTACGGATGCCACTTCAGGAAACTTTCTGGGCTAAACGGTTTGGTATGTTTGTCGATCGCTTTGGAATTCCTTGGATGATTAATTGCTCGGAAGCAGCCTAGCGCAGTATTTCAACAGGTCTCAGACTTTCACTGCACTCAGTCAACATTGGCTAGCGTAGTCGAAGTCAACCTTAGCGGTAAATTCTGTTTAACAATCATTTCAAGAGTAAAGTCCTATGCAAAAAATTACCCCATTCTTATGGTTTGATGGTCAAGCCGAAGAAGCGATGAATTTTTATACTTCTATTTTTAAAAATTCTAAGATTGTGAGCGTGATGCATTATGGAGAAGCTGGCCCTGGAGCTAAGGGAACAGTTATGTCTGCAACATTTGAAATCCAAGGACAAGAATTTATAGTGTTAAACGGTGGACCACACTTCAAATTCTCACCAGCCATATCGTTTTTTGTGAACTGCGAAACGCAGGAGGAAGTAGATGAGTTGTGGGAGAAGCTATCCGAAGGCGGCAAGACAAACAGATGTGGTTGGCTAGATGACAAATTTGGAGTGTCATGGCAGATTATTCCTACGGCTTTAGGTGTGATGTTGCAGGATAAAGATGCCGAGAAATCCAAAAAAGTTATGGCAGCCATGCTGCAAATGGATAAACTTGACATCGAAACTTTGAGACGCGCATACTCCTCTTAGTCATTACAATCTGCTTATAAAACCCAAAAGAGAATGGCGGCGCAAAGCGCCGCCATTCTCTTTTGGGTTTTGATTTGTTTCAATCATGGCTATATCAAATCGCTGTAAAGAGGAAGCGAAAGCTGTTCAGCAAACTCTCTTGAATTTTCTATTCTCATCTTGTCAACTAAATTTTCTACTTCTTTACGCTGATATAGATTTATTTGTCTGTGACGTGAGAATCGAGACTTAATGGAAGAATCTATCAAAAGTGATTCTACTTTACTCACGGGAAGTTGAAAAATCACTCCTATATCTTTTGCAGAAAGCCATTGCTGTCCAAACATATCCAAAATCTCTTGATCATCGGCGGTTTGAATTTGGGTTAACAGTTTCTCTAAAAGTAACCAACAGGCGATCGCATCCGATTCGGCTCGATGAGATGCACCGACCTTAAAGCCAAAATATTTAACTAACTTGGGTAGCGATCGCGATTGTAAATTTGCCAGTAAAAGCCTCGATAATTCAACAGTACAAAGTTGAACAGGAGCTTTAAAATCAACACCTAATCTGCGGTATTCAGCTTGGAGAAAAGCATAGTCAAAACTAAAATTATGGGCAGTGAGAATGCCAGTTTGCAACATTGGCAAGTAATTTGGCAACACTTTATCAATACCTGCGGCAGAATCAACCATATCCTGAGAGATGCCTGTAAATCTGGCTATTTGCTCAGGAATGAGAATTTGAGGATTGATTAAATCGGTAGATATTTGCTGTATTCCATCCTTGAGAGTAGCTTGGAGTACAGAGATTTCGATAATGCGATCGCAATTTCCCACTACACCCGTTGTTTCGAGATCGACTACAGTAAAAACCTCAGTACTAATCCCACGATAGTATGCAAGAAGCTCAGTAGAGAGTTTTGTGGTAGTTTGCATCAATCCTAGAGGCTAAACGATTAAGCAAAAGTGATATTCAAGCTTAGCTTAAACTATGCTTCTATGCTCATACTAAAGTTTTGAAAGAAGACATAAAACTGTTGCAGTACAAGCAATTATTATTAGGTAGCAGAGTTTGTCAAAAGTCCTTAGCAGGAGTTTCGTGACGAGTAAAGGAGTAGAGACAAGTAATGGTGTGGAAATATAATGCATCAGATTTGCCTAGTGGTAGTGAATCACGGCAAAGCCACGTAGAATTCATTCGCGTGAATCTAGAACTACTGCTAGCAGTAGCATGGCACGGCTACGAAAGTGAAGGAAGAGGAGCGATTGTCATCGATGTCAGCAAATCGAAAGAATCACAAATTGGCATCAGTCCCTATCAGAAATGGCTGAACTCCGAAAGCTATGGCTCCTACCTGAGCCAAGCCACAGCAGATCGCATCGCCGCCGAATCAGGACAGCCAAATCCATTCCAAAAAGATGAGAAAAGACAAATCAGGGACTACAAACCCGAAAACCAAGTTGTAGTCTGCTTTATCCGCACCGATGGCGGCTTTAACTCCTATGTAATCGCCCATCCATTCCTGACGGCCAAACAAGCCTATGAAGCTAATAAAACTAGACTTCAAGCTGAATTTGCAGTAGATCGACCAGACTAACACCAACCCCAATATTCAACCCCAAAAGCCTCCCGATGTCAGCAATTCTCATTATGACTTTTGATTTGCCTAAGCCGTCAATTTTTGAACGAAAGCATAGGGTTTTCAAGGATAGCTATTGCGTTCTCAATAAGTGTCGCCAGATCAAGACAAAGTTTTCATAATGAGAATTGCTGTCCCGATGTAAATCAGGAGGCTAATTTGTTATGGAGTCAAATATGACCCAAAAAAGATACAAAAGCGTATTGTGTGGACTATTGCTACTAGCGATCGCCATCCATCTAGAACAGCATCACGTCGAAGAAAAGCATCCCAGAATCTATCTGCAAACCCGTCGTCAAAGGAAGTATTGGCAGAAAAAAGCAAGGCATGAGAGTGCGTAGAAACAATTAGCTGTTAGTGTTTAGCTTAAACATCACTCTAAAGCCTTGAATTTAGACTCAATTAGGACTATACCAAAAACTCCAATAACTAGATTGAAATTTCAAGGGATTGAAGAAGTTTTACTTTTGTCTTTGAAGCAACATCTTCAAGTTTCCATTGCGATTCTTTACAGAATTCTTTTACTCTAGTGACACGTTGAGTTGGTGTAGATGATCGCAGGTCTTCAATTCCTGCAATAAGTTGATTTTTGATAGATGCCAAGATAGCTAAATCGCATAAATACATTTCAGATGATGGATTACCCGCCTTGTGTCTTTTTCCGTGATTTCCAACATAAATTAAGCCTAGGCATAGACAGTTGGGATGATTTTGCCGAATCCACTCTAGATGATCATGTCCTTGTTCAATATCTTTTTTGTAATAGATCGGATCTAATTTTTTATCCGTCTTTAACTCAAATGCAAGACATTTTTGAGATGTTTCGTCAATCCAAAAAACATCAGGACCAGTATCATCACTATTGTCTGGACGACTAGAACCGAAACCCAAATATTCACCTAAAGCACGTACAGATTCTTCCTGTTGTCGAACGGACGCATTGACATTATCAAGACCTGCCACAGAAGTGCGAAGACGTTGCAATGTCTTTTGATATTTTTCAGGTAAGCTACGACTTACAATTAGATCAATTTGACGTTCAAAATCTGTCATCTCGTATGCTTCTATTTCTGCTTTTGATGAATTACCTTTAACTAATTTAGAAACAATAATTTGATTGCCAAGTTTTTGTCGGGCATGGGAGTATTCTTCCTGAGCAGCTTCATAGTCTTCTTCCCCTTCTAAGCACATACCTAACCAAAGATCATGCCAACCTGACAATTTTGTGTCTGCTCGCGCAGTTTCTTGAATTACTGTTTCAATTGCTTGACGAGCAGTTACATAATCTCTTTCCCACACGGAACTCATGAATTTAACTTCAGCTAGAGCAGCTTGAGTCATCCGCTCTTCAATTTCTTTGGTTCGTTCAGTAGCCTCTGTATCCAAATCCATCTCATCAATACTTTCACCGTAGAAGTCAATCCAAGATGAATTTCTACTTAGAACTGCATCAATGACTTCTATGAATTGAGATGTATTTGACAACTTTTGTTGCTTATGAAGATAAGCTCCTAAACGAATTTGCTTTCTCAATAACTCTGGCAATAATGCAAGTTTGCGATCAGTTCCTAGCCAATTACTTATTGCTTTCCCATTAATGATGAAAGCTCCATAGTCATTTCGTCCGCGATTGATTCGACCAAAAAGTTGAATAATTTGATTGCTAATTTTTGCAGCACGAAAATTTTTCATGTCCAGAACATCCCATTGGAATTGTTCTAGTAGGGATGCACCTTTGGGCAATTCATCTAAAATCATGATTCTACAAGTTTCATGAGGTAGATCAATCCCATCTACTCTTGATACAAGAATAAACACTCCAGAAGGAGCATCACGAAACTGTTGCAGCTTATCACTAAATTCTCGTAAAGTCGGTGGAGTGCCTACAGATTGCCAAATTTTAGCTTGGTATGAAGACGGGACAGCAATAAGAACCTTATGTTTAGTAGATAAATCTTTAACAAAATCTATATCAACTTTCTTGCTCTCTAGCTCCTCAGCAAACAGAACTAAACGTTCTCCGTTGCCAGCGTCATTTTTAGGTTCGATACAATGACTGGGAATTCGACCAAAAGCTCTGGCAATATCAGACTTATAATTGAGACTTGCAGAAAGATAAATCCTTCGGATATTTCGAGAAAATATTGGTAGACTGAAGAGTGGTAAAAATGGTGGTGCAATTTCCACTGCGCCATAATCGAAGACAATAGCACAATGAACTAGGTTGTCTTTTAAATGGTTAAAAGCATACTTGAGATCTTCATCCTTTCTGATATCTGAATCACTCAATAAAGTAGCAAGTCTTTCTGCTCTCTCCCTTACTGCACTTGGGCTTGCCATAATTGAAGACTGATAAGGACTGTCAATAATATCTTCAAAAGAAGCAAGTTTTCCAACTTCTTTAAAATGAGGTTTGAATAAATCTTTGATCTCTTGGAACAAATCTAAGTGACTTGCTGTTGTAATTTTTAGAGTGAAGGATTCTCGGATCATTCGTTCAGCAACATGGGCATCATCAAAAATTACGGCTCCTGGGAAGTGATCACGTTGCAAAATGCTTAAACCGTTAAACAAACTTTTGTAGTTTGTGATGCAAAATCCTTTTCCTTTTTCAAAAAGTGAATTGCTAAAGGTTCCACCAGTTCGTAATGTACAGTCAATAGTGCCTCTAAATTTTTCAGCTTCTCGATAAGTTTGAAGAACGAGATCGTTTGTACCACAAAGATAGGTAACATTTTCGACACCTTCATTTACTAGGCTTTGCGCTAACAGTAATCCAACTAGTGTTTTACCAGCTCCTGTGTTGAGAGCTATAAATATATCAGACTGAGTTCGATTTTTATGCCATTCGCTCAACGCTTCAGTCTGCCCACGCCACAAATCATTTGGTGTATTGGGTAAGCTTGGTCTTCGCTCAAAGATTGCAATTGGATCTAGTGGCTTAACGTTACGTGTAGGGCGATTAAGTTGGGAAAAATCCATGTCCAAAACTCAAGGTTTGCTTAATTATGATACATAATAGCCCAAAATATGATGTCAAGAACTTGGCGAAGAAGAATAAAAATCATTTTTTAGATTCTAAAATTTTACTGAATTGCAGCAACGAAGAAAAACTCAAAATCGCCGCCAAAATCCAACTGGCGGAAAAAATCCATTCCAATCCAAAGCTGCAAGCGATCGCCGAACTCGCAGGAAAGAAAATAGCGATCGCCGCCAAGATGCAACGCACCAAAGTCAAGGAAGGGCAGACAGAAATAGTCGAAGTAACCACAAGCACAGTTAAGAGCTATTAATGCCCAGACAGTTACTTCTAAAGCTAGAATGATTTTATAAATTAGTTATGAACTTGGATAATAAAACTGAGTAATGAATCATAATGTCATTGATGGCAAGCGCCAGATCAAAATTTATCAACGTAATTATTCTCTACCTGTGTTAGGTGGTGGCAAACTTGCTAGACTGCAAATGGAGATCCGAACGGGGAGTCAAAACTTACAACGAGGATATGTTGAGCGTGAGACAACTACTGAGGAAAAGAGATTTTTCTCAAAAAAAGTCATCAAAAAAGTTATAAAGCAGGAGCTTAATTTTGAACAGCGTTTTGTAGAATTGGACAAGCTTGTTAAAAACTATGATGCTGTAATTGAAACAATTCAAGCTCATCAAGGTGAGTATCAGAATTTTTTCGAGAATCTAGCAGACGAAATCCGAGAAATCGTTACACGCAAATGTCAAGACATTGCTAACGTAGAACAAGAGCGTTTGGAAGTGGAACGGATTGCTCGTCTGGAAAATGATAGCGACCTTTTACAAATAGTAACATCTCAAAAATCACAAATTTTAGAAACAGCAAGGGCAATCGGTTATGCTGCAATCTTGATGTTGAAAAAATTAGATTTGATGAGTGCAAGTTTAGAAAAAATTGCTAACGATCAACAGACTCAGCGCGAAGTATTGGAAAGAATGGTTAAGAAACTTAGTGTTCAAAAAAGAGCTTACGAAGTACAACTTAAAATTAATCGACTGCAATCTGAGACTGCTGAATTAACTAAAATCGCACTAAATTTTGAGAGTTATATGGAAAGTTTTCTTGGATCTTTCCAAACTTTATTGGGTAATGTGGCAAAAGTTGATAAAGATTTGTCAGGTGCGGTACAAGAAATTAAACAAATTGCAGAATTAGCTATGAGTCAGCAAACAAATTATATTGCGATGAATGATAGTTCTTCACAAAAGATTCTTGATTTTCTAGTCGCTAGTGACATGAAAAAAGATAGATTGTTAGATGCTCTTGAAAGTTCTCGTAATGCCAATAGTGAAATTGAGTTTGATTACAGACTGACAAATGATAACCACAATACTTCTTTGGGTATTTGTTTAGAAAATATTCAAACTTATGTTCAGTTTCAACTTAAACCTTTATTCATAGCAAAAGAGGAACGAGAACAAAGTAGGGGACAAAAAATAGCATTAAATTCAGACACGACCAAAACTTCATTGGAATATAACCATATATTAATAGCTCAATTGCAGCTTGAATTTATTGATATTCCTGCGGGAAGTTTCATGATGGGTAGTAATGATTATTCTTCCGAAAAGACAATACATAGAGTTACTATGCAAGCTTTTAAGATGAGTAAATATCCGATTACACAACAACAATATCTGGCAGTGATAGGTAATAATCCGTCACAATTTAAAAAAGATAGTATGAATTGTCCTGTTGAAAGTGTGTCATGGCATGATGCAGTAGATTTTTGTAAGAATCTCTCGCAAATACTCGGAAAAACAGTGAGACTACCTAGTGAAGCCCAGTGGGAGTATGCTTGTCAGGCAGGTAATAATGGCAAAGTGCTACCACCACGATACTGTTTTGGAAATGATGCTAGTCAGTTAAGGAACTATGCATGGTATGACAAAAACTCAGGAGGTAGAACTCATCCAGTTGGCGAGAAGCTACCAAATCAATGGGGATTATATGATATGCATGGTAATGTCTGGGAGTGGTGCGAAGATACTTGGCATAGCAATTATAACGATGCGCCTCTTGATGGAACTGCTTGGATAGAAGAAGGAGAAAAGAATGAACATGTTCTGCGTGGAGGTTCTTGGTCTTACAATCATATCAATTGTCGTTTGACAAATCGCTTCAAGATTTGCCCAAACAATCGGGACAATAATATTGGGTTTCGGGTTGTGATTTAAGCTAGAGCAACGCCGCCGCAAATTAGCGTACCACATTAGGCAAGCTGCTAAACGGATTTATGGAGCACCCAACTTGCCCTACAGTACTCGTCAGCTTGAGGCGATCGCCAAATCATTAGAATTGAAAATACTCTAATGGCTAAAATTGGTATTACCTAGAAGAACAAGGCGTGGAGGCAAGTTATGAATTGCCTCTACAGTAAAATATCAAAACTATCTATCAAGAAATATGCTCCAGAGTATTGTGGCGATCGCTAGTGTGATGATGATGTCCGCAGCAACTAGTTTTCAATCTGTTGCCCAATCCCCTGCCAATGATGAATGGACTGCTCTCAAAGGCTCAGGCAAAGTCTTACTAATGCGTCATGCACTTGCCCCCGGCACAGGAGATCCTAGTGGATTTAAACTGGGAGACTGTAGCACACAGCGCAATTTGTCAGAAACAGGACGAGAGCAAGCCCGCCAAGCAGGGAGTGAGCTTCGGAGGCGGCAGATTCCAGTTAAACAGGTTTTATCTAGCCAATGGTGTCGATGCTTAGAAACAGCCAAGCTTTTGAACTTAGGAGAGGTGAAGCCACTGCCTGCCCTCAATTCCTTTTTTAGCGATCGCAGTACAGAGGATATCCAAACCACTCAAACCCGCCGACTCATCACAGAACATCGCCAACAGGATGGTGTCGTGATTATGGTGACGCATCAGGTAAATATTACAGCTTTAACAGGCATAGTGCCGCGATCTGGGACGGCTGTGGTAGTACAAGCTAACGCTACAGGCGAGGTAATCGTAATTGGTGAACTAGATCCGTAAATAGTAATACTTGTCAGTCAATCAGCGCCTTACCTATTGAGTCTCAAGATTTTTGAAGATACGCTATCGCGTAGAAGTCCATGACCTGATTCCTAAATAGAAGGAAAAACTCATGTGTAATTCTACTAATCTCGTAGTCCTCTCTGGTTATGTCGGTAACGTATCTGAATTGCGTCAAACCAAAACCAGTGGCAAAGACGTACTAGACTTCAGCCTCGCCGTGCAGCCCAAACCTCGCCGAGACAAAGAGGGTAATTGGATCAACCAAGAACCCATCTGGGTTAAAGTAGTCTGCTGGAATGGAACTGCGGAATATGCCGAAGAACGTGCAGAATCTGGACGCTTCGTCGAAGTTACGGGAGTTCTGACTCAGCCTGAAGAGTATAAGTCCAAGAAAGACAAGAAGCATCATGCGCGGACTGTGATTCATGCCCAATCTCTAAACTTCATTGATGTTGTGAAGAAGTCTGCCGAAGACGAAGAGTATCAAGAATCAACCCCTTTCTATGATGACTTCTAGTTGAACAAACAGAGAGCAATATTGCTCTCTGCTTTTTTAAGTCGCTATCGCTCAAGGCTCTTGCCCAGCTAAGAAAAATAGAAATTAACTATGATTTACACTCACAAAGGCTATCAAGGTTTGCTATCTACTCGAACCACCAATCAAGGTACAGAATGGGTAGCTCAAGCTAAGAAATATTCAGTCAGCATCGAGCAGAAAGTATTCGCCCAATGGTGTGGCACAGACTTAATCACTAGTTTTGACAGGGAACAGACCAAACAACTCTTTGTTGAGATGGTAGAATTGTTCCTGCAAGAACATGAGGATATATTCCCACTGTATCCCAGACCAGAACTACCAGATGCGACTATTGAAGCAATTCTGGATGAGCGAGTATACCTGACAGTCAACAATAATGGTCGTCATCACACCGCCAAGTTTCGAGCGTTTACAGAAGAACGTCTGCGAGTATTCCCAGCACGTATCCCGATTCCAGTTGGCATTAAATCTAGTGTGAAATCAAGACACAGGCAATTGGTTGCCTGATTGAAAACAGCAATTTGAGATAATTTGACTAGTAATCTTTACAAAAAACAAACCTTTCACAGTGAAAGGTTTGTTTTTTTGTCACATCTGTTGATTCCGTCAGAATATAACCTGTCATTTTTGAAGACGATATAGATTGCTATACTTTGTTAAGACTAAGAATAACCAACATAGATAACTGCAAGCATAAAGCCCAAATTCTTAAACCTATGTCAGCGAGAGATCTTTTCCATGAAGCCGTTAAGCAAGCATTGCAAAAAGAACAATGGGTAATAACAGATGACCCTTTGAAATTCAAATTTGGGGATGTAAACTTTCAAGTAGATTTAGGAGCAGAGA
>NZ_NDHW01000228.1 GCF_002251945.1 Pseudanabaena sp. SR411
GATGAAGCAAATGGTCGCTGCGAGTAAGCAAGGGATCATGATTACGCCGAACCAACCTACATAGAGGCGGTTTTCGGTGCTGGTGATCCAATTGCAAAACTGATCCCACAGTGATGCGCTTTCGCGTCTTTGTACTGCTGTTGTCATTTTTGTAATTTTTGGGTTAACTCTGTTTTTATAAGCATTACTTGCTTATGTAAACTACTATATCAAATTGTTAAGATTTGTCAATAATTCTTTTGATGGAGTCGAGATTACCGATCCAAAATAAAAAAGGGAGGCGCTAATCGCCTCCCTTTTTTATTTACTCGTAAACCCAAGCGGTTAAATTTGGTTGCCACTCGACTAATTCTTCAGGCTTAAACCAAAGGGCAATCTCTGTTTGTGCTGTTTCGATCGCATCAGAACCGTGAATGATATTACGTCCAATATTTACGCCGAAGTCTCCACGAATTGTACCGGGTTCCGCAGTAAGAGGGTTAGTTGCACCAATAATCTTACGTGCTGAAGCAACTACACCGTCGCCTTCCCATACCATGGCGACTACTGGCCCCGAGGTAATAAAGTCAACTAGACCAGCAAAGAATGGTCTTTCTTTATGGACTGCATAGTGGCTTTCGGCTAGTTCGCGGGTTGGTTGTAATAATTTCAGTCCGACGAGTTTAAAGCCTTTGGTTTCATAACGACGGATAATTTCTCCGATTAGGTGACGCTGTACGCCATCGGGCTTGACTGCCAAAAAAGTACGTTCCATGATCTCTGTAAAAATATTCCTAAGAGTATTAAGCAATTGTAAAGAAGTTTACAGAAAGCATTATTTCATTTAAGGAACGCAAATGAAATAAAGAACCATTTTTTAGTGGAGCGGCTTTGCCGCGGTACTAAAAACATGGTTGGTAAATCACCAACCATGTTCCGTGAGAAATTCTGGGGTTATTACAGGAACCGCTAGATTACTTGGAGCAATATGAATTGACTTAAGAAATTTTTCCACATATTTACCCAGCAGATCACCTTCTAGATGCACTGAACTCCCTATATCTAGATATTTCAAAGTAGTGTTGTCATAGGTGTGAGGGATGACAGCAACTCGAAAATTTGTACCTGAGTCGTTGCAATAGGACACCGTCAGACTAATCCCATTAATCGTAATGCTACCTTTAAATACGATATAACGAGCCACTTCGGGAATAGCTTCAAAACTTAGCTCCCATGAATTACCAACTAGGGAGCGATCGCTTAATTTGCCCATGCCATCGATATGCCCTGAGACAAAATGTCCACCAATGCGATCGCCTACAGCTAGAGCCATTTCTAAATTGACATACTTTAATTTCCGATCACCTAAATTAGTTCTTCCCAAAGTTTCAGGTGAAACATCAGCTACAAAATTAGTATCAGAAACTTGGGTTGCAGTAAGACAGACTCCATTCACAGCAACACTATCGCCGATCGCAATTTTGGCAACTAGATCAGGACAATGAATCACAAGGCGATCAAGATCGCGCTGCTCAATAAGACCGATAGTTTGAATGAGTCCTGTAAACATAGATTTTAGCTTATGACAGGGAGCGCAAAGCGCTATCTGTTATGAGAGAAGTTAACTTATCAATGGTACGTGCAGCTTGTTTCGCTGGATTAGTCGTAGGTTGGCGATCGCGATTTAGCCAGAAGGCTGTAATTCCCGCAGCACTAGCCCCCGTATAATCTTCGCCAAAGCTATCGCCAATATGCCAAGCCAAATCAGGCGATCGCTCAATTTGATGTTTAGTTAGAGACGCTTCAAATATTAAGGAATCAGGCTTAGCAGCACCAATCTCGGTAGATATCGTGATCGAAGTGAAGTAATCTTCTAGTCTCAAAGCTTTCATAACCGAATAGATCCGACTATCAAAATTTGATAAGACACCCAAAGTAATACCCTGTTGTTTCCATATATCCAAGGCTAGACAAGTATCTTCGTAAATAAACCAAGGCTCAGACGTAGCAAAGTAGGCATATAGACTTTTAAAAAAAGCTTCAAAATCTAAAAATTTTGTTAAATCACCTGTTTGGCTAAAAGTCTGTTCGGCAAGTGATCGCCACCACTGATACTCAGCGATCGGGATGTCAGATTGGGGCAAATCTGGAAAAGCGATTTTCGGTGCTGTTTGAAAAGCTTGATAAAAAGCACGGTTAATTAACTGAGGATCAAGGCTAACATTAAAATCTGCGGCAATTTTGGCATATTGTTCACCAACGCTACCTTTCACTCCAAACAGAGTACCAACTGCATCTACAAAAATAACCTGAGGCGATCGCATTATGTTTCGGGGAAATTACTGAGATAAACTATTAATCATACTGATACAATGACTGCCAAATCTTGTAAAAACTGCCGCTATTATTGTATTAAAACTACCTTTATTATTATGACAGATGTTCAGTTTCTAATGATGAGATGGTTGGATTAAGGAGTACTTTTATGCATATATCTCAACTTGGCAAATTAATTTTATTGACATTGATTGCTTATACTCCTTTACCCGCTTGGGCGCAGAATACTACAATTGAAAAGCCATCTGCCTCAGAGTCGTCAAATTCTAATCTCAAACCATTAGTTAATCTTAATGATGGTAAACAGACTTTAAGTGTTAGTGAATCTCAAGACACATTTCGCTACACTCTAGGCGCAGGAGACAATATCAAGATCGAAGTTTTTAATGTGCCA
Organism: Pseudanabaena sp. SR411; assembly: GCF_002251945.1. GTDB lineage: Bacteria > Cyanobacteriota > Cyanobacteriia > Pseudanabaenales > Pseudanabaenaceae > Pseudanabaena. Next base: position 2,711 of record NZ_NDHW01000228.1, read on the forward strand.
GAATTATCGGGAACTCAAACGATCGCTCCTGATGGAACGATTAATGTCTCCTTAATTGGGGCAGTCAAGTTAGAAGGACTAGGACTAGATGAAGCCAACGCTTTACTGCGCGAGAAACTAAACCCTTTTCTAGTGCGTAATATTGTCAACATATCCTTGATTTCTCCCCGTCCCCTAAATATTGCGATCGTGGGCGAAGTAAACCGTCCCGGTCCCCGTTTCTTGACCTATGTAGGAACTGCGGGTGTAGGAAGTAATGCGGCTACCTTAACCAGAGCATTGGAATCAGCTTCAGGAATTACCTCAAGAGCAGATATTAGTAATATTCAAATTTCACGCCGTGACGGGACTCTCGGTCGCCGCATCATTAAGGTGAATCTCCAAGACTTACTAGAGAAAGGTGATATTAGCCAAGATATTCGGATTCTTGATGGGGATTCCATTCTAGTACCACCACTTTCTCAAGCCAGTGCATCCCAGACTCGAATCGTCGGTAATTCGACTTTTTCACCTGATACCTTTACTATTCAAGTAGCGATCGTTGGAGAAGTTAATCGAGTTGGACCACAAACTCTGGTTTACTCTAGAACTGGTGTTACTCCCACAGGGCTTACAGGCGCAACCACTGCGGCTGGCACTGCATCAGGCGGAGGGCCAGTTACCCTCAGTCGAGCCTTACAAGCGGCAAATGGAGTCACTGAAATTGCCGATATTCGCAATGTCCAGATTTCCCGTTTGAATGATAAAGGGCAACGCACGATTGTTAAAGCGAATTTGCTGGATCTGATTACCAAGGCTGATCTCAGTCAAGATATCACTCTAACAGATGGTGATTTAATTACCGTACCTCGCCTTGAGAAAACAAATCCCACAGAGTATCTACAAGTTGCTAAAGCAACTTTTTCGCCTACATCCATTACTGTACAAGTAGTTGGAGAAGCAGTTCGACCAGGACCATTACAACTGAGACCCAATAGTTCGTTTACCGAAGCTATTTCCTTTGCGGGGGGACTGACAAATGATGCTGATTGGCGAGCCGTTGAGCTTTATCGGGTTAATCCTGATGGTTCGATTATGCGACGGAATCTAGTTGCTGACTTGAATCTTCCATTGAGTGAAGAATCTAATCCAGGACTTCGTGATCGCGATGTAATTGTTGTACGTCCATCATTTGGAGCAAGTATTCTCAATTCAGCTACTAGGTTCCTCGGCAACATTGTTACTCCTTTCTCATTAATTGATAACCTCTTTAGAAGATAAACATGAAAATTGTAGTTACTGGTGGTGCAGGTTTCATAGGATCGCACCTAGTCGATCGCTTGATGGAATCTGGTCATGAGGTTATCTGTATTGATAATCTTTACACAGGGCGAAAATCTAATAATGCTCAATGGAGCGAAAGTCCTAATTTTCAATTCATTGAGCATGATGTTGTTAATTCGATAGAGATTGATAATATTGATCAAATCTATCACCTTGCTTGTCCAGCTTCACCTGTGCATTATCAATCCGATCCCATTAAAACTGCTAAAACCAACTTTTTAGGAACCCTAAATATGTTGGAATTGGCAAGGAAATCAAAAGCACGAATTTTGCTGGCCTCAACTTCAGAAGTTTATGGTGATCCTCTAATTCATCCACAGGTCGAAAGCTATTGGGGTAACGTCAACTGTACAGGTATTCGTAGCTGCTACGACGAAGGTAAGCGCGTTGCTGAGACCATAACTTTTGATTACCATCGCCAATTTAATCTTGAGGTGCGCGTTGCGCGGATTTTCAACACTCACGGAGAGCGAATGCTGGAAAATGATGGGCGTGTAGTTAGTAATTTTGTGGTTCAAGCGCTCAAAGGGATTCCACTAACAATCTATGGCGATGGATCGCAAACCCGCAGCTTTTGCTATGTGTCTGATCTTGTAGAAGGATTGATGCGTCTGATGAATGGAAGTTATATAGGACCAGTTAATTTAGGCAATCCTGGGGAATATACAATCCTGCAATTAGCTCAAACTATTCAGTACATGATTGATCCAACGGTTGAACTGATATTTAAGCCTCTACCTCAAGATGATCCACAACGTCGTCAGCCCGACATCTCTCAAGCAAAGTTCCATTTAGATTGGGAGCCAAAAGTTCCTTTAAAAGAGGGACTATCGAAAACGATCGCCTATTTCCGCGAACATATATCGTAAATAAGTGGCGCTTTTCGCCACCTATTTACGATATATAGATAACAATTTTTTAGATGGGTAATTTAGAGTATGCGTGTTTGTGTAATTGGAACTGGTTATGTGGGTTTAGTCACAGGCGCTTGCCTTGCCTATATTGGTCATGACGTGATTTGTGTCGACAATAACGAAGAAAAAGTCAAGCTGATGAAGTCTGGACAATCACCAATCCATGAGCCTGGATTGCCTGAAGTGATCGCTGAGTCAATTCGTCAAGGAAAAATCGAATTTACAACGGATATTGCGGCGGGTGTCCAGCATGGTGAGATTTTATTTATTGCTGTGGGTACACCATCTCTGGCTGATGGACGTAGTGATATGCGCTATGTGGAAGCCGTTGCCCGCAGCATTGGCGAAAGTCTCACGGAAGGATATCGCGTAATCGTGAATAAGTCCACCGTGCCGATCGGTTCTGGTGACTGGGTACGGATGATCGTAATGGATGGAATGTCGGGCAAGAGCAATATCGATCAGATTCAGTTTGATGTGGTGAGTAACCCTGAATTTCTCCGTGAGGGTGTCGCAGTTTTTGATACCTTCAATCCCGATCGCATTGTGGTTGGTAGTGGCAGCGATCGCGCTCTGAAATTGATGCAAGAGCTTTATAAACCAATTATTGATCGTTCGTTTGCTGAAGACAAAACTCAACCACCAGTACCTGTGGTAGTTACGGATTTAAACTCGGCTGAGATGATTAAGTATGCAGCAAACGCATTTCTCGCCACTAAGATCAGTTTTGTCAATGAGATTGCGAATATCTGCGATCGCGTCGGTGCAGATGTAAAGGAAGTTGCTAAGGGAATTGGATTAGATTCGCGCATTGGCTCAAAATTCTTGCAAGCGGGTATCGGCTGGGGCGGCTCCTGCTTTGGTAAAGATGTTTCGGCTCTAATTTATACTGCGGAGGACTATGGATATTCCACAGAGATTTTAAAAGCCTGTGTACGGGTGAATGAATTGCAGCGGACTTTAGTCGTGGAGAAGTTGCAGCAAGCTCTAAAAATCCTGAAGGGTAAAACCATTGGTTTGTTAGGCATGACTTTTAAGCCTGATACTGATGATATGCGTGATGCACCTGCATTAACCTTGATTGATCAACTGAGTCGTTTGGGAGCCAGAGTTAAAGCCTATGATCCTCTAGTTTCTCAATCGGGATTGCGTCAAGGTTTCTCTAATGTGATTGTGGAAACTGATCTAGAGCGCTTAGCGGATGGTTGCGATGCGGTGGTTTTAGTGACAGATTGGCAGGAATTTTTAGCGATCGACTATACCAAGATGTTGACACTGATGGCTCATCCCGTCATTATCGATGCCCGTAACTTCCTTGATGGCAAGGAACTAAAAGCGTTGGGATATCATTATATTGGTATTGGGAGATAATCTTTTCCTTTCTAGGGTGCGTGAAAGCGTACCTTAGAAAGAGCATAAAAGCCTTTGATGTTTATATTCTTTAGTCAGGAGATCAAGCTATGTCTAAATCTAAAAAAGATAAAGGCGGTAAGTCCAAAAAATCGAAAATTAAAATCGAAGAGACTTTAGTTGATTCAATTTTAGGCGATCGCTCGGAAGATATGACTGAGGATGACTTGAATGCTAAATCAACTGACTTGCCCAGACTGTCGAAGAAAAGTTATGAAAAGGAACTAAAGCACATACAAGTTGAACTTGTTAAACTGCAAGAATGGGTCAAACATCAAGGGCTGAAAGTAGTCGTTGTGTTTGAAGGAAGAGATGCTGCTGGCAAGGGTGGTGCAATCAAAAGTATTACTCAATCTCTAAATCCGCGTATTTGCCGAATTGTTGCGCTGGGTAAACCTTCAGATCAAGAGCGCACTCAGTGGTATTTTCAGCGCTACGCAGCCAAATTACCTGCGGCAGGTGAGATTGTGCTATTTGATCGCAGTTGGTACAACCGTGCAGGGGTCGAACATGTGATGGGCTATTGTACCCATGAGGAGTACGTGGAGTTTCTGCGTTCATGCCCTGAATTTGAAAATATGCTTCAGCGATCGGGAATTATTTTGATTAAATATTGGTTTTCGGTGAATGATACTGAACAGGAAAACCGCTTTCAAGATCGGATTAAAGATCCCCGCAAGCGTTGGAAGTTCAGTCCCATGGATTTAGAAGCGAGGACAAGATGGGTGGAATATTCTAAAGCGAAGGATGACATGTTTAATGCCACCGATACCGAGCTATCTCCTTGGTATGTGATTGATGGCGATGATAAGCGTAGGGCGCGTCTCAACTGTGTTAATCATTTATTAGCCAAAATCCCCTATGAGGACGTTCTGCCCAAGCCTTTTGACTTACCTCCTTTACAAAATAAAATGGTCTATGTCCGTCCCCCAATGCATTTACAGAAATTTATTCCCGATGTAACAGCCCATTTAAAATAAAAAAAGCGGTGCGAAGCACCGCTTTTTTATTATGACATCCGACAAAATTGACCTGAATGTAATTTAATTTCCCCAAAATCAGGTATCCATGCTGCCCAGTGACCATCAGGATATTGACACATCAACAAGGCTTCATCGTAACAACTAGGAGTGGGTGGTTCTAGCAAAGCTACCCAAGTAGAAGGCATAGGATTAAGGCACTGAGGAGCAGAGTTTTGCCGAATATTCTTAGTTGTTTGGACTGTACGTTGACGTGTGGTGGTTTTCATAGCTTTCTTTCTGAAATTTATCGAGTAACTTTATCTATCAACTTTTAAAGCAATTTTTTATACTGCAAGTTTTATGGGTAACAAACAAAGTATGTCACGAAGCTATTATATATGCAAATTTTAGTATTAAAAGATACAGAAATATTATTAAAAGTTAAAGCTTTAACTAAAAACAGAGAGGCGACGCTTTGCGCCGCCTCTCTGTTTTTAGTTTGTAGCAAGGATGTAAAGTGTTTTTGATCGAAATAGGGTTTTATTAGTGGCAAAATACGGTTAAAATCTTGCCCTAGTTTGTGAATTTCTGGTGGACTGAATGCGCGATCGCCATTACTGGCAAATAACTAGCAAGCCTTGGTGGATATACTTGGGCATGATGATTGTGGCGATCGCAATCATCTATTGCTTAATTTTAGGAAGGATTGCACCAGCACAAGCCCAGTCCGTAGAGGAACTAAAAAACTATCAAAATTTTGTCGATCAACAGCGTCAAATCATCCAGAAGCAACAAGAACAAATTAACGCGCTCACCAAACCTGCCCAGTCTCGACTCGATGCTTTAAGAAAAAATGTGCGGGTTACTGATACTCAAATTAAAGACAACGAGAAAAAAATTCGTCAGGCAAGAGAACAACTCCAAAAGCTCAGCACTAAACTGCAAGAACTAGAGTATGACCTCAATAAAAGGAGGGATGCGACTACGGCGCGATTGCGCTATTTGCAACGGCAACAACTACAGCGTTGGTGGGTAACACTGCTCAGCAGTCAAGATCTCAATCAATTCGCCGATCGTCGTCGTCAAATTGAGCGTATTTACGCTAGGGATCGTAAGCTACTTGCAGATTTGACCCAAAGATCTAATCTGGTTGAAAAGCAGCGTAATCAAATCACTGCTCAAAGAAATGAGGTTGAGCTGTTAACCCAAAAGTTGAAATACCAAAAAGCCAATATTGAAGCTGAGGTGGTTGCTCAACAAAATACGATCGAACGACTTAAGAGCGATAATCAAGCCTTATCTCAAGCCGAAGATCGTCTTGCGGAAGATTCACGTCGTTTGTCGCAAATTATTTTGGCAAAAGTCCAGCCCTATGATGGACTAATTCTCCCACCTGGAACTGGACAACTAATGTATCCCACGATTGGACCAGTAACTAGCAACTTTGGCTGGCGCACACATCCAATTTTGGGTACTGAGCGTTTTCACTCAGGTATCGATTTTGGTGCTGATTATGGCAGTCTTATCTATGCCAGTGAGCAAGGTCGGGTGATTTATGCGGACTGGTATGGGGGCTATGGTAATGCTGTGATTATTGATCATGGCAATGGCATGACTACGCTGTACGCTCACTGTAGTGACTTATATGTTAAGGATGGCGATGCTGTCGTTAAAGGGCAACCGATCGCTGCTGTTGGTTCGACAGGATTTTCAACAGGTCCACACTTGCACTTTGAGTTGCGAGCTAACGGTGAGCCTATTGATCCCGCAGCATATTTATAAAAAACTAAAAAAAAGACGGCGCGTAGCGCCGTCTTTTTTTACCAAACATCTGGCAAAATTGCATCTTGAAAGTCTGTAGTTTCGGTATTTGCACCACTAAAATTAGCTTTACTGAGATTAGCACTGGTGAACTCAGCTCGATTGAGATCGGCGCGACTTAAATCGGCTCCAATAAAATAGGCTTCGCTACAATTTGTCCCGCGTAGATCGGCTCCTATGAGATCGCATCCACAGAGATTAGCTCGATACAGATTTGCACCAATTAAATTTGCTCTAGATAGATTGGACTCACTTAGATCAATATCCACTAGAGTTGCACCGATCAGATCTGTCCCGACCAATGTCGAAACATTAAGATTGCTATGGGAGAGATCGGCTTCGCTCAAATTAGCGCGACTAAAATCAGTGCCTGCAAGATTTGCTTCCCTTAACTCAGCTCGGCTTAAATTTGAACCAATGAGAATTGCGCCAACCATGCTCGCTCCATTTAAGCTAGACATATTGAGCTTAGTGGTTGATAAGTCAGCAAGATCAAGTTTAGCTAAACGCAGATTGGAGCCGCGCAGATCGGCTCCACTTAAATTGGCTTGACTAAGATTAGCTTCACTCAAACAAACCATACTCAGATGGGCTGCACTGAGATTAGCCTGTTTTAGCTCGATACCTCTTAGATTTGCCATACTTAAGTCTGCACCGCGCAAGTTTGCCGATGATAGATTTACGTCATGCAATTTTGCCCCACGCAAGTTAACCATGCTCAGGTCAATCCCTGTCAGGTTGAGTCCCTCTAACTGAATTTCACTAAGATCAACGCCACGCATATCAGGAGCGGATTCTCTCCACTTGTTCCAGACATCTACGCCTTGATGAAGCAGTTTTATAAATTCTTCTTTCGCCACAGTTACTTTACTCGTACAGTTAGTACAGTTTTACGTTTACAAAATAGGTTGTAAACATTAATATTTTCGTTCTTGGGGGGTAAAACGATCACGATCAAGCAATTGTAAACTCATATCAACTGCACGATCACTAGTCTTTACCTTACCACTTTCCAGATATCCAAGGGTATGTTTGAGATAATTCGCATCATCCCGTTGAGGATAGTCTTCACGGGAATGTGCGCCACGACTTTCTTGACGTGATAAAGCACTAGACATAATGATTTCGCCTACCGTGAGCAAGCTTTTTAATTCGATCGCTTGCATGAGTTCCATATTAAATACAGAACTGCGATCATCAACCAGCAAGTCATGGTCGTAGCGATCACGAATAGTTTGTAATTTTTGTAAGCCATCTTTTAAGCGTTGATCATCCCGAAAAATGCCGCAATGCTCAGTCATCGTGTCTTGCAATTGTTGGCGAATATCAGCAATGCGCGAATTTCCTTGTTTCGATAATACGCCTTTTAGCTTAGCTTCAGCTTCAACGAGATAAGGACGAGGATCAACCTTGGGCATGGTGCGATCGCTGACATATTCACCTAGCTTTTCTCCCGCACGTTTGCCAAAGACCACGCACTCTAATAACGAATTTGCCCCTAGGCGATTTGCGCCATGGACGGATACACAGGCACATTCACCTGCGGCAAAAAATCCTGCGATCGCTCTGCTATCCGTACCAATTACTTGACAGTCAATATTTGTGGGAATGCCACCCATAGAGTAATGGGCGGTTGGACGGACTGGCAAGGGATGATCGATGCAGTCCACACCTGCTAAACGCAAACCCTCTTCACGGGCAAAGGGAATTCGACTTAAGATTTTCTCTCTTCCTAAATGACGCACATCTAAATGCACATAGTTACCACCATTGATGCCACGTCCTTCCATAATTTCACAGGCAATATTGCGCGAAGTAATATCACGGGGTGAGAGTTCCATCCGATTCTTGCTGATCGGATAATTTGCCATGAAGCGATCTCCTAAATCATTAATTAAATAAGCTCCTTCCCCACGAACTGCTTCGGAAATTAGTACTCCCACAGGATATAGTCCCGTAGGGTGGAACTGCACAAATTCCATATCTTGCAATGGTAAGCCAATATTTGCAGTCAAGCACAAGCCATCACCTGTTGAAGCTAAATCATTAGAAGTAGTATTAAAAACCCGTCCATAGCCACCTGTGGCTAGCAATACCGCCTTAGCACGAAATACTTCAATCTCCGAAGTTTCCAAACTATAAGCAACAACGCCTTTTACTTCTTTCCCATTTGTGCCATCTTCATAAATTAACTGCATGACATACCATTCTTGATAAATCGTGCCACCCAATCGCTTGAGATTCATCACTAATTCATGCAGAATTGCATGACCTGTTTTGTCAGCAGCGTAGCAAGCACGACTGTAGGTATGCCCACCAAAGGGACGTTGAGCAATCCGTCCATCTTCGGCTCGTGAAAATAAAACTCCTAAATGCTCTAAATCAATAATTACTTCGGGTGCTGATTGGGTCAAAACCTGCACGGCATTCTGATCGGCAAGATAATCTGAGCCTTTGATGGTATCGAAGGCATGGGTGAGCCAGTCGTCATTATCGACATTTCTTAGCGATGCGGCAATGCCTCCTTGTGCAGCGACAGAATGCGATCGAATCGGATGTACCTTAGAAATGAGTCCCACGCTGAGATGGGGATAATTTTGGGCGACGGCTAGCGCGGCTCTAGAACCTGCCAATCCACCACCAATAATCAATACATCATGCTCAATCATAAATTTTTTTATTACATTATAAAACCAAGCAAAGAAAGGTTACGGCTTTGCGTGACCTTTCTTTGCTTGGTTTAACCACAACCGCCACAATCCAAACCACCACAATCTAGCCCACTGCAATCCATACCCGATAGACAGTCAGCATTGCCACAATTTAAATCAGGACAACTCAAATCAGGACAATCCATTGCTTCAAATGGATTATTACAATTATGATCATCTCCGCAATCCGATGGAATTACATCAAGACCGTAGCCGCAGTCAGTACAGTCAACATAATCGCAGCGATCGCAGTTATTATTCCCTCCCCCACTATCGTTGTTGTTAGCCTGTCTCCGTTTACGGCTCCATTGTGAACCACCTAGTTTCTGTTTGCTTGATTCATTGGTTTCTTCAGAATCTTCAGATATATCAGGAGTTTCCTGTTCACCTGACTCAATGGCTAGGGTGTTTGAGGGCAAACGACTTGCATAATACTTTTTTCTAGTTCTACATTTTGCTCTACGACTCTTTAAAATCTCACTAGCCTCACGACATTCTTGAAATCGCCTCTTAGCATTGGCGATCGCCTGTATAATTCCCTCCTCAGCAATCACCCGCTTAAAATATTGTGAGCAGGAATCACAGCCATACAATACGCGATGGGCGCAAGAAAATCCTTTATGGGGTGAGATAAATTTTTGATAGCCACTAATGGCAGTTACTGCTAACCCTCGTGTTGCCCCGTTAATGATATTGGTAATTGGTAGCGTGACAGGGATTCTTTTCTGCATTTGTCGCCATCATTTAATGAATTAAACTAGCTTGGCTATGATACAAGAGCCATTAAGTTAGTCTCTACAAATCTTAATATTTCTTCCCATTAAAAGCCAGAAATAGAGGATCACCGATCCCCTATTTCTGGTTTGCTGCAAACAGCATTTATTGAACTCGCGTTAAAATAACGTCAGTTCGACGAAAGTGCAAAATGGTAAGAATCGCAAAGCGATTCTTACCATTTTGTGCCATTTGCGCCGTGCGAATCACGGCGCAAATGGCTATATTGAACGCGCGTTAAAATAGGTAAAGAAAACTATATAAAGGAGACTAGCCGTGATCGTAGTAACCAAGATTGGTACACCCGCAGAAGAAGTTGCGAGGATCTGCGAAGAACTATCTAGTTGGGGATTATCACCAGAGAAAATTGTGGGAAAACATAAAGTTGTGTTAGGACTAGTGGGTGAGACAGCCGATCTTGATCGCCATCGTATCGAAGAACTAAGCCCTTGGATAGAGACTGTGTTGCGCGTGGAACGCCCCTTTAAACGTGCTAGTCGTGAATATCGCCAAAATGAATCAAGCGTGGTGATTGTACCTACGCCTAATGGTGATATTGCGATCGGCGAAAATCATCCCTTAGTGACAGTTGCGGGCCCATGCTCCGTTGAAAATGAAGAAATGATCGTGGAAACTGCCATGCGTGTGAAAGCAGCAGGGGCGCAGTTTTTGCGGGGTGGAGCTTATAAGCCAAGGACTTCTCCCTATGCCTTTCAGGGACATGGTGAGAGTGCTTTGTCTCTATTGGCTGCGGCGAGAGAAGCAAGTGGCTTAGGGATTATTACAGAAGTAATGGATACTGCCGATATTGACAAAATTGCCGAAGTTGCCGATGTCCTGCAAATCGGTGCCAGGAACATGCAGAACTTCTCATTGTTGAAGCAGGTGGGAAAACAGAATAAGCCGATTCTGCTCAAGCGTGGATTAGCGGCTACCATTGATGATTGGCTGATGGCGGCTGAATATATTCTTGCTGAAGGAAATCCCAATGTAATTCTTTGCGAACGCGGAATTAGAACTTTTGATCGCGAATATACTAGGAACACTCTCGACTTATCCGCAATTCCTGTATTACGGAAGTTAACCCATCTGCCAATCATGATCGATCCTAGTCATGGTACAGGTTGGTCAGAGTATGTGCCATCAATGAGTTTGGCTGCGATCGCTGCGGGTGTTGATTCCCTAATGATCGAAGTTCATCCTAATCCTAAGCGAGCTTTATCTGATGGGCCTCAGTCGCTTACTTTCGATGATTTCGATAAACTCATGATTAAAATCAATCGTATGGCAGAAGTAATGGAACGAGCATAAACAAAGAAGGCGCAAAGTGCCTTCTTTGTTAAGAGAACTATGAATCAACCATTTATTTACGATCGCACAATTTATTTTCGCGACACTGATGCGGCAGGAGTAGTCTATTTTGCCAATGGATTATCTATTTGCCATGAAGCCTATGAAGCTTCGTTAGCAGCATCGGGATTTGAGCTTAAATCTTTTTTTAGAGATGGAGCGATCGCCGTTCCGATTACCCATGCAAGTATTGATTTTTTTAAACCAATGTTTTGTGGCGATCGAATTGCGGTTTCACTAGTAAAAACTTTACTAAGTCCTGATTCTTTTCAAATTGAATATCAATTATTTTTTAATCTAGAAAGTGTCGAGAAAAAGGCGATCGCTAATGCTTTAACTAAACATGTTTGTATTGATCCCAGTACTAGAAAGCGATGTAATCTATCCCAAAATCTCATGGAATGGTTAATGGTTTAATGTGATAGGTTATTCATAATAGATAGGACTTATGCAGTAGCCCTTCAAGTGCAGGCTAAAAGCTCAAACCCGTTGAAACGGGTTGCTTAGAAATATTCTGTAGTCCACTTTAGTGGACTTGAGCTGCTAGCCAAGAACTTGATTTCTTGATTTATTTGGTGTAAGTCCTAATACAGATAGGTTGGATAAAGCGATCGCATCAAAGAGGAAAATGAAATGACTGAAAGATGGACAGATGAAAGACTAGACCGTTTTGCTAACAAGATTGATGAACAAGCCGAACGGATCAATACTTTGATTGAGAATATCGGTCAACTTGTCCAATCTCTATATCTTGAATTCCCAAACATTAAAGCAGAAATCAACAGTATTTCGGAAGAAGCTAGAGAAACTAGAGAGGTATTGAGTCAGCTTGTTAAGGAGTCCAATGATCGGATGACCAGAATTGAACATACTCTTGATCGTCAAACAGCGATTGCTGATAAACAAGCTGATAGCGTAAGGCAACTGATCGAAATGCTAAACAGAAAACAAGCTTGATACTATCGTGAAGTGTTAATACTAAACCCTAAAAGGTTTGTGAGAGTGTGCCCCTTCGGGACGCACTTTCATAAACCTTTTAGGATTGCTATAGAATATGAATTTAACTTTAACGGAATGACAACGATTTTACGTGACTGGAGCTATCGCTATCAATGGTTTTATGACACTGTGTCGGCTCTTGCTGCGATTAGTGTTGGTGGGGAAAAGCGATTTCATCGTTTATTTTTGAAAGATTTATCAATTAATCCTGAAGCCAAAGTTCTTGACCTTTGTTGTGGGGCAGGACAGGCAACAAGGGAACTCGTTAACCATTTCCATAATGTGACGGGTTTAGATGCTTCACCGATCGCCATTAAACGCGCCAAGCAAAATGTGCCACAAGCAGAGTATGTAGAATCTTTTGCTGAGAAAATGCCCTTTAGCGATCGCACGTTTGATCTGGTACTCACGAATACAGCTATGCATGAGATGGACGCAGAGCAGTTGCAGCAAATCATTCAAGAAGTGCATCGGATTTTGACACCTGAAGGACAATTTATCATTATTGATTTTCATCGTCCGATTAATCCCTTATTTTGGCTACCTATTGCGACTTTCCTCTGGCTATTTGAGACAGAAACTGCATGGCAATTAATTAAAACCGATCTACCACAGCTTTTGAGTAAATCGGGATTTAAAGTTGAGTCTTGCCAACTTTGTGCGGGTGGTAGTTTACAAGTTTTGCGATCGCGCAAATAAACTTATACCAATTCACAAAGGTGTGATGACACTCTTGTGAATTAAAAAACAAGCTCAGTCAGGGTTTTAAAAGAACAAAATGGCGTAGCCATTTTGTTCTTTGGTATTAGTTAAAGAAAATGCGATAATTCTTTGCTATCAGTTATTAGCTTTATGACATCGTGACTTCAACACCAAAACGAGTTTTATTCATTAGTAACGGTCACGGTGAAGACCTAAATGCTTGTGAAGTTCTCAAAGCTTTAAAACAAAAATATCCTGAGATAGAGACGATCGCATTGCCGATTGTTGGTGAAGGTAATGCTTATCGTCGGGCTGGTGTGCCGATCGCTACTCAGACTAAGATATTGCCGTCGGGGGGATTTGCCTATATGAGTGTGCAGAAACAGATTGCAGATTTGCAATCTGGATTGATTAATCTGACTTGGCAACAAATTAAGGCAGCGCGAGCATGTGGTAAAACCTGTGATTTTGTGTTCGCGACGGGTGATGTTGTGCCTGCGCTATTTGCTTATCTGACGGGGTTGCCCTATGCCATGTTTTTAGTATCATCATCGGCATTTTACGAAAATAGGTATGTTCCGCGTTGGTTACAAGCCCTAATGATGCGATCAACACGATGTCGCCAGATTTTGACCCGTGATGCCTATAGTGCGGAACTAATTAGAAAAAGAGGTTATCAGAATACGAGCTTTGTCGGTTATCCAATTATGGATGTATTGGAACCGTCGGGCAAAGATTTAGCTTTGAGTCCTGATGTGCCTGCGATCGCTTTACTCTCAGGAAGTCGGTTGCCTGAAGCTGCTGAAAATCTTGTATTGCAATTGCAATTATGCGAAAAGATTGCTCAAGAATATGCGCCTCACCCTGTGCAATTTCGGGCGGCGATCGTCCCAAGTGTTGCCCCTCAATTACCTGAACTAGCTGCTCAAGCTGGTTGGCAATATGCTGATGGCAAGATGTACCATCCAAAGACAAATATCAGTGTTCTTTGTTTTAGTGATGCTTTTGCGGATATTCTGCATCATTGTGATTTGGCGATCGGCATGGCGGGAACTGCTGTCGAGCAGATGGTAGGTTTAGGAAAACCTGTAATTCAAATTATGGGAAATGGTCCTCAATTTTCCTATCGCTTTGCGAATGCTCAGGAACGTTTGTTAGGTTTATCAGTACAAACGATTGGGAAGGAACCAGCTACTCCCAAAATTTTGCAGGAAGCGGCTCAATGTGTGAAACGAACTCTCAGCGATCGCGATTATTTGGAACGTTGTAAACAAAATGGAATGGAACGGGTTGGAGCTAAAGGTGGTTCTGAGAGATTGGCTGATGCGATCGCGCAGATATTAGCAAAGTCTTGTTAACCTACATTTGTCTGTATAACTCACCTATATGGGATGTTACCCAGAAAATTTCCGTATAGAACCCATTTGGTATCTTAGGAAGCCTTAGCGAGGCGCTTAAGCATAAGCCTGATAAAGCAAAGATGAATTCTCGCATTAGCATTGTCTAAAGTTCTGTCAAAGTTTTTGACCAGACTTTTACAACGATCCATCC
>NZ_NDHW01000229.1 GCF_002251945.1 Pseudanabaena sp. SR411
CATTTAGGATTGCTATATAAATCTTTTGCGACAGTTAAGTTCTTTTTTGAGTTTATTACTCATCGACAAATCTTTAATTTTCCCAAGCTTTTTACCTATGGCTTTTTCTCATAACTCATTTAGGATTGCTATATACTGGAATTACTATCATCAAGGGGCTTTCATTGCCTCACTAATTAACTGACCAGTGCCCAAGCGTTACACTCGCCCATAATGACATCTTCCAAAGAATGAATGAGAAAGGGAAACTTAAATTACCTCATTTACAGGGAAGCGATCAATCATTTGTGCTGCTTGCTTAGCGGCTTGATAGATCTGTGAGGGCAAATTGGGAACATGGGGAATTTGATACAGTAAATCGATGGTGCGCCGCATTAAACGGACGATATCGCCTTCATCAAGGTTGGTATTTTGGCATAGTTCAAACCATTCCATTCCCAAAGCCCACTGCTCCACTAAGCCTGTCAGTTCATAATCTAACCATGCAGGAATATCGACTAAATGGCGGCGTTGGACTGGCATCAACTCACGGCGGCGATCGCGTAACCCATCAAGGGCATCTTCAACGGTGGGAGATAGACCAAACTTGATCCAGTTGTCGGGGCGACTATTTTCGCTGACGATCGCCGCGCAGACAGTGGCAAGATGGTGGGGGGCAAGGTTATCTAGTTCGCCAGATATTAGGCATATGGCTAGCCACAGTTCGTTTTCACCTCGCAGCGCTGCGACAACTTTACCTTTGTCGGTGGGTTGCGTATCTTCAAGGCAGCCATAGAATTGCAAGATGTTAACGAGGCTCATAAATTCTTGCCAATGTCTTTGTCGGCGTTCATTGACCACTTTTTGCTGAAACTCAATTTGGCGTTGCAATTGCTCAAGGCGATTTACTTTTTTGAAAACTGCACCGCGATCATTCATTTTCGAGACAGGATGTTGATTCATTTCTGACTCGATCGCCATCACTCGCGATTGCTGTTTAATTACTTCAGGTGCCAATTCTGGATCTGGTAATGGGGTAATTTTTTGGGCGATCGCGAAACTAGCTTCATCACCATCGATCGACTGTCCTGGTCTTAAGGGTAGCTTTGCGGGATATTCGATGTCACCATCCAACAATAAATCACTGCCAACTTGGACGATATCTTTGTAACCGACCGTATACCAACGATTATCACGCCCGAGACAAACAAACCAAGGGAATTGTCCAGAACCCTGAACTTTGGCTGCGAGAACGGTATGAATAATCAAACCTTTATTGGTGCGAATCGTGAGTGGCGAACCTGATAGCAAATA
Source organism: Pseudanabaena sp. SR411 (assembly GCF_002251945.1). Lineage (GTDB taxonomy): Bacteria > Cyanobacteriota > Cyanobacteriia > Pseudanabaenales > Pseudanabaenaceae > Pseudanabaena. The sequence continues at coordinate 1,294 of NZ_NDHW01000229.1, forward strand.
GGGTGCATAGGATGCCAAATCATTTAAGCGCATCTCTTCTGCTTGTTGAGCCAGCATTTTCAGGAGTCGCTTTTCCTCACGGAGGCGATCACGCAATTTGTCATAGACTTCCAACTGCTTTAAATCGATGTTCGCCAGATCATGCTCTAGCTTAGCGATTTGTTCCATTACCGATTCTAGGTTCTGGATTTGAGGCGCAAGATTTAGGTCGGCAAGATATTGCCCAAAACTGCGCTCAACTAGATCTCTCGCTTGATCGAGTGAGTGGGTTTGCAGCAGATTCATTACCATTCCGTAACTTGGCGCAAATTGACTAACTAGTGGATCAGCGCTAGAAGTTGCAAGATGAGCAGCTTCCTTTGCGCCTTCAAAGGGAGTCTGCACGGTAACAACATAGCCAACCTTATCCATACCACGTCGTCCCGCTCTCCCTGCCATTTGCAGAAACTCTGAGGCATTAAGTAACCGATGTCCGCGATCGGTGCGCTTGGAAATACTAGAGATTACGGTGGTTCTCGCAGGCATATTAATTCCCGCCGCTAGAGTTTCCGTAGCAAATACAACTTTAATCAAACCTTGCTGAAATAACTCCTCTACAAATCCTTTCCATGCGGGTAAAATTCCTGCGTGGTGAGCGGCAATACCACGATAGAGAGCATCAATATGAGCGGGCTTACCAATCTCAGGATTAGCGGCGATAAACGCATCAATTTGTGGCTTCAGTCTTAGTGATTCTTCTGCATTAACAAGGGAAACATTGCCCAAATCTGTAACCGATTTGTCGCATCCACGACGGCTGAAGATAAAGTAAATCGCTGGCAGCATATCACGCTGACGTAGATGTGAAATTACGGCTCCGATGGGCGGGACAATTTTATGCCTTTCTTCTTTGGATGGCGGCTTATTGGTAAGCGGTTTTAGGCGAGGATTAATCTTTTGGTTGGAACTATCCAGTAAGGGAAAAAAGCCTTTGTTATTGCAGAAAGAATGCTCAAGGGGAACAGGGCGAAAATCGGAATAGATTAACTCCGTATCACCATGCACTTTATGAATCCAGTCGGTTAGTTGTTGGCTATTTGCCACGGTTGCTGAAAGCGCGACTAACTGCACTTCGGCAGGACAGTAAACAATCGACTCTTCCCATACGGTTCCCCTCTGGCGATCGTTCATGTAGTGGCATTCATCTAGTACCACCACTTCCACATCGGTGAGGGATGTCCCAACTTCGCCAATCGGTGTGCCGTAGAGCATATTCCGAAAAATTTCGGTAGTCATTACTAAAATCGGCGCGTCACGATTTACAGATGTATCGCCTGTGAGCAAGCCAACATTATCATCACCAAACTGCTGTCGAAAATCGCGTAACTTTTGATTAGAAAGAGCCTTGAGTGGTGTGGTATAAAAAACGCGGCGATGGTCTGCCAATGCAGCATGAATTGCGTATTCCCCGATTAAGGTTTTACCTGAACCCGTTGGTGCACAAACAACGACCGACTTACCTGCTTGCAAGGCGGCGATCGCCTGTAATTGAAACGGGTCAAGTTCAAAGGGATATAGTTCTTGTGGGTCTATTGCTTGCACGCAGGTCTGCCTGAGTAAATATACTTGTAATTTAGAGTAGCAATTATGATGAAATGCTGATCTAATCTTCTATAGTAGCCTATTGCTAGAAGTTGCGAGAATAACCATAGGTCGATCGCCTCCAGCAATTCTCATTATGAAACCGATTTTGGTGTTTCCAGCGCCTTCGGCACTGGAAACACCAAAATCGGTTTTTTGAAAGCCAGCCGACAGCGGGCTTTCAAAAAACCGATTTTTATAATGAGAATTGCTGAATTGCCTCTCAATATAACTAAATCTAAAAGAGAAGGGTGGCGCTTTGCGCCACCCTTCTCTTTTGGATGAAACACCATAAAGTCAAGAGTTGGCGACATGATCACAGGATCAAACCAATCTGATTTGTCCCTAAGATCGCTTACTATATTTTCATAATGTTTTTGATGGCGCGGCTTTGCGGCACGATCAAAAATCGGTTGCTTATTTTATGGCAAATTTCTAATCCCAAAACATAAAATGGCTACGTTTTATGTTTTGAAAACCCTTGCTGAGTCTGGTTTTTAATTCACAAAAGTGTCGTCATACCTTTGTGAATTGGTACAAGGTATTTATGAGGTATTAAGTAGCAATGATTGATATTGGACTGACTCACATAGCCCTTCCTGTTGCGAATATTGAAAACAGTATCAAGTTTTATGCCACCTATGCAGAGATGCAAATTGTCCATCGCCGCATTGATCAAGAGTCTGGGGCTGAGGTGGTCTGGCTTAGCGATCGCACTCGTCCCTTTGTGATCGTACTTATCCAAACCAAATCTGTACAGCCTGTTTTATTACCCTTTGCCCATCTTGGTGTTGGCTGTAGGAGTCGAGAATCAATGGATGCTCTCTGTGCAATTGCTCGACAGGAAGGTGTATTAATACAGGAGCCAAAAGATTCTGGATATCCGATTGGCTATTGGACTTTTTTACGAGATCCTGATGGTCACACTCTAGAACTCTCCTATGGTCAAGAAATAGGTTTAATAGCCAAGCAAGATCCTTAAAGATCCAATCAAGAGAAAGCAAAATCTTATCCAGAATTTCTATATTTAAAAAGCCAAAACAGTAGAAGCCTCGCTTTGCGAGGCTTCTACTGTTTTGGCTCCTAGAGATGGTTCGCACCGCGAACCATCTCTAGGAGCCAGTTTGAAATTAACCCTAACTGAGGTTGTTTTTAGTTTAGTCAATAAAGGTAGGGCAAAGCGCTGCCTTTATTTTAGAAGCTTGCATTTACAGAGAAATATAAGCCTGAATCTTGTAAGTTATTACCAGCGTTAGAGACATTTACCAAAGGAATTCCATAATCAAGACGTAGTAACAAGTTGCGAATTGGTTGATAGGTCGCCCCTAAGCCAATTCCCAATAATGACTGCGTGGTGGAGTTGATGCCTGACGCGTTCCAAATTGTGCCACCTTCAACAAAAGGTAATAACTTGATAATGGATACACCTTCCTCATCGCGTACTACAGGAAATTGCAGCTCCATAGAAGCTTGCATTCCGCTATCGCCCGTAAGTTGACCTTGGCGATAGCCACGAATAGACTGAGGTCCACCAATACTAAAACGATTAAGAGAGAGTAACTGATTTCCTGAAAACTGCATATTTAGGCGCAAAAATGCCAAGGTATCTTTATCTTCACCTAGTCGTTGCACTCTCAAAACTTGACCGACCCAATAAAAGAATCTCCCATCTGGCGAATTATCATTGCGAATCGTTGCACCTAGAACATTCAATCCCATATTAAAAGTTGAACGTAATACCCAAGCTCCAACTGGATCGCGGCTGAGATAATCTTGGCTGAATCGCAAAACTCTTGACTGCGATCGCCCATCATCAAACTTGAAATTCTGGAAATTAAATGACCGATTGCCAAAATAGGAACCACTATTCTCAAAAGCTAAACTAACACCAAGCGCAAACTCTTCACGGGGCGATCGCGTTAAAGGTTGACGGTAAGCTAGCTCATAGGTTTGGGAATCTGTGAGAATATTTAAGCTATTAAAAGGTGGCTCAGTGATCGGGTTTTGACCTGCGGAAAAGTTAAAGCCTAGGGTTCCGCCTTGAGGATTAATCGGATATTGATAATTAAGTTGATAAACATCGGAGCTACCAGCACGGGTATACCCAACCAGAATTGAGTCACCATTACCTGTAGTGTTAAGCTCTTGCAGATTCACTCCAATCCGATAGATTCCTGTAGAAGTATTGCCATAGTTATCAAAAAATGGACGGATACTAAAAGATTTAGCCTCACTAAGCGTGATTTGCAAAATGCTTTGATTTGGTTGACTGCCAGTAGTCAAATTAGCTCTAATGTCACCGATTAAAGGATCAGATCTGAGTAATTGCAGGGCATCTTCTAAATGAGCAAAGTTGAGAGGTGTTGATCCTGCAAGTTGGATGCGATCGCGGATGTAGTCATCATTTAATCTACCTGCTACATTCCCAGCCCGTTTGACATCAACACGTTCTAACGCACCCTCTCGTACTTGAATTGTGACGACACCATCCTGAATATCTTGTGGTGCAAGGACAGCACGAGAAGTAATGTAGTTACGATCTTGATAGATTTGAGTGATTTTATCAGCAACTTCTTGTAATTGAGCGAGAGTAACTGATTTGTTTTGTAATGGTGCTATTAGTGCGGCAATTTCTACTGATGTAAGAATCCATCCTCCCACAATCTCAATCCGCTTAACTGGAATCAGAACTTCATTTTGAGGTGTTGGCAGTGGCGCTTCTGGTGGATTAGTGGAAGGTGATGACTGAGAAGGCGCAAGAATTGGACTCGTCGGTTTAGTTGGTAACTTTGGCTCTAGAGATTCTGGTGGACGAGTTAATGGCGAAGATATAGAGGGGGCTTGAGCGTAGATAGGTAAGCCAATTAGGTTAATTAGTAAACTTGGTATCGAGACAATCAGCCCCTTGCTACTAGATTTAAGTAGACCTTTTAAATTTTGATTCACCTTCACACCTCAAATTGACAATTTGTACAAATCTTGTTAAAAAATTGTTTTTTGGGGCAAAGCTACACCACAAAAAACAGTTCTGCGAAGCCCTAAATTACAACCAATTGCCCACCAAAATAAAAGATGACCAAAAGAAAGGATGTTTGATATCAGCATTTTCAGTACCCTTGGGCAAAGCGATCGCCGCAAAACCATCAACCCCAATAATTTGACTGTTCTCAATCTTGACTTTACCTTTTAACAAATCAAGTTGGGCTTGTCTTAAAGCCGTAGCCTTGCTAAGCGCATTGGGGAAAGACTTATAAAAGCTAATCATCAAAGGTGCTGTCCCCACATCGGAAACTGCCCACAGAGAGGCAAGAATGCTTCTAGCACCTGACTCTACGGCTAATCCACTAATACCAAGATTGTTGCCCACGGCAGTTTCACAAGCACTCAAAGTCAACATGTCTATCACAGGCTGGTCAAACCTTAGTCTGGGAATTTGATGCGATCGCAGCTTACCATCCCAGAATTGAATATAGGAATCCTTAGCGCGATCTTCTAAAAATTGACCATGGGTTCCTAAATGGAGAATTCCATACTTTGCCTTACCCCGTTGCGCTTGCAAATTGGCAACTGTAAAGTCGCGATCTAAAAATGTAGTTCCAGCTAATACCTGCGTACCAATCGTTCTAATTTCAACTTCTACTGCTGGCAATGCACTTAAGCCTTCTCTTGCCTCAGTTAGCCCCATGGCTAGAACACGGGTGTTTTGGCGATCGCGTTCTTCAAGTCTCGTTACCCGTAGAGCAGGAATATTTGCTGAAGCATAGCGCTCTACTAAGAACTGTTTACCATCATGCAGGGCAGCGGGGGGAATCACTCGTAAACCAGAGTCCATCACAAAAACAACTGTTTCAATTTTGAGAGCCTGTAATTGAGCATCAATTGGACGCATCACCCAGTCATAGAGTTTTTGGGCTTGCTCTAAATAGTCCAGTGAACTTGTATCCCGAAGACTGGCGCGATAATCCGTCAAAACTGTAATAATTTCCTCTTCGTTGGCATAGTTCGTGTAGCGATGAAAAGGCTTTCCCAGTTCTTTGGGTGGGATCACCAGAATTTCAATGCGATCATTTAGCATGATTGGGTAAATCAGTACAGAAGCACTACCTGAACGTTTTGAGACATCGCTAAGCAGATCTTGCGCTTGACTAATACTTAATGTGGGCGGATTAAGACTTTCTCCTAAGAAAATTCCTAGCTCAGAAACATAGGCTTTCTCGATCGCTTGAAATGCTTTTTCTAAGTTTTCTTCTTTTAAGAAGCGATCAACTTCCTTTTTCATGACATCCTTGATTTCGAGTAGATCTTGAGTCTCTATGTCAACGTTGTTTACATCGATCACAACTTTTGGCGGTGTGAATGTAGTATCACCTGATGGCGCGACCAGAATATTGCCTTGGGTAAAAAGACTTGTGCCAATGGGAATAATTTTGCCAAGAGCTAAGGTGGATGAGCCTGTAGTGACAATACCTGCGGTTCCGTTAGTACTAGAATTGCCAATCACAAATGGATTAAGTCCACCATGGCGCAGAAAGATCTGACCACCTGTGTTACCACTGTTACTAGCGGAACAAATACTCGCTCCTATACAAGATGCAAAGGGACTAGTAACAAATCCCAGCACTCTGATATTGCCGCCTGTTGAGGCTGCGAGGAAATTCCCGCCCTGAATCGATCCCGAAGTATTTGCCGAGTTAAAAATAATATCGCCAATGGGGTCAAGGATAATATTGCCGCCACTAGCAAGATCGCTGCTGGTATTGAGATTAGTAGTTGTAATGCTGTTACGAGCCACAAAAGTAATATTGCCGCCATTCCCATTAATAGAACTAGCATCAATATTGCCTATGATAGTATTAATCGCTCCATTAGTGCTAGTCAGATTGATTGTGCCGCCGCCTAAGTTCCCTGTTACCAGAATTTCCCCAGTATTAACGTTACCAGAAGCCCGAAAATCAACCGTTCCACCCAAACCATTGCCTCCATTAATCCTTGCTCTAACAGTCCCCAAGGTTGTATCAATCACTCCATTAGTACTATTAGCCGAAATTCTACCTGCGTTGCCAATAAAAGTACTACCTGCCGCAAGATCACTGGTTAGGATGTTCCCTAATGCTTGGAGGAATATACTTCCTGCATTTCCCAAAGAAGTCGTACTTAGTAATCCTGCGGTAGAGTTAATAGAACCTAATTGACTAACCAGACTAATTATTCCCCCATTGCCATTGCCATCAAATGTTCCAGCCGATATAGTCGCTGTAATAATATTATTTGAGGCTTGAAAGAAAACATTGCCACCATTGCCAATATTTGAATTTCCAGCACCGATCTCGCCCAAACTAGTATCAATTGAACCACCTAAACTAGTGAACGAGATCGTGCCGGGAATCCCATTCCCACCAAAAGCAATAAAGGAACCAACGGCTGCAAGTGGCGCAACGCCAGCCCCAGTTTTAATATTTCCTGCTGCTTGAAACGTAATGTTTCCGCTATTTCCGATGGTAGCAACAGCATGAACTCGCCCAGAACTAACATCGATTGCTCCACTCGTACTTGTTAAGGAAATATTACCAGCATTGCCAATTAGACCACCAGAGTTTGTTGCAATGCTGTAGGTGTTGCCAAACTCAGTGAAGGTTCCTGTCATTTGAATATTTCCACCTGCTTGGATCGTGATATTGCCACCATTCCCATTGGTAGTAGAGACTGCATCAATGCTATTTAGTCTGACATCTCGACCTGCTGTGAGATTAACATTGCCACTGTCGCCAACAATCGGAACTGTCTTGAGTCCTCTAAATCCGACAATATCTCGACCTGCTGTAAAGTTAATTGCTCCAGCATTTGTAGAGACATTACTGTTGACGTTGATATCTCTGCCAGCCTGAGCAGTCAACCCAACCCCAGACGCAATAATTGCCAATGGGGTATTAAAATTTATATCATTTGTTGCTTGTAAGGTGACATTCGTTACTGCCGCGTTAATAAGAGCTACATCTATCGAGTTTGCTCCAATATCAGGATCGCTGAACTGATCTACCTCATTCAAAGAAAAGAATGTACCACTACCAGCAATGATATTAATATCTGTTGGGTCAAGTAGTAGAGTTCCTGTTTTTCCATTGGTCGCCAAGGTGTCTACATACCCTCTATAATCAAGGTTCTGTTTCCCTGATACTTCCACAAAGCCTCCATCACCAGACAAAGTTCCACCCTTTGCAAGAATTGAACCTAGAAATCTTGTGGTTTGATTCGACCAAACGATCGCAGTGCCACCACTTCCACTCAAGAACGCACTAACATCAATCTTAGACTTACGATCTACAAAAGTTCTCAACGCATTTGGCGCTATGCCATTACCCTGAAAATTTCCACCAATTAAAACTGTCCCACCACCAAGCGCTCCCGATGCATCAATCTGAACATTGACCAATCCTACTTTTTCGCCAAAAATACCAATATTGCCAGCTTTTGAGTCTGGAGAAGATACATCAACTCTCCCAGATATGAGCGCCATCCCATTGGTCACCGCAACATCCGTAGGCGCAGGACTTGCAACTAGAGACAACGAACCATCGGCTTTAACAACCACCTGATTTGCTTCAGGCACTTTGCCTGTAAGTAATTCTGCAAGTTGGGGTAGTTCTGTAATCTTGCCATTCCAATTCGTAGGAATAGCATTACCTGTCACTTGCAATCCTAAAACTGCATCAGGCGATCGCAACTCAACTTGGCTATTTCCTGCTACAGCGGTTAAGGCTACATTTCCACTTGGAGCCGTTAATGTGCCTGTATTGATGATGCTGCCACCAGTGAAAGTAATGCTTTTACCAGTATCTACTGCTAAATTACCTTGATTGATCAGCCCCGCAGGTTGAGAGACAGCAAAGCGAATTGTTTTCGGATCGCCACTAGGAAAGCTGAGAGAATTTTTGTCAACGTTAAAGGTTCCACTATCAAAGCCTAAGCCTGTACCTGTCGTCGCATGAAATGAACCACCAATATCTAAACGGGCATTCTGTCCAAATACGATCCCATTGGGATTCATTAAGTAAAGATTTGCATTGGGGAAAGCTTGGCGGCTCTCAATTGTACCTAAAACCGCAGAGGGATTGTCACCTGTAACGCGATTGATAATGTTACGAACGTCAGCCCCATTTACCGCAGAGTTGCCAGTGTTAAAGGTTACGCCTGTCTGCGGTACGTTAAATTCACCAAAGCTATGATAGAGATTGCCTCCGTTGACAGTACCTGCTCCTGTTGGGGTGATCGCATTGCCATTTACTTGAGTCGCTGTACTGCCATCAACTGCAATCTGAGCTTGAGTTGCATGGGCGATACTTAAAGATACGATCGCTGACAAAATTAGACAAAATCTATTTTTCATTTAACTCATACCAGATTGAAGCTAATTTTAACTACTGTTAGAAAATTGAAATGAGAACTATTTACAATTCTCGCAATTGAAAATTATTAAGAAATTCTTTAATCGAAAACTATTAGAATTAATTCTATCTATTCAGAGCATCTAACACCAAATAAAATATTTGTGCAGCAATCTTGTTGAAAGTAATATAGCTGTCTCCAAATGTCTCAGGACATAAAACCCAAAAGAGAGTTGCGACGCAAAGCGTCGCAACTCTCTTTTGGGTTTTGATTTTGTCTTAACATGACTGGAGACAGCTATAAATAGATTGTCGGAAGATTATTGAAGGCAGTTTGAAGGTTAAATTACCATAGAGTATCTCAGCCGTAAAGAATTTTTTAATCAGCAATTTTTACTATTTGTTAAACAAAAGCTAAAAAATATATGTTTACTACATATTTTTTGGCAAACAATAGCAAGAACTCTGGGTACTGCTTCTGACCGCTTCCGTTTTATAAGAGTCGGTACTATAAAATAAAGGATGATCAAACCTTGGTCGTCACATATTTTTTAGAATTCAATATTTAAACATGGGTAGTACATTCGGGCAATTGTTTCGCGTCACAACATTTGGGGAATCTCACGGCGGAGGCGTGGGCGCGATCGTCGATGGATGTCCACCACAACTTGAGCTTAGTGAAGCTGATATTCAAATTGATCTCGATCGCCGTAAACCGGGACAGAGCAAAATCGTTACTCCTCGACGCGAAGACGATCGCGCTCAAATCTTGTCAGGAGTATTTGAAGGCAAAACCCTTGGCACACCGATCATGATTTTGGTGCAGAACAAAGATGCTCGTAGCCAAGACTATTCGGAAATGGCCGAAAAATTCCGTCCTTCCCATGCTGATGCCACCTATCAAGCAAAATATGGCATTCGCAATTGGCAAGGCGGCGGTAGATCTTCGGCAAGGGAAACAATCGGTCGGGTTGCCGCAGGGGCGATCGCCAAAAAAATCCTCAAACAAGCCGCAGGTGTGGAAATAATTGCCTATGTCAGACAAGTTAAAGACATGATTGCACCTGATATTGATCCAAATACAGTCACGATGGAACAGGTGGAAAGTAATATTTTGCGCTGTCCTGATCCAGTCATGGCGGAAAAAATGATTGACTTCATCGACAAAATCCGTCGCGATGGTAATTCTGTCGGCGGTATTGTCGAATGTGTAGCGCGAAATGTGCCAGTGGGTTTGGGCGATCCTGTGTTTGACAAATTGGAAGCGGATCTTGCTAAAGCGGTGATGTCTTTGCCAGCCAGTAAAGGATTTGAGATTGGTTCAGGATTTGATGGGGTTCACTTAACTGGTCGTGAGCATAACGATGAGTTCTATATGGATGGCGATCGCCTTCGCACCCGCACTAATAATTCTGGCGGCATTCAAGGCGGTATTTCCAATGGTGAAAATATCATTCTGCGGGTTGCTTTCAAGCCCACTGCCACGATTTTGTTAGAACAAAAAACTGTTTCCGTCGCAGGTGAAGAAACCACTCTCACAGGTCGCGGTCGTCATGATCCATGTGTATTGCCTCGCGCAGTGCCAATGGTGGAGGCGATGGTGGCTCTAGTATTGTGCGATCGCTATCTCAATCAAAAAACCGTTTCTCTATAAAATTACTATTCTCATCACGAATTGCGATCGTATATTTTTTGTAAATTGCGATCGCTTGGTTTATCTAGCTCGAAAACGCTGAATGCGTTTTAGGATATCGGCAGTAATCTCTTGAATTTCAGTAATATCGCTAGGTAGTAAATGTTTTTGCAATAACTTCCAAATTGGCTCTAATTCTGTAGGATATTTGAGAAGTAACAAAAGAATGTCATTTTCGTATATGCTGGCGCGATCAAATTTATTTTGTCGGTAAAGAGAAGGCAGTGCATAAAGTCTGAGAATTATCAGCCCTTCAACAGTGACACAACGCACAGTTCAATCGCCAAATTGCTTTGAGATTGCCTTGAGGTTGTACAGTTCTTGGCGATGTATTTGAAGAGTGTATTTTGAGTCAGTACAATATCTACTTGAAGATTATCAAAAGTTGCTCTGACAAAGTTTTGATGTAATTGCACAACACATAGAGAATAAAGAATCGAGAGGATTCAAAGCGATAAGAATCGACTCAAAAGCAGAAAAGCCTTGTCTTTTAACAGTATTGACAATCGAACGAACAGCTGCAAATAAGTCACGTTCCCAATCGGAGCGAAAACCATTCGTGACTTTTCTAAAAATGACACTCCAACGTAAAGCCTGTTCGCTGGAGTTATTAGTTGGTGGGATGGTGTGGTCATCCAAAAACAGAAATAAGTTTTCTCGTAATTCTATAGCCATGTAAGTTTTGCTTAGGACATAAAACCCAAAAGATGAGTGGCGGCGCTTCGCGCCGCCACTCATCTTTTGGGTTTTGATTTGTCCTAGCTATCTCTTACGTTGCTATAGATATCGCTTTTTTAATCTGAGTCCATCTTCCTGAGTCGGTAACAGAGTTAGAATAATGTCGAGGTCTCGATACAATCGACATCGGTATTGGTAATGGGTAAAGTCAGCTAAATCTGACCATCGCCTTCACAGTACAAAAGCTCGTAGCAGTAGCTTTTTCATTCTGCCAGAGAAAATATGGTCTCCTGCATCAATTCCATACTGACAGTCTCTCACGAACATGGTTAAGTTTTTCTAAAATCTTGGTTGCACCTTTGCGATCATTGAGATTTGCCGCCGTGACAACCACCATGATTAGCAAACCCAATGTATCAACAAGAATATGCCGTTTACGACCATTGACTAGTTTGCAATACCAGCCTCTTCTGGCGATGCTAATCGACTAGCGATTTTAGTTGACTGACTGTCAATACATCCAGCACTGGGCGTGGCTTCTCTTCCTTCACCGACGCGATACCATTTTTGCAATTTAGCGTTTATATCTTGCCATGTGTTAGTAATCCGCCAATGGCGAAAGTAATAATAGACAGTTTGCCAAATGGGAAAGTCATGGGGCAGCATTCGCCACGCACATCCTGCGCTGTTGATATAGAAAATGCCATTGAGTATGGCTCTAATATCTACTGTTCTTTTTCTCTCCTGTTCCTGCATCTGGAATCAAGTCTTTTACCAGTTCTCACTGGCTATCGGTTAAGTCGGTAGGGTATGCTTGTTTTGTTGCTTCCATGGGGCTGTCTTTGTTTTTTGTATATTGACAGGCTATACCTTTGGGAGTTTTTTTGCACTTTTTTACCCCGAAAAACTTCTCAAACACGCTCTAAGGCAGTGCCTCTATGGAAATCTCATGAATAGTGTGATCGATCCATTCAATCAGCATTTTTTCAATCATGACAAAGCCCTAGCAAATCTAACCTGTATCTCAGTAACCACAACAAAACTATCCGCTAACTGCTCCGCATAATTTTCTAATAAACTTTGTAAAACATTCTTAATTACGCAAAACCGATGCACCTAAATAGAGATGTCCTTTCGTCAAAAAGAGTAAAATTATTTGGCAAGCAATGGTCTTTAGATATACTTAGTACTTATGCAATATCCTCTCTTTAAAAGCTCGTCCCATCACTGGCTTACCAAATTAACCATCACCCTCGCGATCGCCAGTGGTGTGAATACTGCATTATTTGCCATGCCCCGCGATAGTTTAGCGCCCCTCAGCCAGGCGATCGCTACTGAGACAGTCGAATTACCTGCTGAAGCCCAGAAACTGGTTGGCACATGGCAACTAACAACACCTAACAATGAGTCAGAGCCATTCACGATGGTATTTACACCTGACGGCAAGCTTTATCTGATTCATCCCACCAGAAACATCGGAGTTACAGCAGAATATCAAATTAATTCTTTGAATGGAGAGACATATCTTGATGTTTTTCAGGGTAGTTTTGGTTCCCGAACAACTTTTTCGTTCAACTCGAAAGGGCAACTAATTCTCCAGCAATTATTTATGCCTGCGGCGATGCAGTATGCAAGCTACACAGGGAATTTGCCTAATATTGTCGGTTCTGTACTGATGCCGAATATGTTTCGACTGACGCGCATTTCCAATGACACAAAACTGGATGCAAATATCGATTTTCCTAGTTCGGTTTCTCCTGCTAGTCTTGCCCGACAAATTGAAGCTAAAACTTACGTGGGATCTATAAATCGATCTCATCAAGCATTCTTTGTAGAAAATGGATACTTTACTAACAAGCTGGATGATTTAAAGATAGGAATCAAGTCCGAAACGGAAAATTACAAATATCAAATTGTAGTCTTAGATAATAAGAAGGCAGTCCAACATATTGGTCTAGCTAAAACAGACAATTTGAAATCCTATACGGGTTTAGTTTATACTGCACCAGATCCCAACTCTAAGGATGTGATACCTATTGCGCTTATTTGTGAAAGTCAAAAGCCAACCCGTCAATTGCCACCCAAGTTCAAATTAACTTCTAATCCGACTTGCCCTGAAGAATATATCGATCTTTCTCGCTATTAATCAAAGCGGCGCAATACGCCGCTTTGATTAATCATTATTAAAATAGTTACTAAGAGAATGCCAAAAAAAGTTTTTATTACGGGTGCGAGTGGTTGTGTCGGTCATTATTTGATCGAGGAGCTTTTAGCAAAAACTGACTATGAGCTATATTTGCTGGTTCGCGATCGCCGCAAATTGCAAATTAATCTCAGCGATCGCCCGAATGTGCATGTAATTGAAGACTCCATGCAGAATATTGGCAATCATAAAGACTTACTGCGGACAATGGAATTTGTGGTGAGTACTGCCGCAGGTTGGGGCGGAGAAGAAGCCTTTGTGGTTAATCGTGATAAAACCATTGAGTTGTTTTCGATGCTCGATCCACAGGTTTGCGAACGGGCAATCTATTTCTCCACCGCTAGCATTCTTGATTCTCATAATCAGATTATTCGCGAAGCAGGGGAAATTGGCACGGCTTACATTGCTTCCAAGCACTCTTGTCTAGAGACTTTAGAAAATTCAATTATTCGCGATCGCCTGATTACTGTATTCCCCACTCTTGTTTTTGGTGGTGCTGCGGATAAGCCATACTCACATCTTTCCAAGGGACTCAAGGACATTCTTAAATATGTACCCTATGCGAGATTTTTAAAAACCGATGGTAGTTTCCATTTTGTCCATGCGATCGATATCGCTCAAATCGTTACGCATTTGCTGACTGCACCTTCAGTCCCGTCATCTCCTGCCCGTCTAGTCTTAGGAATGCAACGCTTAACTGTTCAGGATTTAATCTCACAATTTTGCGAACATTTGAATTTAAAGGTGGGTTGGCAGTTTGAATTAACTCCGTGGCTAGTGGATACGGTGATCAAACTATTCCGCATTGAAGTTGCTGAGTGGGATCGTTTTTGCATTGCCCAGCGCCACTTTACCTATGATGTCGTCTCTCCCGAAACCTTTGGTCTAGTTTCTAAGTATCCCCGTCTAGCGAATTTGCTTGCCGAGGTTAAATAAAATAAAAAAGCTTCCCAAAGGGAAGCTTTTTTATTTAGCCGATTCGCTTAGAGCGATTGGCTCGCAAATCTTGCTTTTGTTTTCTGGCTTGGGCGCGGCGATCGCTAGGTGTTGGCAGTCCGACAGGAGGCTCAACAATATTTACTTCATTGATAAAAACCAATCTGGCATCAACGGGTTGATTGAGCGTGTCGGTAATTTTCACGGCTTCAAAATCAGCATCGATCGCTGCAAATTCCGTCTCATTTAACCACGCATGGTATTTCTTGCGGAATTTAGGTTGTTGCTTCAGTTCCTGTTGCAACTGTTCGAGAGAACCTTCTGTCCATTGGTAATAGAGGTTTTTGCTGCGGATTTGAGTTTTGGATTCGGAAGTTTGTTGTGCGAGGGGATTATTTGCCCAAGGAATGCGGTGATCCCATGTGGCAAGTCCACCAGCGCGATCGCTTTCTAGAAGTCTCTCTAAAATTTGTAGATCAGAATGCTCTGTCACCCGTTCAGGGAAACGACAAAAGCTTTTAGTGAGATCGGTTTGCGAAGCCCGCAACAGATTCATGATATTGCCTTGGGCATAGCCGATCGCTGTTTGGTGATCGCGTAAAGTCTCCAATAAGCTGTGCAATTCACGTTGCAAAGTATCGACACTGCCATAGTGAGCTAAGAGTCGATTGGTCAGAGGTTGCAAGATGTGGCGAATCTGGGTTTCTCGAATATAGTCTTCGGCACGGTGTTGGACGAGGGCATAGCTCATTAGGAATTCGAGACTACGCTCGATCGCCGAGTTGTAAGCCATATCGATCAAGCGATCGGTCATATATTCCATTACCACGGGCTGCTGCGTAAAGCTATTGGCATTCTTCTCAATTAGCGATCGCCAGCGTAGAGAAATCACTGATTCCAGAATTTGGGACTTGGAAACCATTGGTACGATGTCTTGACGTAGATTGTCGGTGGTGATCGGTTCGCGCTCGATTGCTAACCAATACATGACCTGTTGCTCACGTTCCGAAAGGCGACCATATTGTTGATCGAGGAGATAACGAATATCGCCGAACACATTTGCATCTTGATCGAGAAACTCTTGAATATCACCATCGAACATGCTGTTAATCGAACGTGATACCACTGTCAGAGCGAGAGGATTTCCGCAGTAGAAATCGATCAGCTTGCGAGTTGCAGGGGCAATCGCCAATTCTGGTTGAAACATTTGCCGCGCTTCTTCCTTCAATCCAGCCAATTGCAGAGAACGTACCATGCGATCGCTACTATCGGGAGGCAAAACATCATGGGGTTTTTCGCGACTGGTCAAAATCAAGCAACTTTGATGACGTACTTCACCAACTTGACGGAACAGTTCGCCATAGCCCTCATAGCCTTCACTATATTGTCCTGTGGTTTCACCACTGCGAAGGATTGATTCCACATTGTCCAACACGATCAAGCAGCGTGATTGTTTTAGGACAGGAATGAACATACCCAAGAGACTGTTTAAATCTGGAGGCAAAGTGGCGATCGCTTGGTTGGTCAAAAAGCTGACCAGTTCAGCAAGCATTGTTTCTACGGTGGGCGCATTGCGTAGGGATTTCCAAGCAATCAACGTAAATTCTGATTGCACCTGTTCAGCAAGCTTAGTAGCAAAGGCGGTTTTACCGATACCGCCCATACCAAATACACCCAAAAGACGGCAGCGATCGCTAATCACCCAATTTTTAACTGTGGCTAGTTCTTCCGTACGACCATAAAAAATTGAAGTATCGATCGCATTGCCCCAGTCACAGCGCTTGGTATTTAGATCGGTAGCAATCGCCTCAGGATTGTGAGGATTGACAAGACTCAAAGGATTGTGAGGGTTGTGAGCGATCGTCTGATTTGACTCCTGTTGAAAAGCCGTAACCTGAAAATTCTTGGCTTGAGTCCGCACTACGACTTGGAGATTGTGCTTAGTCACCCGTTCTCCTAAGCCATCGGACAAGATTTTCCATAGGCGATAACCCACGTCACGAATATAAGAAGAATCGTATCCGCAAGTCTCAGCAATCTCAGCATAAGTCTTGCCATCCCATGTTTGGCGAAATACTTGCTCCTGAATATTACTCAGACGCTTGTGCTGTAGGGCTGCATCAACAATTGCGATCGCATCTTCAATAGTCATCGTGGTCATGGTCGTAACTCCTCTCAATTTAATGTCTCGGTATCGGATTAGTAATGCAAAAGTTGGGATTAACTTTAGGATTCAAATTTTAGAATTCAAATAAATGTTTTGCATTTGTTTGAATCTGTCTGGCGATCTAATGCGATCTAAATTTATCCGACAATTTAATGAGTCACATTTTTGTAATGACTAATTACAGCAATTGCAGATAGTTAAATCAACATATTCTTGTTTTTTCACGTTAGATAAATAACATATATTTTTGTATTTGCAATGCATTTATCCAGCTTTTTTCTAAATCCTGATTTAGTCTGACATTGGCTTGGATATGTACCAATTTTTTCTTGTCTTTTCTGATATATCTACATAAATAGAGGCTTTCAGGTGTTAGCTAATCCATACTCGCAGACAAACTCATCTTAAAATCTTGTTTTTGCAAACAAAAAATTTAAAAATCTTGTTTTATTTTTTGCAACATACTAGCGACTTAATCAATGACTTTCAAATGAAAATAATTTTCTGGCTAATACAATTAAAACCTCTAAACCACTCAATAAGTAGTGAACTATTTTTGTATTAGACAAATACAAAGAATTAAGCATCTTACTAATTAGTATTCTGGATTTTATTCATGTATTTACTGACAAAAAATACTATTTTTTCTGGTGTGCAAATTGAAATTTGAATTGTATTGTGTTTGTCAACAAGGGCTATTGCAGTTAATTTATACAACTTCAATCGACTTGTGACCGCTAAACTCACTTACCCTCACATAAAGAAATATTTAACTCTTGTATCACTGGTAAGTGCATATAGCAATAGGGAAATAATGTTTTCCGACAAAAAACGACTTTTCCTCATATAACCTCACAAACAGAGGCATTGAAACATGAGCGCCCCCCATCATTTGCCCCAACGTCACCTTCAATTAATACCGAATCAACCAAGCCAAAGATCGCCCCTAAGATCGCAGTTTGCGATGCGTCCCAGTATTGCCGATCGCTTTTCGCAGCTACTGCACGAAATCGAAGCATTTTTACTGGCTTGTACCTATGAGGAAATGTGTAGCTTTTGGAATGCGATCACCAATCTGCGCCAATACTTGCAAAAAAACTCTAACTCATCAGAAATGCCGCAGTTCCTCAATGGCAGAAGGCAACAGCGAGATTTTTGCCGCATTTTAGAGGTACTAGCGGATTTGCCATACCCCAAGCTGCACCTATCCAAGCATTTGGCTGAACGGGCCGATCGCCACACGCAGCATGTTTATCCTCACTTAGTAACACAGCGGTAATGGAGGAAATATGCAAAGTGATGCCTTCCCCACGCCACCGATCTATGCCCATCATTTTCAGCCTCGGTTGTTGCAGCAGCATGAAGCCGATCAACAGCAAGACAGCGATCGCCCTCTAAATCATTTACTAGATGAGATTGAGCTATTGATGACTGACTGCTCGATTGAGGAATCTCAATCCTTTTGGTCAGCCACTGATCGCATCAAGATCAAGCATCGCGTCATTGAGTCAATGCAAATGATCGAAAGCTTGTTTCTTGACTTAGCAAAAATCTCAACTCAAGACCCAGATCTAATCTCTGCGGTTTCTGAAAGCCTTCTCTACACAGGTAATTCGCGGGTGATTAATCATCAAGCTGGGCTTGATATACCGAATTTTCTCAAGCAACGAGCTTGTTAATTTCTTTAAATATTTAGATTCTATTCCAATTAACTCACTTATAACCAAGGTTAAAAACATGAAATTTTTACTATCTGTTCTTTCTGCTTCCGCTTTGCTGATTCCCTTTGCTTCCAGTGCATCTGCATACTCTCAAGATCCCCGCAGTTGCAGTGACCCTAGAACTCAATATCCGTCAAATCCCCCTTGTCAAAAGCAACAAAATTTACTTAACGTTTATTACAACAGAGTCAACTATTAGTCAGATAGAGCAGAACAGTTATGAGAAGAAAGCAGTTTCTTCAATTTGGGGCTGGGGCGATCGCACTGTTTACGTTGGATCGTCTTGGTCAAAATTCTGTTCAAGCTCAAGGTTCTTTGGACTTTGCCCAAGCATCTAGTCGTGAAAAATTATGTTCTCGCGTCCTCGCTGGCAGCATTGATCGGATTATGGGGGATGGTACTACCTCCGAAGTCCAACTTTTACGACTCCTAAGGCTCAATAAAGCACCTCTAAATCTCTATGGTGACTTACCTGCGATCTATCGCGAAGAGGCGGTGATCGAGGGCGTTAACTATGACATCGCATTTTGTCAGATGTGTTTAGAAACTGGGTTTCTCCAATTTGGTGGGGATGTTAAACCCGAACAAAATAATTTTGGTGGGATTGGGGCGATCGGTAATGGTGTTAGGGGTGATAGCTTTAGCGATCGGCGCATTGGGGTAAGGGCGCAGATCCAACATCTCAAAGCCTATGCCACCACCAAACCTTTAGTACAACCGCTAGTTGACCCAAGGTTTAGTCTTGTCAAACGTGGTACTGCGCCATTGCTGAGCCAGCTTTCAGGACAATGGGCAGAAGACACTAATTACGACAAAAAAATTATGGCAATTCTGCGTCGTCTCTATGATTTGTCTGGATTCTTTACATAAAGAAGGTCAGCGCTAAGTGCTGACCTTCTTTATTACGGCAATTACCCAAACTAAGAAAATCTTTAAAAGCTTTGCGAAGCAAAGCTTTTAAAGATTTTCTTAGTTTGGGTTTGAGCGCAAAGCGCTGTAATATCAAAAGCAAAAGCAAGGCACAGGTATCTCAATATGTAGCGGCGGATAACTGCGCCTTACGACCTGCTTCATTCTCATGGGGGAGCATGAATAATGAAGCATTTTTAAAATATGCAAAGATAAGGCGATCGCCAAGTTCGATCCACAAATAGTTGGTTGTGAAACCTGATACGCATATTCCCTTGCATATATATTTTTTTGGGCAAAACATTACATTGAGAAAATAGTCACGAAAGACTACTTCTAAGAACGTATTTGTTTGATTTGTTAAATTTTCTGCCTATTCCCACAAACACAATAGCATACAGCGCAAATCTCTGGGTTCGGACTTTAACGCTCAACTGCGCCCCAATGATAGCCATCTTAAAAGCTTGGGTTGGCAATACAAAGGCTGATTCTTGCAGTATGTATGCGATTCTCTGTTGTAAGCAATCACAGAATCGGGATTGATCGGAGCTATGTACTTCAAATTTGCTTTGACATAGCATTCTCCTAATTGATCAAAACTTGTAGGCTTAACGGGATAGGCTAATTCATTCTGTGACCCTTGAACGCGCAACCAAGGAGAACCTTCGCTATCTAAAACGATCGCATCAGTAGCAGCATCAGGTGGCTCTGCTCGACCTAAATTGATCGGTTCCTTAAAAACCGCAGTCATGATCGCTCCTCTGAGGATTTGTGACCTAATCTGTCCATTCGGTGTATAGCGACAATTTAAGGCATAGTCTTGTGGATCAGATCCTGTTGACTGCACAACTAGCCATTTACTAATCATATAGAAACCTCGATTACCACGTTGAAAGGCGGAGCTAAAGTCACCATTAGGGTTAGGGTTAGGGACTTCAGCAACTTGGGCGATCGCTGGATGAGCCAAAAATACAGAGCTAATAGAGCTACCAATCATCAACAGGAGAAATAGTTTACGCAAATTTAATCTCATGTTTTTATCCTTTGTTAGCGTTTACACCAGTTCACAAAAGTGTCTTCACACTTTTATGAACTAAAAAATAAACTTTCTTCCCAAGAATTAGCGGCGCTTCGCGCCGCTAATTCTTGGGTTTTGTAGTCATTTTATGTTTTGAACTAAGACGAGCATCGATAGAACGTAACCATGCGCTCTAAATTTTTATTTGGATCGCGTAGTAAAAATGGCAGATGACCAACGGGTGGTGACTTAAAGTTAGGTTGACGACCTTCGATATATTCCCAACGCGCAGTTTGGCGATCGTAGGCTGTATCGATCTCAAGTTCACCCGTTGGACTCAGCCAACCAATATTTTCGTATGTTTTACGAATATCTTTAGCAAAATCTTCGTAAATCTTTTTCTGGGTAGTTAATCCCTGCTTACCATTACTTGCCTGTGTCCATAGTTGATCGATTAAAACCAGATCTGCACAACTAATCCGATTAAATTCATCGGGATGAAATGTCCCATCACGATCAGATTGACTTCCTGCTGCTTTGAGAAGTAATAGATAAGTTTCATGATCGGCAGCTTTCCAGTTTTTTTCTTGGAGATAGAGGGTCAGTTGCTCATAGCTGGTTTTGCGATCGGGAACAGGTGCGGCGGAAGGCTGAACTAAAACAGAAGGTGAAGGTGAAGTGGAGGTAGGTGTGGTGACAGAAAGACTAGGAATGCTATTAGGTAGAATGTTGCTTTTGAAAGGATTCCATCCTGTAGTTAACAAATAAGCTCCACCAGCTAATGCTAGCAAAGCGATCGCTGATGGCAATAACCAAGAATTTGGCTTAATATCTCTATCGTCGGTAATTCTAGGAGAATCTGTACTTAATTTCGGGAGTTTTGCCATATCCCTTAAGACTTCATCAACTGTCTGATAGCGATCGCGCGGATTGCATCGAGTCATCCGATCTAAAACTGCGGCAAATTCGCGGCTGACCTTGGCATAGCTCCGCCAGTTAATTTCATTATCGCGATCTCTTGGAAATTGACTGGGATGTTTGCCTGTCAAAGCTTGTAGAGCGACCATTCCCAAAGAATAGATATCACTGCAGGATACCGATTGACCACGCTCTTGTTCGTAGGACATATATCCAGGTGTGCCAATGGGCAAGGTTACCCTTGCTTTGTGGTGGGCGCTAGCAACTTCCAGTTGAACTTGTTTGACAGTACCAAAGTCAATTAACACTAGCTTGCCATCACTATGACGACGGATCAAATTGCTAGGTTTAATATCTCTATGAATGACATTGTATTTATGGACAAATTGTAGGATTTCTAAAACTTCTTTGACGATTTGGGCAACCCGCGCCTCAGCCATTTGACTACCTGGGGACATTTCCTTACTGAGTGGATGTCCTGCAATAAATTCTTGAACAAGATAGAATTCTTTATTCTCTTGGAAATATGCGTAAAGTTGGGGAATGAGATCATGCTTTCCCAATTCCTGCAAGGTTTCAGCTTCAGCTTTAAATAGTTCTAGAGCCTTTTGGGTAAAAACAGGATCGTCAATGGTGGGATTAAGATGTTTGACGACGCATTGGGGATTTTTGGGCAAGCGCGTATCTTCCGCAAGGTAAGTTTGCGAAAAACCTCCTTCAGCGAGTTCTTTGACAATGCGATAGCGGCGATCGAGTAGCTTGCCTAACATACTGGCATTATACAGCGCTTTGCACTCAAACCCAAACCAAGAAATTTTTGAAAGTCTTGCGAAGCAAGACTTTCAAAAATTTCTGATGGTTCATTTAA
The DNA here is from genome assembly GCF_002251945.1 of Pseudanabaena sp. SR411. Lineage (GTDB taxonomy): Bacteria > Cyanobacteriota > Cyanobacteriia > Pseudanabaenales > Pseudanabaenaceae > Pseudanabaena. The sequence continues at coordinate 23,407 of NZ_NDHW01000229.1, forward strand.
TCGGCAATTACTGTAAATAGGTTCTTAAGATTTTGCTAAAGCGTCTAGTGTTAGGTTTATCTTCAGGAAGACTTGAACTTTTAATTGGCAACTAGTTGCACGGCTAAAAGTGTAGTCCTATTCATTACAGGAGTAGACCAGCATGGCATCACTTCACCAACCACTATGGGCTTTGTCCTTTGAAGAGGTATATCAATCTTTAGGAACTACTGCCAATGGATTGTCTCAAAATGAAGCTCAACAGAGATTAGAAAAATTTGGTGCAAACGAATTACCTGAACCTGCCCATCGTCCATTGTGGCTGCGGTTTGCCGATCAGTTGACGCATTTTATGGCTCTGTTGCTATGGGTAGCAGGAATTCTTGCCTTTATTTCGCGTACCCCTGAACTGGGCTGGGCAGTCTGGGCGGTGATCTGGATTAACGCGATATTCAGCTTTTGGCAAGAGTTTCAAGCAGAGAAAGCACTATCGGCATTGAAAAAAGTCTTGCCGATGCAGGTGAAAGTTTATCGAGACGGAGAATTAAAACAAATTCCTGCAAGAGAATTGGTGCGTGGCGATGTCATGCAATTGGAAGAAGGCGATCGCATTTCCGCAGATGCACGGTTAATCTCTGCCGAAAGTTTATATCTGGATGTCTCCGTAATGACAGGGGAATCCTTGCCTGTGGCTCGAAGTCCTTTCCCTGTGAGACTACGTGAAGCAGTTTCCATTCGTGGCGGTAAAACCATGCTGCGTCAAGGCGAACAACCGATGCAAGAAAAAGTAAATCCCTCAGAAATCGCTAATCTTGTGTTGGCAGGTTCGACCGTAGCCGCAGGTCGAGCTGTAGCGGTGGTCTATGCGACGGGTTCCGAAACTGAGTTTGGACAGGTGGCGCATTTAACTACGGTCGTAAAGCGCGAACCCAGTACGCTAGAAATCCAAGTAGCGCGGATTGTAAGGCTGATTACCGCGATCGCCCTCGGTATGGGCGCAACTGTATTTGCCCTGAGCTACTTGCTGATTGGGATGGATGTGACTGAGAGCTTTATTTTTGCGATCGGGATTATCGTCGCGAATGTCCCTGAAGGTTTATTGCCGACGGTAACCCTTGCTCTAGCCCTTGGTGTAAAGAGAATGGCGCGACGTAATGCGCTTGTCAGAAGACTTTCCGCAGTCGAGACTCTGAGTGCGACTACGGTAATTTGCACTGACAAGACTGGGACATTAACTAAAAACGAAATGACCGTGCGCTATCTGTGGCTACCGACAGAGCCAACGCAAGCTGATCATCCAAATCCCAAGCCTGATGATGTTAATGATGTACTCACTAACAGGCTAATTGAAGTTACAGGTGCTGGTTACGATCCCAGCAGTGGCAAGGTGAATATTCCTCCCGATTCGGAAACTGCCTGGAAAGCCAAGGTTTTGTTAATTGGTTCGGCGCTTTGCTCTAATGCCCGTCTGGTACATCTCAATGCGCCGAGTCGTTGGCAAGAAATTGGCGATCCCACCGAGGCGGCGCTCCTAGTGGCGGCAGGAAAAGCAGAACTAAATTTAGAAGAGTTACAAAAGCAATATCCACGCTTACGCGAACTTCCCTTTGATTCGCGCCGCCTAATGATGACCGTGGTTTTGCATTGGCAAGATTCCGAACTATGGTCAAGTCCATCTCCCAATCTTGCTTTCACTAAGGGTGCACCATTAGAAGTTCTCAAACATTGTCATTGGATTTTGCGCGATGGCAAATCTCAGGAATTGACCCATGACTATTGGGATGAAGTTGTCAGAGCTAATGATGACTTGGCAAGGCAAGGATTTCGAGTGTTAGGGCTAGCCGCGCGACAAGGCGGACAGGAACTGCTCGATCTCAAGGCTCAGGAGTTAGAGCAGGATCTGATCTTTATCGGATTAGTTGCCATGTTCGATCCACCGCGTGACGAAGTACCAAAGGCGATCGCCCAATGTCATCAAGCGGGGATCAAAGTGACGATGGTGACTGGTGATTATGGACTGACCGCCGAAGCGATCGCCCGTCAGATCGGACTAGTCAGCGATAAAGTGCGAGTGGTTACGGGTGAAGGCATGGGACATCTCTCAGACGCACAACTAAAGCAAGTGGTGAAATATCGTTATGGACTGGTATTTGCGCGGATGTCGCCTGAGCATAAATTGCGATTGGTGCAAGCATATAAAGATATTGGTGAAATAGTAGCGGTAACAGGTGATGGGGTGAATGATGCCCCTGCCTTACGAGCTGCGAATATCGGCATTGCGATGGGACAAAATGGTACGGATGTGGCGCGGGAAGCGGCGGATATTGTGTTAACTGATGATAACTTTGCGACGATTGTGGTGGCGATCGAGCAGGGTCGGGCAATTTATCAGAATATTCGCAAGTTTATGACCTATATCCTTGCCTCAAATGTGCCAGAAATTGTGCCGTTTCTAGGAATGGTCGCCTTCAAGATTCCGCCTGCGCTCACGATTTTACAAATTCTGGCCGTAGATTTGGGTACTGACATGGTTCCAGCCCTTGCGCTGGGAGCGGAAACTCCCGAAGCAGGAATTATGGATCGTCCACCCCGTCCTAAACAGGAATTTCTGCTCAATGTTCCCTTATTAATTCGCGCCTATCTATTTCTGGGCGTAATTGAGGCAGTTCTCTCAATGTTGGGATTCTTTATTGTCTGGTGGAGCTATGGCTACTCGCTAGCAGATTTGCAACAAGTGACCCCGATGATTCTCAATCATACTGCCGATCCCACGGTGACAGGCATCTATCGCCAAGCGACAACTATGACTTTAGCGGCGATCGTGGCTTGTCAAGTTGGTAATTTATTCGCCTGCCGTTCGTCTTGGGGTTCTATCTTCCGTCAATCCTTAGCAAATAATAGTTTGCTCTGGTTAGGAATTAGTGTGGAATGTGTGGCTCTCTTTGCCTTTATCGACTTCCCTCCCTTTAGACAAGTGTTCGGAACTGCTTCACTAACCAATTGGCATTGGTTGCTGTTGCTAGCCTGTCCACCTATTTTGATTGGTTTGGAAGAATTACGTAAGTTGTTCCTGCGTGCTAGAAGGCGGAAACATTCGCGATCGCTATGATTTGGAGTGCGATCGCCTATGCGTTTAACCAATAATCGTAACTGCACTCATGGCTATTCTTTGCCAAGGTTGAATAGTTGACGAAGGAAAGCACCTAGACCAGAAAGGACGATTACCGCAGCTAGAGAGTAGCTGATAGGCATCATGAGGTTAGTGATATTGAGGTTGGGGTTAGCGATGGTTGCTGGTTCGGTCGTGTTTGCGTTTTTCATTGCTTTGGTTTAACTCGATGGAATACAGGTTAGGTGCGATCGCTGAAATGGTTGCCCTGAGCTATGTTGGTGCAATGTCTGAGTTGTGTTTTTATTTGCGTTTAGGTTGTTCTGGTAGGGGTTTAGCATTTGCAGCAATGTTTTCAAAATCTCGCGATTATCTCTGTTGGCAAATGCTAAACCCCCTTTGCGGTCAGCTTTTTGATGCTTAAGACAGTATCTACAGTAATACCAAAAAACAAAACGGCGTAGTCGTTTTGTTTTTTGGTATAAAATACATTGAGCGAATGGAATAACATCTATGGTTCAAGCCGCGAGTCCCCAAGTCAAGTATCTATCCTATGAAGAATACTATGCCTATGATGACGGCAGCGACATTTGCTATGAGCTAGAGGATGGAGAATTAGTTGCGATACCACCCGAATCAATTTTTAACTCTGATGTATCAAGAAGACTGTTTTTTGCTTTAGGTAAATTTATCCCCTCTCACTTACTAGCCTATAAGGAAGTCTCGATTGAGGTAAGTGGTCGTCGAGCTAGAGTCAGAATCCCTGATCTGATCATCTTGGGCGAAGAATGTCGAGCGGCTCTAGAAACTACAAAAAGAGGAACGATTACCCATGATATGCCACCCCCATTGGTAGTAATCGAGGTTGTATCGGCTGGACATGAAAATGAAGCAAGGGACTATCGTTTTAAGCGTTCCGAGTATGCAGCGAGAGGAATTTCGGAGTATTGGATTGTTGATCCTGTGCTTAGCCAGATTACGCTGCTATCTTGGGTTGAAGGCTTTTATGACGAATCTATCTATACTGGGGATGCGGTGATTAAAAGTGGCGTAATTCCAGAAATTGAGATTAATTTGCGTGATATTCTGGGTTAGCTTTTTCATGCAAGATTATCTTCAACAGGTGCGCGATCGCCTCATCAACTATCGCAATTTATTCAATCAAGAATTAACGGAATCTGAGCAAGCAGAGATATCATTTCTTGAAGAGAAGCTAGATAAATGCACGATCGCGATCGCTGTTTTTGGAATGGTATCACGAGGGAAATCATCCTTAATTAATGCCTTGCTTGGACAGAAGTTGAGTGAGACAGGAGCGATTCATGGCATCACTAGAAATATTACTGTCTATGAGTGGAATGCTGGTGGCAAAATTCAACTGCAATTAATCGATACTCAGGGACTGGATGAGGTTGGCGGCGAAGTGCGTGGAGCAATTGCCCTAGAAGCAGCTAAGCAAGCGGATTTAATCTTGTTTGTGATTGCGGGGGATATGACGAGGCTAGAACAGGAGGCGATCGCGGAGCTTCAACAATCCTATAAGCCGATTCTATTAGTTTTTAATAAAACTGACCTTTATCCTGATGGCGATCGCCTTACGATTCATCAAGCATTGCAGAATGTTGAAATGCGTCAACTGATTTCCCCACAAGAGATTGTCTTAACATCGGTAGAACCAAAGCCTGTTAGGGTACGCATCCAATATAGTGATGGACGTGATAGTCAAGAGATTTGGGAACAGCCAAAACCTGATGTCCAAGCTTTAAAAGAGAGAATTCTGGAGTTGCTGAATATAGAAGGTAAAGAATTGCTAGCCGTAAATGTATTGCGATCGCTGTTAGAAATTCAAAACACAGTCACCCAGAGATATGTCCAAAGATTACAAGCATCAACAGCGATCACCTCTCTAGTATTTATTACAGAGGCGATCGCGGTATTAATATCGCCTTTGCGATGGGTGGATGGTTTGATTAGTGGTGGGATTACGGGCTTATTTGTGATTTGGGCGATTGGTAGATATCCGAGTCAGAAGAAGTATTTATGGTTATTGTTGACTGTTGCGATCGCCTGTGTATCAGGAGGTTTGGGAATCAATAGCGAAGTTACACGCTATGTTCAAATTATTGGTTTAGGCTTAAGTTTGTTGTTTCTATTTAAGAGCCTCATCACCGATATTGAACAGAGTCGCGCTTCTGGAAAGCTTGGTGCAAAAACGCTCATCACCGCGATTATTCAATCTGTACCTGAAGGCTCCATCCTGCAAAGATTACAGAACATGTAAGGGCTTTTCCCTAAAGATTTTTGATGGCGCGGCAAAGCCGCGCCATCAAAAATCTGGTTCGCTTTGCACCGAATTACATGTTCCAATCACGACGAAAAGTAAACCAGTCTTTGAGTTTGGCTAGTTGGGCATGATTGCGATGAAGTTCAGTCCATTGCTCAGTAATCCGTAACTCTTGTAAAACGCCAATATCTTGAATTTTGACTTTGCCTTGCATAGCGATCGCGATAGCTTCTATCACTAACTGAGCGCGATCGCCAAACATACTTGCGCCAAGAATTTGTCCTTGGCGATCGCAAATGATCTTACATAAACCATTCTCAGCATCGCTATCCAAAACGTAAACTTGCTTATACTTTAGTCTTGCCAATACTTCGGTCATGCCAATCTGAGCGAGTGGTGGCGTTGTGGATACATAGGTGATTTCGGGAACTTTGGCGCTAGGTGCGGATTGCCACAGACTAGTTTGCAAGGTTTGGTGAATAATTTTGGCAATATCTTGATCATTACGACATTGATAAATATGGCGATCGCTAGGGTAGTCAAACTCTTTTGGCGCTACGGATACTAAAAGGCGATCGCAATCTATAGTTGTGTTATTGAGCCAGATTCTGGAACGATTTTGCTCAATCTTGCTTACCGCCGTTACTTGTGTTGATGTATATACTTCAATCCCTTCTGCTTCTAGTTGTGCTTGTAAAGTCCGCGCGATCGCCACATCAACATTTGGCAAAATATGGCTGCTATTGGTGATCAAGCTTGTATGTACACCCAGAAAGTTTAGGGATTGGGCGATCGCACAAGTATCTGGGTCGTCACCTAAAACAGCGATCGAGTTGGGTAAATCTTGTAAATTTAATAGCTGATGTGCGGTTAAGTAATTATGTTCGGCAAGTCCAAAGACTTTCCGTAGGGGTGTAGGGGTGTCATGGGCGATCGCATAGGCTCGTGAACTGAGGCTGCGCTGAGAAAAATCTCTCGATAGTTCTGAAAGAGATTTTTCGCTAATTTCTAAAATATACGAGTTTTGTTCTTTGCTCTGAAATTTACATACCCCAACAATCACATCAACCCCATTTTTTTGCAGTATGTCTAGCATTTCCGCCTGACAAAAATTATGGAGAATTGGAGAAAGCTGCTTTGCAAAAAGTTTTAAACGTTCAGATTTGGGGCGATCGCCTACCTTAGTTTTTAATAACTGTAAAATATGATTAATCTGATCAATATTGAGATAATAGTCATTTACTTGATCCCATACCCACGCAACTCTGGCTTTACGTTGAGCCGCAATGCTAACTAATTTATGAGCATAAGCACTCATACCAATTACAACGAGGTCATAATCGACCGATATTCTAAACAAGCTCTTAAATAAATTAACGACTAAACCAATGCTAGTACAAAACAGCATTTATCTTGACCTAGCCATAGATCACTGCCCAATCATGATTGCGCCCGAAAGATCTGTACTGGAAGCAATTAGTCTCATGAATCAATCATTTGATGCATTAGATTTTGGGCAGCCCTGTGATCATAGTTTGCTCGAAGCTAGAGCAAGCTGTGTGGTGGTGGTTGATGAAAATCGGTTAATCGGAATTTTTTCTAAGTGGGATGTATTGCACCTAGTGCAGAATCAGGTAGATTTGCAAGGATTATCGATAATTGAGGCAATTTCAGATCGCCCAATGGTGATTAGGCGATCGCAAATTCAAGATTTGGAGTCAATGCTCAACCTCTTGCAGCAATATCGAGGTCGTCATCTGCCTGTAATTGATGACTCTGACAACATCATTGGAGTGGCGACTCAAGAAAGTATTCTCTTTGCCAAAAATAAGCTAACTGAAGATACTTTAGCGAATGTGGAGGCTCAAAAGCGAGCTGTTTTGACTGCAATTCCCGACTTGATTTATCGGGTGAGTATTGATGGTATTTATTTGGAATGCTTCTCTAGTAATTATGTTGCGGATTTACTGCCACCTGATTTTGACCCGATCAACAAGCATCTTTCCGATGTTCTGCCCCCAGATTTAGCCGATCGCAAATTACACTTACTCAGACAAGCGATCGCTACGGGCGAGATTCAGACCTTTGAGCAGCAATGGAATATTAATGGACAAATCCAATATGAAGAGGTGCAGATCGTCAAAGTTAATGATCGAGAGGTGCTAACAATTATTCAGAATATTAGCGATCGCAAGCGTGCCGAAGAAGCTTTACGAGAATCAGAAATGCGATTTAGAAGCGTATTTGACAATGCTGCGGTGGGAATTTCCTTAGCTGCACCTGATGGCAAGCATATTGCTGTCAACCAAGCGCTATGTCAAATGTTGGGATATACAGAGACGGAGCTACAAGTGTTGACATTTCAGGAGATTACCCATCCTGATGATCTGGAGATCGATCTCTATCACTATCAGAAGTTACTTAGCAATGAAATTGATAGTTTTCATATTGAGAAGCGGTTTCGCCATAAAAACGGACAATTTATTTGGGGCTTAATGAGTGTTTCCATTGTTCGAGATCCTCAAAATCAGCCCATGTATGATATTGCCCTGATTCAAAATATCAATGAACTGAAAACTACGCAGCAGGAACTATCTAAACTCAATCAAGAATTAGAAATTAGAATTGAACAAAGAACTGCCGATCTTGCCGAAAGTGAAACTCGCAAACAACAAATACTCAATGCAATTCCTGACTTGTTACTACGCCTTAAACGAGATGGAACTTGTCTAGATTGTATGATGCCAATTGTGCCTGACAAGGAAGCTTTCGTCCCAATCAATCAAAATATTGCTGAAGTTCTATCGCCGTCAGTTCTTTCCGAACAACTTGCCGTATTTAATAAAGCGATCGCCACAGGTGAGGTGCAAATCTATGAACATAAGCTGCAAAAGTATGGCGAATGGGTTTATGAGGAAGTGCGGATCAGTCCCTGTGGTGAGGATGAAGTTTTAGTATTGGTAAGAAATATCAGCGATCGCAAACATGCTGAAGAAGCACTTCAGTTGAGTAATGAAAAACTTCTCGCCACAAATAAAGAACTAGAAAGAGTTACACGTCTTAAGGATGAATTTCTTGCCACGATGAGTCATGAGCTAAGAACTCCACTCAATGCCATTTTAGGGATTTCTGAAGGTTTACTTGAGCAAGTTTTTGGTGAACTTAACCAGCGTCAACAAAACTCATTAAAAACAATTCAAAAAAGTGGTCAACATCTTCTAGAACTAATTAACGATATTCTTGATGTTGCCAAGATTGAATCAGGAATGTTCACACTGGAACTAACATCAGTTTCGTTACGCTATCTCTGTGACAGTAGCCTTAGTTTTGTTAAACACCAAGCTACACAAAAGAATATTCAGTTAAATCTGGTAATTCATGCCAATGTGCCAAAGGCGATCGAGATTGATGAACGTAGAATGCGACAGTTGTTAATTAACTTGTTGAGTAATGCCGTAAAATTTACACCTAAAAATGGAAATGTCACCCTAGAAGCCAAGTTAGTCCATGTTGCCATAGATGACGCAGCCGTAGATACCAAAGAACCTTTTCAAGAACATTTTAAAACTGAGCTTCATTTTGTGGTGTCTGATACTGGTATTGGTATTTCTCTAGATGATATCAATAAGCTATTTCAGCCTTTTATGCAGATTGATAGTAGTCTGAGTCGGCAGTATGCAGGTACTGGGCTAGGTTTAAATTTGGTCAAGAAACTTGCTGAACTTCATGGGGGGCAAGTAAGTGTTGAAAGTAAAGTCGGTGAAGGTAGTTGCTTTACTGTTAGGTTGCCTTATGAAAGCCCATAGAGAACTCTCTATGGGCTTTCATAGCAATGCAAGTTTAGCTTGGGACATAAACTCAAAAACATTAAAGGTAATGCCTCGCGTCGCCTTTAATGTTTTTGGGGTTGAAAAGGATAGATTAACTGTTGCCAATAGGTTGGAGGAATTGTCTCATCAACTCCATAGGTTTCAGGGCTTCGAGTTTTGGGTAAATAATATGTGCCGAACATTAGATCAATGATGGGAAATCCAGAGAAATTCTTATTACGCGCTTCTAGATCATTGCTGTGATGCCAGTGATGAAAATTAGGTGTAGCAATAATGCGATTGAGAATTGGGAACTCAAATTTTGTGTTTGAGTGATTTAAAATCGGTAAAATGGCGCTAAATACCAGATAGGCACCAAAAGTTTCCTTCGTGAAGCCTAATAAAAAGAGTGGAACTCCCACTGCAATATTGACAACTATCATTTCAATGGGATGTAATCTTGCAGATGCTAGCCAATCTAGTTCAGCACTACTATGGTGAATTACATGAAATCGCCACAGCCAAGGCACTGTATGCGCTAAGCGATGCAATGTATAAAATGTTAGTTGGGCGATGAAAAATGCTTCAACGAATTGAAATAAAGCAGGTTGACTTCTGACTGTTATTTGCAATGAGGGTGAAATTGTGCCTCTAAAAAAGATGTATAAAAAAGCTGCAACTAAATATGTTCCTATATTTACCAGAATGTGATTAAAGAAAAAATGGGCAACATCTGTCAGCCAACCTTGACGAAAGTGCTTTTGGTCTTTTCTCAGTGGGTATAACCATTCAAGTGTGCCAAATAAAAGCCATAGCACCAAAAAGGCAATAACAAATTTCATGGCGATCGCTTAGTGATCTTTGCGTTATCTTTACTTAGACTTTCAATACCCAATAATAGGTTCATCCAAAAATAGTAGGGGCGCTTTTGTACCCCTACTATTTTTGGATAATTAGCGATGTCTGACTAGAAAAGATGGCAAATCTACCTTTGAATTTGGACGCTGCGATCGCACTGGCGTTGATTCTGATAAAGACTCAGGCGATCGATATTCTTGCTCATACATAGACTCACTAGGATGGTGAGACGGTGGAGTTAAGTGCCTAACTGGTTTGTCAGCTAGCAACCGATCTAACGCGCCGCTCAGTTGGAGGGCGTGGTGCTGATGGCGGACTGATTGCTCCTTCCAATGTTGGATCGCTGCTTCATATTCAGATGCTTTAGAGGCTTGATGCAGCACTTGATTTTGTAGTTCTTCGATCTGCTGCTCTAATTCTTGGACTCTGGTGAGATCGCTAACATATTCATTTTCAAGACCACGCAAGGATTGATGTAGTTTCGCCTGATTAGAAAGATGTTGAATTAATTCTTCTTCCATCTGATCCCGTTGAGATGTGACTTCTGATAGCTTAGTTTGAGCAATTTCAAGGGTTTTAGTGGAGTCTTTGAGTAGAACTTGAGTTGCCTCTAGCTCCGTAGTCAAGGTTTGTTGAGAAATATCTAGGGCTGTGTTTTGACATTGCAGTTGATGAATCACTTCATTTTTGTCATTAATTTCCTGCACATATTTCTGGGTAATTTTCTGCGATTCAATTTCTAAGGCGATCGCTAAGCGATGTTTAAACTCTTCCTCTAGTTGCAAAACATGGATCGCTAGGCGATCGCTTAAATCTCGATCATCTGATGAGGGTGGATGCGTTTGCAAATTAGTGACTTGCTTTTGTAACTGTTCGAGTTGGGTAGTTAGTTCCGTGACTTGGCGATCGCGATCATTGGTAACACTAATAATTTCTTGTTCTAGCTGATCGACATATTCACATTCAAATTGGTGTTGTGATCGCAGATCTTCTAACTCTTTCTGGAGGCGATCGCGATCGGCTATCAACTCAGTGTTTCCGAAATTTTCGGCATCATTACTTTTGTCGTCATCTAATGACCAATCATCTGAAAATAGATCCACATCATCTCGCAACATATTCGTGATTTCAATGATTGTTTTTTCTTCTAGCACTTCACCACCTAAGAGCGCATCAAGATCATCGTCATCATTCACGGGTACTGCTTTCACCAAAACTTCTCGTAGTGCTGCTTCGCGTTTCAAATCACTCACGGACAACCTCACCGAACAATACCGAGGTATTTTTACAAGACAAACATTAACAGACTTTGCCAAGTTTGCAAGTTTTTTTCTTAGTAATTCTTATGTCTTGTGGGGAGGGTTGTGGACTTAGCAATTTAACTGAATAATAATGCTGAAGGTTTGTACTACTAAATTCACAAAATCTTCTGATAAAATCTCTTCTGTTGTTTTCCACCAGCTTTGATGAAGCTCAAGCGATCAGAACTGACATGTTAAAGCTTTTGATTGTGGTTATCATGTTGTTTTAAGTCAATTTGCCAAATCGGCGATCGCACTAACCAGAAAATCAAAAAAGCTTTAGCTCATAGGACTCACAATGTTTACACAATTACGCATCCAGAATTTTAAGTCATGGGCAGATACGGGGGAGTTTCGGATGGCTCCTTTGACTGGCTTTTTTGGAACGAATAGTTCTGGTAAAACGGCGATTTTGCAATTTTTGTTAATGCTAAAGCAAACTGTCGAGTCAAGCGATCGCAATCGTATTTTGCATCTAGGCAGCGATCAATATAGCTATGTTGATTTAGGAACTACTTACGATATTAGCCACAGACATCAATTACCTGAAAAGATAAAATTTTCTTTTGAATGGATACCAAGAAATACCCCTGACCATATTGTATACATGATTATGGAAGTTGATTTTAAAGAAAATGGACAAATTGAATTTACACCTAATAAATATACATCATCATTGAAGTTTGAATCGGAAATTAATGTTGACAATGATCAAATTAATCTTGAATATTTCAAATATTCCTTTAAGGCAAGTGATAATCAATGGAATCATATTGCAATTAATTCACAGATAGAAAATGATATTGAGACGATTTATAAATTGTCTATAGATGGTAGTTTCCTTGAAAATTGGTTGGCATTTGAATATTCTAATTTTTCAAAGTTTATGTACGTTTTTCATCAACTTGTTAACAACTATAGTGTTCAACAAGTCGCACGAATGCCATCATCATCAGCAATTTCCAATCTAGGAAATTTAGTGTCTTCTTATACAGGGATGTTTGTAAATACTTACTATCTTGCCCCTTTGAGAGAATACCCAAAAAGAACTTACCTTTGGTCTGGTGAAAGTCCTCAAGATGTTGGTAAATATGGAGAATTAACAGTTGCTGCGCTTCTTGCTTCACAGAAAAAAGATTTAGAAGTTGAATTGTCAGTAGCCAGAGCTTTACGACAATTGGAATTGATCCACAACTTTCGAGTACACAGAATTACACCTAATCGTGGTGATTATGAAATATTAGTTCAGAAGTCGCCTAATTCGGCAGAAGTATTAATAACTGATGTCGGTTTTGGAGTCTCGCAAGTATTACCAATATTAGTGTTATGTTACTACGTACCCAAAGGCGCAACCCTCATATTTGAACAACCAGAAATACATTTACATCCCTCAGTCCAAGCAGGACTCGCTGATATATTTATCGAAGTTATCAAAACCCGCAATATTCAAATTATTATCGAAAGTCATAGCGAACATTTACTAAGACGCTTACAAAGACGCATGGCTGAAGAAAAAGATGGATTTACTAATGATGATGCTGCACTTTATTTTTGCAAAATGAACGATCAAGGGGATTCAGAGTTAGTTACTCTCGATATTGATGACTATGGAAATATTTGCAACTATCCCGAAGGATTTTTTGGCGATGAAATGGGCGATCTAGTCGCTATGACCGAAGCAGCAATCAATCGCCAGATGAAGACTGGAGCTTAAGAATGCATCATATTGTTGATACAAATGTCCTACTTGTCGCTAGTAAAAAAGCTCCTCAAGCATCTTTGACCTGTGTCCTTACTTGCATCAAATATCTCCAAAATCTGAAAGAGTCTGGGACTCTTGTACTTGATAGCAATCGGCTTATTATTCGTGAATACGAAAACAAAAACTCTAGTACGGGACAACCTGGTGTTGGTGATGCCTTTCTTAAATGGGTTCACACACATCAAGCCACTAATCGTTGCGAGCAAGTTCCTATCACCCAAATTGCCGAGAATGATTTTGCTGAGTTTCCAAAATCCCCATCTCTTCAAAAATTCGATCCCTCCGATCGCAAATTTGTTGCTGTGGCTTTAACCCATCCCGCAAAACCTGCGATCGCTAATGCCGTTGACTCTGATTGGCGTAATTACGAAGAAGCTCTAGATAATCAAGGTGTTAGTCTCAATTTTCTCTGTCCTGAACTAGCTCCTAAAAATTAAAATCTTTTGAATTTTCTTGAGTTATTGTTTGATTCTTTGGGGACTTAATATGTTTATATATCTTTCCAAAGCAAATAAAACCTTTTCAGCAATTAACAGAATAAAATCTTCTTTATTATTCTCAGACTGTACCTTTTCTAAAGCATCATAATAAGCCATCCGACTATCATAATCACCACCAATAATTGCTAACGGAAATCCATGTTGCAACAGAATTAAATTCATGATTAAGCGGGACGTTCTACCATTGCCATCAATAAAAGGATGAATAGTCACTAACCTTTCGTGCATTTCGGCGGCTAAAACTACTGGATGAAGATTATCTTTTTCCTGATTATAAAATTGGAAATATTCCTCCATCAAATCCTGTAGTAAATAGGGTTGTGGCGATAAATGCTTACTTCCCGCGATCGCTACAGGTAACTTACGATAAACTCCTGCATTTTCGCGATCGATTCCATACAGGACAATTCCATGAATTTGTTTAAGAATATATTCTGATAAATCTACCTTTTGAGAAACAAGATCATCAATAAACAAAATAGCCTCTTTATGATTAATTGCTTCTAAATGCTCGCGCATACTTTTGCCACTAATCGTCATTCCCTCATTGATGACTAACTGAGTTTCCCGCAACGTTAAAGTATTACCTTCAATGCGATTACTTTCATACAAAAACTCAACTTCTAACGCTTCTTTAATAGTGGCATTATCTAAAGATTGACGCAAAATATCTAGCTCTGCTTTGAGTTGATCAATATCAGCAAGGATTGATTCGATGGTTCTCATAAATTCAGAATGTAAATTAGATTGCACCCAAAGCCTTTAACAAAGCCGCAAACTTAATCGTGGTTTCACTTTGCTCATTTTCCACCTGCGAATTTGCCACAATTCCTGCACCAGCAAAAATCCGCGCCCGATCGCCTTGAATATATCCCGCCCTAATTCCCACACCAAAAGTCCCTTCACCATCACCATTTAGCCAACCAATTGGTGCAGCATACCAACCGCGATCGCAGGCTTCCCATTGCTGCATAAAGCAAACTGCACGATCTCTCGGCTCACCTCCAACTGCCGCCGTTGGATGTAACTGCTGCAAAATATCAAGGGCAATTAACCAATCAGGATCATCAATTTGGGCAGTAATCGGCGTATATAAATGCTGCACATTAGAAAGTCTTAGCAAACTAGTCTCCGCTTGTGGATCGATCGCTGCGCCCATACTTTGCAAGCGATCGCAGATCGAACGAATCACAATCTGATGTTCGCGCATATCTTTTTCGCTATTGAGCAAGCGATCGCCCATCATTTGATCTTCTTGGACAGTTTTGCCACGCTCGATCGAACCTGCCACCGCATCACTGCGTAACCAAAGGCGATCACTTTGAGCTTTAAATTGCAACACCACTTCAGGAGTCGCACCCAAAAAGGTTTTGCCCACGCCATAATCTAACAAAAAGGAAATGCATTCAGGATATTCACACCGTAAAACATGCAGTACCTGAAACGGATCAAAATTGCGATCGGCTAACACATCCAATGCTCTAGCCAATACCACTTTCTCAAAATGTCCTTGATGAATCAAAGCCAAGGCGCGTTCGACGATCTCTGTCCAGATTTGTTGACCTTGAACTTCTACGATTTTGCTCACCTCATGGACTGTCGGTGCTTCGTAATGGGCGCTTTCTTGTAAATGTGATCGCAAATTCTCTATACGCTCTAATACTTCATCAGGCTTATCCCAAGGCTGGATGTAATGATTTAGGGTTAAGGTACAACTTTTACCTTTGAGTCGTACCATCCAACGGGGAATAAAAAAGAGTAAAGTCGGAAATTCGATCACTGGTTGATAATCGTTAGGTTCTGCTAAATCCAGATAGTCACTCGCATCACTCCCATTGCGATAAAACGAAAATGCCCCAAAAAAATGTATAGGAATTTGAAATTCTGACGATTCGAGATCAGCAATCTTGGCAATGATTGCATTAGTTAAATGATTTTTGATAAATTTTTTGGCGCAATCAAAGCGATCGCTTAAGTCATGGTTGGGAACTGACACCTCGGCAACTGAACCCGCCGCCGCTAATACTAAATCGGCATTCGGCTGTTCCCAATAAAATTTTTGTTGCTGAGCTTCGGACTTACTTGCCAACAACAATAAAGGATTAATGCACTCCCAATTTTGAGAGTAACTAAATAAAATCGGTGACCCTGTGATCTGCGCTTGAGCGATCGCTTTAACAATCCAATCGTGCAGAGATTTAGAATCGATGCTGCTATAGGTGACACTCTGACGAACTTGCATGATTATATTTTATCCATACAACGCCGTTCAGCCACAATAAAAGAGTTTCTTAAATTAAAAGAGCCGCAAGGCGACCCTTTAATTTAAGAAACTAAATCGTCACCAGTAGCGATCGCTAATTCCTGTAAACGTTCTTGTTGATCCTTAGAAATACAGCTTTGGATCACTTCCTCTAGATCCCCTTCCAAAATCGGTGGCAAAGTAAAGTTCTGCCCCAAACGATGCTCAGTTAAACGGCTATCTTTATAGTTGTAAGTACGGATTTTTTCAGAGCGTGAACCAGTACCGACCTGCGATCGCCGCATTGAGGTAATCTCGGCTTGTTGTTCACGCAACTTGATTTCATAGAGCTTTGCCCGCAAAATCTGCATCGCGCGTTCTTTGTTTTGTAACTGCGATCGCTCCTCAGTACAAAAAATTCTAATCCCCGTCGGTTTGTGAAACAAATCGGCGGCAGTTTCTACCTTGTTGACGTTTTGACCACCAGCACCACCCGATCTTGCTGTGGACATTTCAATATCTTTGGGATCGATGTGAATTTCTACTTCATCGACCTCAGGCATAATTGCCACCGTCGCCGTTGAGGTATGCACTCGTCCCTGTGATTCGGTAGCAGGCACACGCTGTACGCGATGCACGCCCGACTCAAATTTGAGTTTGCTATAAACGCGATCGCCTTGGACTTCAATGATCGCTTCTTTAAAGCCACCCATTTCCGCCAAAGTCTCACTGACCATCTTCACCCGCCAGCCTTGACGCTCAGCATAGCGCGTATATAGCCGCACCAAGTCTCCTGCCCAGATTCCAGCCTCATCGCCACCCGTACCCGCACGGATTTCCAACATGATGTTCTTATCATCATTAGGATCTTGGGGCAGTAGTAGAACCTGTAACTTCTTTTCAAGCTCCTCAAGCTTTGTCGATAATTCTTCGACCTCTAGAGCCGCCATTTCCTTAAGTTCAGGGTCGTTAGACTCTTTCAGGATTTCTTGCGACTCTTTATAATCTTGCTCCGCCTTCCGAAAAGTTTCGTAGGTCAGAACTGTCTCTTCCAACGAAGCACGTACCTTAGCAATGCGCTGAAACTCGCCGTGATCGGTCGCCACGTCAGGATCACCCATCCGACGAGTCAGTTCATTGAAGGTTTGTTCAACAGATTCGAGCTTTTTGATTAAGTAAGCAGCAGGCATGGAATTTGAGTTACCGCAAAAGAAAGTGAAAAGTTAGTAAGCCAGAAAGAAACCTTGAATCTTGAATTAATCCAAGGTTGGCTATACCTGATTTTCCACAGCAGCATTTTCGTCAAACATGCCGTACTTACGCAAGAAGCGTTCTACGCGACCTTCGGTATCGATAATCTTTTGTGTGCCTGTGTAGAAGGGGTGATTGCCCGACCATACATCAACATTAATCTCAGGATGGGTAGAACCAATAGTTGCTACCACTTCACCGTTGCAAATTACTTTTGCTTCGGGATACCACTTCGGGTGAATTCCAGCTTTAGGCATAGTCTTAGCTATAAAAAATCAAAAATTAAGCTTTTCTAGACTAGCACAGAATTAGGCAATCTAAAACAAGATATAGAGCTTTGCTCTATATCTTGTTTCTTATGGATACCAAAACATACCTTTGATGCCTTCGGGATCGGCGTTGAAGCCTAATTGACTGTAAAACTCGACCACATGGGCATCGGCGAAGAGACTGATATTGCTAATGTCGGATTTGCGTAACTCGCGGATCATTTCTTCCATCATCGCTTTACCTAAACCCCTGCCCTGAAAATCAGGGTGAATTACCACATCCCACAATGTCGCGTTAAAGGCATAGTCTGATGTGGCGCGAGCAAACCCAATTAAACGCCTAAAGCCTCCGCGATGCTCCCACATCGAGAGGACGACAAAACTGTGCTGTAAAGCAATACGAACTTTACGAATCGGTCGCCTCGCCCACCCCACAGAGTCACATAATTCTTCTAGTTCGTAGAGATCAAGATCTTTTTCGGTGCTAAAGAAAATCTGTCCGCTTTGGTTTGGCACTTGGCGAAGTTTTGTTTTTTTTGTCGGTTCGAGGGTGTCAGAACCAAATAAGCTTTTCCAGAACCCCATTTGCCTAGTTTGTATATAGCAGCGATCGCCCTGTTTGTTACAGATATTCTAAACGCCTTTGTATTGTATCTGCTTTTGTTGAAATCAAGCGATCGCAAATACTAAAATGCTGTTATTTAAATGCTAGATGCTTTTATCCAGTCTTGACTCTATATTGGTAGAATTATGCCATCATTGCTGCCTTCAACTAAGCCACCAATATTAGCGAGGTATTCAACATTGGTAATCGCACCTACTGTAATACCTACTGTAATATTTAGAGCTAAATTTAGGGCGATATCTTGGACAAT
Source organism: Pseudanabaena sp. SR411 (assembly GCF_002251945.1). Lineage (GTDB taxonomy): Bacteria > Cyanobacteriota > Cyanobacteriia > Pseudanabaenales > Pseudanabaenaceae > Pseudanabaena. Next base: position 41,646 of record NZ_NDHW01000229.1, read on the forward strand.
GAAATGCAATTGTAAGCGATCGGGAGGTTGGCAATGACGTTTGGGCTAAAAACCTCAACGATCGAATTACTGAAACGCTTTAACATGAGCTTTCCTCAGTTTTACGAGCAGTTTGTGAGTAGTGACATTCAACTGCAAAATTTGCGTTTGGCTTATCAGCTTTATCAAACTAAGGAAGCGGTAATTGAGTTAAGGTCTGAAAGTAGCAAGAGTGTGCTGTATTTTGCCTATCGCAATCAGTCTTTCTTGCTAAATGATATTTTCGGGGTATTAGCAGCCTATGGCTTAACGATTCATAGTCTCAGTTTGTATGGACAGATCCATACGCCGATGTTGGTGTTCATTAAGCTGGTGATTTCGCGGGGTGGCAAATCTTTGCCTCAAAAAACGGCGGAAAATGTGCGAAAGGCGATCAAAGAGACTCTCTTGGGGCGCTTTGAGGTGGAGGAAATGTTGGCGTTGGAGTTTAACCTTGATAGTGGACTTAAGAAAGTAGAGACAAATTTTTATGTTGATCGCGTATTTCATTTGCCTGCGTTGTTAGTTGAGGCAGATAGCCAACCAGGATTATTTTATAAAGTGATGAATGCGATTTGGCAGGAGGATTTGCTGGTGGTGAATGCCAATTTATTAGTTTGGCGCGGGCGTACAAGGTTGATTTTGTATTTGTTGGGCCCAAACGAAAATTTGATCCCTGAATATTTGGGGACAAAGATCGCGGAAAGTCTCAAGCAGAGATTGTCTTATTAATTCTTGTTCCCCTCTCCCACTGGGAGAGGGGCTAGTGGTGAGGGCTTATTCTTTTAATTTTGCGATCGCATCATAGAGAGGTTGCCAATCATCATCAACGGTAATCCGTTCCCAAATTTCTTCGATTTTGGGACGCAAGAAAATGATCGTGGGATTGGATTGCTGGAGTTGTTGAGCAATATTTTCTAATTCAGCGATCGGTTGACGGATCAGTAACTGATGATAAACAACGCGCCATTTTTCTAATAGGGGTAATTGCTCATCGGTGATTTCCCAATCGTGCTTAGCAAAAATATTACTCGCATCTTCGCGCCAATTAGTTTGGAAAGATTGACGTAGCTTGACGAAAAATTGGTTATATCCGATCGCTTGTACACCTGACAATAATTCCAAAGTTGCACCGATTAAATCCTCAGTTTCAGGCTCGGAAAGCGTAGCAAAGCCCAAACGCTTCAGCATCATTTCACAATAGGCAACCCGATAGAAGTCTTTAAACTTCAGCAATGACGCTTGCATATCGTCCTTGTCCATCACCATGCTCAGAGGATCTTGCAGCTTTTCTAAGTTCCAATAGCAAGCGGCAGGTTGATTGGCATAGCTATAGCGTCCTGCATGATCGAAGTAAGCCGCCGTAAATCTAGGATCATAGTTAGGAATAAAGGCAAAAGGTCCGTAATCAAAGCTTTCACCAGTAATTGACATGTTGTCAGTATTGAGAACTGCATGACAAAAGCCTGCTGCCATCCATTGAGCGCAGAGAGTGGCTACTCTTTGTACGAGTTCCAAATAAAAAATGCCATCTTGATTCTCTTTCCCCCAGAATTGCGGATAGTAAATTTGGAGAACATGGTCTAATAATTGGCGGGTAAGATCAGCGCGTCTAATCCAGCGTAGACGCTCGAAATTACCAAAACGAATATGAGATCGCGAAAAGCGCACCATTACCGATGAGCGTGTTGGCGATGGTTCATCACCACGCCATAGGTCTTCGCCTGTTTCGACAAGACTGAGACAACGGGAAGTTTTTACCCCCATACGATGCAATGCTTCTGAAGCAATGATTTCACGCACACCACCTTTGAGGGTGAGCCGACCATCCGCACTGCGGGAATAGGGAGTACGACCAGATCCTTTGGTTCCGAAATCATAGAGTTCACCATCGATACCACGCACTTGCCCATAAATAAAGCCTCGTCCATCGCCGAGTTGGGGGTTATATTCGCCAAATTGATAGCCGTGATAGCGTAATGCTAGGAATGGGTGCACGGCTTGAAAATGTCCAAAGGCTTCAATAAAGTCATCGTCGCTGACCTGTGATGGGTTGAGTCCAAGGACGGGCAAAATATCATCATTACGCCACCGCAACTTGTGCATTGGAAATTCGGCAGCAGTAACGACATCGTGATAGTCTGCTAGAGATTCGATCGCGGGTTCGTAGTTGAGATTAAGGAAAGGGTTGCTAGGGTGACTCATATCGAAGAAATAGGCGGCAAAATATTAGATGCTTCTGCCATGATACTTGGTTCAGAAGTCGTAACCTATGTTTATGAGGGGATTTGTCCCTACAGTGGTGAATTATTAAGGTTGCCACGAACTTTGCAAGTAGAGGCGATCGCTCAAAATCTGATGCAGGAAATTAAACGTAGTTATCCTGATAATGCAGAAGGAAAAATGTACGGGGTGTTGCTTGCAGAATCATCAACGGGAGAAAGATTAGTTCTCAAAGCCTTTTCTGGATTATTAAATGGTAAAAGTGATCTCGAAGGATGGGTTTCCCCAATTGCAGGTCGAGAGAAAGTGGCGATTGAGGAATCAATTACATTAAGCAAATTAGCGACCATTAAACAGGAATTAATCGAGTTAAGCGAGATTCCTGAGCGGCTGCAATATAAGAGTCTATCTCAAGAATATGAATCTCAGTTTCAAGCTTTAAGCGATCGCCATCAAGTTTCTAAACAAGAAAGACATGCTAAGCGATCTCAATTATTAGCATCCTTAACAGGAAAAGAGTTGGAAATCGCACTCAAAAAATTGGATAGGGAAAGTCAACAAGAAAAGATAGTAAGACGTGATTTTAAATGCGATCGCGATCAGGTTCTGTTGCCCTTAAAAGAAATAATTACGCTGGCTGACAGCAAAATGCAAATTCTCAAACAACAACGGCGAGAGTTATCGCGCACTTTGCAAGCGCAATTGCATAATACTTATGTGTTAACTAATTTCGCAGGAGAAACGCGATCGCTGCGGGAGTTAATTACGGAAGGAGCGATGCCTACGGGAATGGGTGATTGTTGCGCTCCGAAGTTACTGCACTATGCCGCAACCCATAACTTGACACCTATAGCAATGGCAGAGTTTTGGTGGGGAAATCCTTCGCTCGATGGTTATAAAATTCAGGGTGAGTTTTATGGAGCTTGTGTAGAAAGGTGTCAGCCTTTGATGGGCTTTCTATTGTCGGGAAGAAGATCCCCCCCAGCCCCCCTTAAAAAGGGGGGAGAAGAACTATTTCTTTTTTTTAGGAAAGAAGATAATCAAGTCTCCCTTTTTAAGGGGGATTTAGGGGGATCTCTTCCAATTATTTATGAGGACGAACATCTAATTGCGATCGCTAAACCTCCAGAACTTCTCTCTATCCCTGGACGTTATCTAGACACTCAAGACAGTGTGCTAAGCCGATTACGTCAATCTTTCGGTGCAGACGTTCACATTTATCCAGTACATCGCCTCGATCGCCAAACTTCAGGAATTCTATTATTTGCCCGTGATTTAGAATCTCTTCGCAGTTTGAGTGAACAGTTTCAAAAGCGAGAAACCCACAAAATTTATGAAGCATTACTATCAGGCAAGATTGAGCGTGAGCAGGGGATAATTGATTTGCCACTATGGGGCAACCCCGAAAATCGCCCCTATCAACAGGTAGATTTGCCAAGGGGGAAGCCCAGCGTGACCGAATTTCGCTTGCTAGGACAGGTCGAAAATTATTCACGTATAGAATTTATTCCTTTAACAGGGAGAACTCATCAATTGCGAGTTCACTCTGCTGATCCTCAAGGTTTAGGAATACCAATTTTAGGCGATCGCCTTTATGGTTGTCTTGCTGCAACTGATCGCTTACATCTCCATGCGCGCGAGTTGACTTTCAGCCATCCGCGATCGCAAGAGTGTATCCATTTGCAAATCCCTGTTCCGTTTTGATTAGCTTTCTCTCGCTAGCAGTGTGCCAAGATATTGTTTTGCTTCTACCCAATTGGGAACAAGATCAACTGCGGATTGGAAACAGGCGATCGCTTCGTCAGTTTTGCCAATATTGTTTAAGATAATGCCAAGATTGAAGTAGGGTTGGGCAAAATTAGGGTCAATATCGATCGCTTCTTTATAGGCAAGAATCGCATCTTTAAGCTGATTTTTGCGAATGAAGGTACTACCAAGATTGCAATGGGCATCAGCATAGGTAGGATTGATTTGAATTGCTTTTTCAAAACAGGCGATCGCGTTACTTTCTAAATCCTCTTTTAGAGATTGCTGATCCGAGTCAATCACCGTGATTTTTTGTAAATATGCCACACCTAGAGCGTTGTAGTCCTTAGCTTGTAGAAGTTCTGAATTATGGTCTTCCGCCCTTTCATAGATAGCTTTGACTAATTCTGGCTCGTTCTGTTGAAAATACGTTTGAGCGATCGCTCGATAGCCATTAACATCATCAGGATTTGTGGAGATCGCTCTTTCATAGCTAGCTAATGCTTCTGTAATTCTGCCCCTCTCCTTGAGGCTATCCCCCAGTTTGCAATGGTATTCTGCTAAAAAGCGATCGGGATGCAATTCCAGTGCTTGTTGAAAATGTGTAATCGCTAGCTCCGACCATCCCATTTGTTGGTAAGCATTACCTAATCCTAATTGCGCCTCTAAAAATTGCGGATCGAGTTGCACGGCTTGACTAAAACTGGCGATCGCATCCATCAAATCCCCTTGCTGTTGATAGATTTTTCCAATCCGCTCATGGGAGGGGGCAAATTCTGGATTGATGGCTAAGGCACGTTGATAATTTTTTAGTGCAAGAGGAATGTTACCAGACTGGTAATAGCGATCGCCAAACTGTAAATAAGTCTCAGGTGATTCAACGGTTGATGGATTGATAACATCGGTCATGGCGATTAAAGTCAGCTATGGTACTTGAATTTCTGCTACAGTGCTTGGCGCTATGTCAAAAATCTAATACCATATTTCCCCAAAACATTGCTGCAATTTCAGCATCATTTATAAACTGTTATGTCAGCACCGATCAAAACTAAAGTCTTCACCATCGCCATAGCCACTCATTTATTAGGGATGACTATTTCTCAGTCAGGCTTTGCTCAAGTTGGTGAATATTGTCAATTTGCAAGTGAGGCGATCGCTACCAAAGAAAATTTGCGTATTGCTGCATTTCAAAACACAACTAAAAGTGCAAATTTAGCAGCAACTAAAGAATATCAAGCGATTACGAAGGAGCATGGTCAATCTCTCAACACTTGTCGTCAAAGATCTTGGCTCAAAACCCAAGGGATCTGGCTGCGTTTATATCCCTGTGATTTGCAGTCTGGCAAACTGGACGAAGTGATGGATCGGATAGTGAATAAGGGCTATAACCAAGTATTTATAGAAGTTCTTTCTGATGGCAAGATTCTATTACCACAATCAGAGAATACGACGGCTTGGAATTCCCTTGTGCAATCTGAGAAGCATAAAAATGCAGATTTATTAAAACTGGCGATCGCTAAAGGTCGAGAACGGGGAATTAAGGTTCATGCTTGGATATTTACGATGAATGTGGGAACTGGCTATGGTAGAGGCTTTGATCGCAATGGACTATCGAAATTAACCGTAGCCCGTCAAAATGCGATCGCTCGCAATGCTAATGGTGATAGTACAATTTCCATAGTTGAGAACTTAGGCAAAAATCCTGAGAGTGAGGTTCCCACTAAAGATCAGCTATTTATCGATCCCTACAATTATCAAGCCCAGAGTGATTTGTATTTAGCAGTGAATGAGGTCGTTAAGCGCAAACCCGACGGAGTGGTATTTGATTATGTGCGTTATAAACGTGGCGCGGGTGCGTCGTCGGTAGTGAGTAATGTTCGCTATCTATGGATTTATGGACAAGCTTCATTACAAGCTTTTCGTGATCGCGCCGAGAATTTTCAAGGTCGAGAAATTATTAATCGCTTTCTCAAACAGGGTTATATCACCCCCACAGATCTGCAAGCTGTCAAAAAACTCTACCCCCAAGAAACAGAACCTCTCTGGCAAGGTCGCCAACCATCTGATCAAAAAGAACCTGCGATCACCTATTGGCAAAGTGAACTCTGGCGATTGGCGGTTGGTCATGCTTTTATTGGTGTGACCTACTACCTTGATGTTGTCTCCAAGCCTGTTTTTCGTCAAGCTATTCCCGCCAGCATTGCCTTTTTCTCCGATGGCAATCAACCCGTAGGCGCTGGTTTTGACTCGCGAATGCAGCCTTGGCACTTGTTCAGTAGTGCCTATGAGTGGCAACCGATGGCATATGCAGTTTGTGGCAAGCCCGACTGTATTGTAGATCAAGTTCGGAGGGTTGCGAACTATGCGCCTAGAGGGACTATGATCGCGCCGATTTTAGTTGGTCAATGGAATGCCCCATTTACAAATCGTCCATCTTTAGAAGTACAAATGCAAGCCATTCGGGCGGCTATACCTGCAGTTAATTCTATTAGTCATTTTGCCTTTGGTTGGCAAGTCGAAGAAGTAGCACTTTCGCGATCTCGCCAAATATGTAAACTCTAAAAAAGATAGGCAGCACTCCGTGCTGCCTATCTTTTTTAGAGTTTGAATTGTCCTAAGACTCGTGTTGAGATTTAGTCATCATCACCACGTTCACGGCGTTCAATTTTGGCGATTGTACCAAAACCAGGGATTAGGCGACTAGGTAACCCAACAAAAACCACTCTCACAACTTGGGTAGAAGTATTGATGGAAGTGTTGGTAGAAGTATTGGTAGAAGTGTTAGTGGAAGTGTTAGTGGAAGTATTGGTAGAGGTGTTGCTAGAATTAGCGATCGCTGTCAACAAAGCTTGATAAGATACCTCACTAAAATAGTAGAGATTCTTCTTCTGGAAATTGATGAAAACAAGCTTATCTACACCATTACTATCACCAAGAACTACTGGATCAGTAGATTCTAATGTAGAGCCTTTGGACTCCAAATAACTCAGTAAAGCCTGATTGTTGACCAGCACAAGTAGGAATTTGCTTTTACCAGGAGCCAAGAGACTTGGGCTCAGTCCAACTAGCTTCAAAAGCTTCGGATTTTTGACAAGAATGAGAATGGTCTCAGTGCTAGTGTTTGGTATAGTGGTTGCGCTAGATGGAACAATCAGATTGCCACTAGTGATGTCGCCTTTCAGAGTAAACGAGCCATTACTGTTGTCTGTGGCAGTTGTAAGAGTACCGACCATGGCAGTCTTGGCATTAGAGAATGTACTAACTTTGGTCGGGATAGAACCAGATGCTAAACCAGTAGTACGCACTTCATCATCAACAGCAAATAATGATGATCCATTCAAATTCTCAAGAGTCTTAAATGTAAACTGAGTGAGTTGAGCGGTTCCAAAGGGAGTAAGCACCGTAGGAATGCTGTTACCAACTGTTGTGCCATCATTAAAGCGGGTGACATCAAACTTCCCACTAGTAATAGGAATAACGACAGTATTGGCTGGCAACGCCGAGATGTTGGCTGTAGGAACTTGGATAAAAGAGTCTTTTTGGATGGAGCCTGTTACTGTTGCTGGCGCTGCTAGAGCTGAGACATTCCCAGGGGCAGTTGTAGTAACAACTTTACCTTTGATGGTGGTGTCAGCATTTGTAAAGTTGGCTGTTGTCCCAGTATCAAAATTTACTGAGCCAGTGGATTTACCAACAATGTCAAAGTTATTGCCAGCAGTCAGATTTGTAGTTCCAGCAGTAGTTCCTGAAAGTGCAGAAATTTGAGCAGTTCCAACTGGAGTTAGTACAGTTACGGCTGTGCTATTAACGTTGTTTGTGGCTGCATTAGTCACGTTCACTGTAAAACTACCGCCAGTAATTGGTACTGATGTAGTTTGAGCCAGTGATGGAGATGCCGCGATCGCTGTTGCACTAAGTGTGATTGCGATCGCCCCCAAATTAAATGTGTATTGCTTGATCCGAGTTAGCATTTTATTGTCCTTCTTGAATATTTGTTGTGCGTGCTTGAGTAACTCTGAAACTAAGGCTTTGCTCACCAAAAGCTTCAGTTCGACGTAAATAGCTCGGAAGTAGTTCCATGTAAGAACTGATTTCAACCAAGACGACTAGGCTATTTCTATGGTTCCCTAAAATTTAAAAATATTTTCCCCTGTAAAATCTAAAAATGAGATGAACCCCGAAAATTGAGGGAGACACATGTGTCTCCCTCAATTTTCGGGGTTTGTTAATTAAAATTCCTAAAAATCGCAAATTTAATATAGATGGACGCAATGTATTACAAATTTAAACTCATAAAGTTGTGCTCCTGTGGGGCGTAACTTTATGGGTTTAAATTTGTTTTGTACAAGTACTTAAATAATGTGAGTTTGGGATCCAAGTATATAGTTGCAAAAATCTGATACATTTGGCTTAATCTGAACAATATTTTTTAGAATCAGCATCTGAGGTTGATGCCATGACTCAAAATCCCCTAGTTGAACAAGCCAAACAGGGCAACGTTAATGCGATCGCCTCGCTAATGAATCGGTTGCTCAAATCTCAAGCAATGTTGGCAAACGTTGAGCGTGATGGTGATCGCTTAGAAATTTTAATTGAGTCTGATTTGCGATCACTAGACGATGAGGTGCGAATTCCTAATCGGCAGGTACTAGTGGGAATGCTCAAAAAATGGTTTATCACCCTTGAAGTAAAAACAGTTTCTAGGATCACCGTATCTTGGCAACAAACAGGATTTGATGAACCTGCATGGACAGAGGAAATTTACTTAGTTGAGCAGGAAAATCGCAATATTAGTGAAAATGGCGGAATCACTGAGACTAAACAAAGTCCTAGAATACCTCCTTTACCAGTATTTCCGCCCAAATCTATGCCAGAGCAAAATGATTTCAGCGATCGCGGCAATAGCGAGAAAAATCCCGTAGCATCTAGTCCTGATCTAGATGAAATGTTTGGAGAAACCAGTTCTCCTAAATCTTTACCAAATATCAATCCAACTAGTTATCTCAATTCCGATTTAGATAATACTAGATCTTCTGCCCAAGATTCAGAGTTACTATTTCTTTCTGATATCCCTGTAATTCCTGACCCTGTAGAAATTAGCGATTTCCATTCTGACGAGCAATTTTCCCCTAATAAAGTTTCTTGGCAAGCTTTAATTAGAACTCCAATTTTTGCGATGCAACTTGCTCAGTATGTCGTTGTATGTGTGATTATTATCGTCACGTTGAGAGGAATTCATGCAGTCTTTGGTAGTAGCAAAGCTCCTAAATCTGCATCTATTTCACCACAATTGATAATAGATAAGTAAAAGCGGCACTTCGTACCGCTTTTACTTATCTATATAAAATGCCAAAATCATAGTCAGAAAGCTTGCTTAGTAAGGATTATTGTGTCAACTCAATTCCATGTTTGTATTACTTTAGGAACTCGTCCAGAAGCAATTAAACTTGCCCCGATCATTCATCTATTTAGAAATAATCCTCAGTTTCAAACTTCAGTAATTTTAACTGGACAACATCGGGAAATGGTGGAACAAGTAATGCAGTTATTTGAACTCAAAGCAGATTATGATTTGGATATCATGCAACCGAAGCAAACGCTTACCCAGATTACTTGCAATAGTTTGATCGGTTTAGAGAAGTTATACAAAGAAATTCAGCCCAATATTGTTTTAGTCCAAGGTGATACGACCACAGCCTTTGCCGCAGCTTTGGCAGCTTTTTATCAGCAAATTCCTGTTGGACATGTAGAAGCTGGACTTCGCACCGATAACCTATTTAATCCATTTCCTGAAGAAGCAAATCGTCGCTTAGTGTCGCAAATTGCTCAGCTTCATTTTGCCCCCACTTCAGCCTCAGTGGAGAATCTCAAAGTTTCTGGTGTTAAATCGGGCATTCACAATACAGGCAATACCGTAATTGATGCGCTGTTATATGTTTCGGGGCGATCGCCAAACTGTGAGATTAAAGGCTTAGATTGGAATGCCCATCGCGTTATCTTAGCAACCGTTCATCGTCGGGAGAATTGGGGAGAACCCTTGGTGCAAATCATTCAAGCATGGTTACAGATCTTGGCAGATTTCCCAGATGTGGCTCTGGTGCTGCCGATGCACCTCAATCCTGTGGTAAGAGAACCTTTAATCGCAAAATTGGGCAATCATCCGCGTATTTTCTTAGTTGAGCCTCTGGACTATGAACAATTAGTTGGGGCTATGCAGCGCTGTTATTTGATCATGAGTGACTCAGGTGGCTTGCAAGAAGAAGCGCCTAGTCTTGGTAAACCTGTTTTAGTATTGCGCTCTACCACTGAGCGTCCAGAGGCAGTTGCCGCAGGTACAAGCAAACTAGTCGGGACTAAAACTGCGGATATTGTGGCAGCGGCTTCTAAATTACTAGGTGATCGCCATGCCTATGAACAAATGGCAAATATTGCTAATCCCTTTGGCGATGGCAAATCCAGTCAGCGTATCCTAGATATAGTTCATGAATTTTTAAGCGATTTGCCCTGAAGAAACTCAAAAAGCTGCGCCGCAGCTTTTTGAGTTTCTTCTCAATCTACTATAGCAATCCTAAATGGGTTGTGAGAGTGCGCTCCTTCGGGGCGCACTCTCACAACCCTCCAAACCTTACAACTCATTTAGGATCGCTATATAAGAGATTGGTAATTGCTGTAAAAATGGTGGAGATTCGTGCAACCGATCAAATTTTATGCAAATTTCTAGACGCAAACTCCTGACAACCTTTGGGGTAGCAGCAAGTACAATATTTTTGAGTAACTGTACAGCTAAACCATCAGCAAACCAACCCTTCCAGATTAAAACTGATACCAAGGTGTCGGATAGCCCTGAAGTGCCATCGGTAAGACTTGGTATTATTCCATCGATTGAAGTTGCACCCATTTTAGTTGCTAAGAACAAAAAACTATTTGCTAAATATGGCATGACTAATGTGGAACTAGTTCCATTTCAATCGTGGAAAAATATCTGCGATCGCACGGAAATAGGAACAGAACTCGGCACAAGCGATAATGGCATTGATGGCGGACATTTTTATAGTCCTTTGCCAGAACTATTGAACGAGGGCTTGATTAATCGCCATACTCGAAAAACCGCTATGTATGTGCTGATGCGCTTGCATACTCATGGTGGATATATTGTTGTTTCCAAACGACTTAAGCCCTTTGGCATTCAATTGAAACCTACCACTTTCTCACCTTGGCAGGATGTCGCTAAGTTCTTTGGTCAGCCAATGCATGGTGCGATCGCTGAACTCGGTAGTAATTATGACCTATGGCTCCGATATTGGCTATCCTCAATGGATGTGATTCCTCAAAAAAATATTGATATTTTAGAGATTCCTTTTGATCAGATCATTCCACAAGTAAAACAGAATAAAGCTGACTTACTATGTTTAGATAGTTGGAACAGTCTTAAATTAATTGAAGCACATCTTGTTGATCCTGCGATCGCGATCGGAGAAATCTGGCGAAATTATCCAGGGGAAATTCTGGCTATGCGGGCTGATTGGGTCGATAAATATCCGATCGCTACCCAAGCTCTGATCCAATCAATTATGGAAGCGCAGATCTGGTGTGATGATCCTGCCAATGCTCAAGAGTTAGATACGATTTTAGCCCTAAGTTTTACTACGGATAGCCGCAATCTTATATCGCAACCCATCAAGATGTTTGCTCAGCTTTTCAAAAGTAGTCCTAAACAAAAAATGAGAAGACTGAAAATAGATAATCCTCATGCCATCAAATATTGGTCAAATGATGGGATCTCCGTTTCTTATCCTTATAAAAGTCACGATCTCTGGTTTCTCACTGAATATCGTCGATGGAATAATTTGCCTACTGATTTTGAGACTAAAGAAATCATTGATGCTGTAAATCGTGAAGATCTTTGGAAAAATGCAGCTAAAGCGATCGGGGTTCCCGATACGAATATCCCCATCTCCAATTCACGGGGAATAGAAACTTTTTTTGATGGTGGGACTTACGATCCTAATAATTTTGAACAATATCGAAAAAGATAAGTTCGTAGCCAAGCTTCAATCTCCTTAAAAAATTAATCTCTAAAAAGCCTTGCCGCTTGTGAATAAGGAGAGTACTATGCTGCGTTGTGCAATTGCTTAAAAGCAGTTAGCTTCGTTGATGTGAGGAGAATTTATGAAAACTTTTTTATACTTGTTTTTGTTTGGTTTACCAATTATTTATGGAAGTGCTGTCATGGCTGAGCCGATCGCTTCACCCTCGGCTACTCCCAAATCTACACGACAACCTCAACCAACTGAAACAAGTCAACTGCTAAATGAGCTTGACCAACAAAAACTCAATTATTCTCGCGATCTGCAAAATACAACACTCAATGCAACGACAGCGCAGAATGTCACCTCGATCTCACAACTATCTGATGTGCGATCGACTGATTGGGCTTTTACCGCTTTGCAATCTCTCGTTGAGCGGTATGGTTGCATTGCAGGCTATCCCGATCGCGCATTTCGTGGACAGCGCAACATAGCGCGTTATGAATTTGCCGCAGGTGTAAATGCTTGTCTCGATAAAATTAATGAAATTATTTCCTCTGGACTTGCCGATAAAGTCAGCCAAGAAGACCTTGCTGCCCTCAAAAAACTCCAAGAAGAATTTGCTGCCGAGCTAGCCACCCTCAGAGGTCGCGTTGATGCTTTAGATGCAAAGACAACAAAACTTGAAGTACAGCAGTTTTCGGCGACGACTAAGCTATTTGGTCAAGCTATCTTTGGTCTACAGGGACGCTTGGGTAACACCGCCGATTTAAATCCTCGTGATGGCGTTAAAGATACTCGCGATCCTGCGGCAACACTTACCTATGGTTATAACTTACAGCTAACGCTGCTGACCCAACTTAGCGATCGCAGCTATTTAATTACAGGCTTGCAGTCAGGTAATCTGAATACGGGTGCAGGGTTTAGCAATCCTCCTTATTTTCTCAACGATACATTTACTCGCTTAGGTTATGAATCTGATACTGGCAATCGGATCGTTTTGAGCGATTTATCCTATCGATTGGTGGTGAGTGACAAACTCGCAGTGATTGTGGGCGCTCAGGGTGTGAATCCGATTACGGTGTTTCGTGGCCCCAATCGCTATGAGAGTGCTGGTCAGGGAGCGATTTCGGCTTTTGCTCAACGTAACCCCATTCTTGGGTTAGGAAATACGCAAGCGGGGCTTGGCATTGACTGGCAGATTAGCGATCGCGCTAGCTTACAAGCAGTCTACTCAGCAGGGAATGGCTTTGACAGCGCTGCTAATCCTACAGGCAGTGGCGGCTTGTTTGCTGGCCCCTCAACAATCGGCTTACAGTTAGCGATGATTCCTGTTGATCGCCTTGATACTACACTTTATTACCTCAATTCCTACTCGACCAATGCACTTTTGGGGACTGGTGTGGGGGATAATATTATTGGCTCCCTTGGCTCCCGCTTATCTACCAATGCTTTTGGAGCTAACCTTGCTTGGCGAGCGAGTCGCAATTTGATTTTGGGAACTTGGGGCGGTTACACGACGACAAATGTTCTGGGTACGGGCTTGTCTGGTAAGGTTGACACCACAAATTGGATGGTATATTTAAATATGCCCAACCTGCTTTCTGAAGGTGATTTGGCGGGAATTTATGTAGGTCAACCACCCAAAATCACCAGTAGCACCATCAGCTTAAATGGTATCCCCGCTTTAAATTTGCCTAGCGCCATTTCAGGTACAGGTGGCATATTTGGATCACAACCCGCTAGTACGACTCATGTGGAGCTTTTTTATCGTTTCCGAGTCTCCAATCATATCAGTGTCACCCCTGGAGTTTTGTTTCTGTTTAACCCTGTTAATACCAGTAGCAGTGACATGATTACAGTTGGTACTTTGCGTACTACATTCTCGTTCTAATTTTAATTTATTAATGGAGGAAATCATGTCTAACTCATTAATGCTCAAAATATCGGCTGTCGCAGTTGCGGCGGGTGCGGCGGTGATGCAAATGCCCTCTGCCGAAGCGCAGATTGTAGCAGTACCAGTCACTGGCGGTGGCTTTGTGGTTCGATATGACACTACTGAAGGATTCAAAGCTAATTATACTGATGGTAACATTCCCACATTTGTAACTCCAGTTGGCACAATTGCGGTAACTGGCACTCCTAGTCTTCCTTTTTGGCAACCTGGAATTGTGATCGATGTAACTGATACCCCGATCGGTGTCGAGATCGATAACATTAATGGCAGTGTTTCGCTCAATGACGGCAGAAATGCCACACTTAACAATAGTCCAGCAAAGTTGCAAGCGATCGCTAAAGTGACTGGGGGAGATGAACCTTTTTTCCCTGACGAACCAACTTTTGGCACAGTTACCACGATTACAGCAAACTTCCGCAGTGGTTCGATCAATGTGCCGCAGTCTGCATTTAGTGCATTGCCATCACCACAATTTGTAATTCCGATTACAAATGGAACATTTACTCTCAATATTCCTGAAAATCAAGCTGCATTTCCCGTGATTACCTTTAATAGTGTCATCACACCTCTAGGAACTACCAATCTGACCTTTTCATTTCCTGCATCCGTTCCTGAATCTGATTCATGTGGATGCAGACTTTTCTTGCCTGTTGATAGCCCAGCAGATATTAGCGTTGTTGTGAATGGCACGATCGCGCTTAATGATGGACGTACTGCAAATATCAACAATCGTCTTGTCACATTTCAAGCCAATGCTAGAGTTACCAACCCCAGTGAATCTTCCTACTATGTCGCTGATGTTCCTTTTGAGCCTTATACGGTAACTGGAGAATTTAGCAACTTTAATCTTAGTATCCCAGCCTCGGATATTACCTCTCCTGTTGTAACGACAACTTCGCTACCATCCTTCCAACTCACCCAGTCTTCAGATCCGAATCTAGTTCCTGTGATCATTCCCGATCTCGATGATTCACCTCTTGCTAAAAGACGTTTTTAGTGGCTCAAGAACTATTGTCCAAACTGGATTAGATTTCATAAAAATTATTCACCCCAAATTTAGAAAAAGTTGATCGCTGTAATTCTCATTATGCCAAAAGAAGAAGAAAGCGCTTCGCGCTTTCTTCTTCTTTTGGGAGAATAGCGACAGCTATCCAAGTTGAGATCGCGTAACAGAGAATACGGAAAAAATTAATATTTAGTAACACAATTATTAAATAAATCCAAAATTTTGAATTCAAGCGCAATCAGTCTTCACTAAATTGGATAGATAGAAGTAAGAGATAGGATCGTAGGAAATGAAATTTGAGACACCCATCCAGCAAGCTTGTTACGAAAAAATTCAACCTTGGTTAAATGATTTGTACGAAAATGTTTATTCACCTCCCTACGATATGCCCGTATTTGTGTTGCCTCTAGGCTCAGCCACAGCTACCGTTGAAGTCTTGCCTTGGGGAAATACAGAAGCAATTATTTCTACTTGGTCTTATGTAGTTACGGGAGCGGAAATCACTCAAGATTTGATGAAATTTCTACTTAAAAAAAATTCTGAGCTGCAATTTGGTGTTTTTAGTATTGATGACGATGGCGATATTCGTTTTCATACTACCTTGGTTGGCTCCACCTGCGATCGCGACGAATTACAAACCTCAGTATCCTCAGTTCTCCAGACTGCTGATAAATACGATGATGCGATCGTTGAGGCTTGGGGTGGGGAAAGAGCTTTAGAGAGAAGTCTTTAAGAATTGATGTTGCGGCACGAAGCGCCGCAACATCAATTCTTGGATTTAAGGAAATTTTTGAAAGCATTGCAAAGCAACGTTTTCAAAAATTTCCTTGGTTTGGGTTTAAGCGCAAAGCTCTGTAATTATGCGGTAAACTCTTAGAGGTTTTAAGTAAATGGTAAGTTGCAGGCGTGAACTTTCAATCAGAAGCACAACAAGACTGTTATCACAAAGTAGCTGCTTGGCTACCCGAAATTTGCGATCGCGTATCCAATCCTGTTGCCCATAATCCAATTTTTAGTTTGCAGTTTGGTTCCGCAACGGTACTTGTGGAAATTAGACCATTTCGTGATTCAGAATCTATTATTTATATTTGGGCTTACGTGGCGACAGATGTTGAAGTAAGTGATGACCTCATGCTCTATTTGCTCAAACAGAATGATGTTTTCCGCTTTGGCGGCTTTAGTATGGAAGATGAAGGAGATATCAGGTTTCATGTAACTTTACTGGGTGGTTCTTGCCAACAAAATGAATTTAAACTGGCTCTGACTGAGGTTTTAGAAAGTGCTGATCACTATGACGATCTGATTGTGCAGCGTTGGGGTGGTCGCAGAGCCGCAGATGCTTTGTTTGATATTTAAAAGCTTGTTAGTTAATTCCGTTAATGTTTTTGCCTTTGTCTCAATCTAGTCGCGATCGCCATCCCCAACATCTTGCTGAAGTTGTGGCAACTTCTACTACTGAATTTTTAGCTCAATGCCTTGAACCTGACAATCTTGACTTCCCATTGATGCCAGCTTTTGGTAGTTGGGTAAAGTCACAACAGGATGAGAATAGCGATGTGATTGCCTATGGTGTGGTTTATCATGCTACGACAGCACCGATTGATTCGGTTCACCGTGCTGTTGCCCTAGGACTGAGCCTACAAGAACTGCGCGAACAACAACCCCAAATTTTTGCAATGCTCCGTTCCGAAATTAAAGTTGTATTACTGGGCTTTAGTTCTGTGGGCAATATCTATCAGCACTTACCTTCGCAACCACCCCAAATCCATCAAGCAGTTTATGGTTGTGAAGAATCAGAAATTGAGAACTTTACGGAAGAGTTAAACTTTTTAAGAACCTTAGTCCAGATGACGAATGCGCCTGTCGATGAGTTAATTGCTGCAGTATTACGAAATGTATATCAGGTGAGAAAATGCGATCGCAATTGGCTAGTTCAAGCAGGTCGCAAGCTTAGTATTTTATTAAAGGATGACTATGATCGCCTCGGTGCAATTTTAGGGCAAGTCCATCCTTTTGGGTAATGAAAAGCCTCACTGAGTGAGGCTTTTCATTACTTCTATAGCTTTTTCTAGTCTTGTTAGGACATAAAACCAGAAGACGAGTAGCGGCGCTTCGCGCCGCTACTCGTCTTCTGGTTTTATGTCCTAAGGCAAGTGATTACAAATATAACTACTGATTTTGGTTATATTTTTTGTAACGACCACATATTTTTCGGGATATAGCTTTATGCTGAAGGCGATCGCGAGGTTTGATATATATCGCTTTGCGCTCAAATCCAAATCAAGAGATTTTCTGATGGCAGCGTTTTATAACGAGTTACAAAAAGGTGATGTTACGGTTATAGAAGCATTACGCCGAGCGCAAGTTTCTCTGATTAAATCACCTAATTTCAATCATCCTAATTACTGGTCAGCATTTTTGGCGATCGGTAATGGATTGTAAAGTAATAAATTTGCTTAGCCTATAATTCTATATAAGTCCTTAGCCAAGAGTTAACTATGGTAGCCATCACCGAAGTGCGATCTCCGACCAACCCCACAGAAACAGAAATTATCTATCCCTCATCGGACGGTGAACCATTGGCAGAAACATAAGAACATAGTTGGGCAATCTTAATGACCCTAAATCTACTCTCGCAATATCTAGCAGACAAGCAGGCTGTTGTTTTTGCGAATCAGTTTTTTTATTACATTGAGCTAAGTACAGGACAAAAAATTAATGGAGTTAAAAAAGGCTTGAGAATTAAGATGAAGGTCAAAGATGAAGTGACGCAGAGAATCAAAACCAAGACGAAAAATGCTTTTAGGTAAGCGCCC
>NZ_NDHW01000230.1 GCF_002251945.1 Pseudanabaena sp. SR411
AAAGTCACAAAACTTGCCAAGGGAGATCTATCTAAAGATCTCCCTTGGCAAGCTCATGGGAGGTCAAAAATAATGATCTCCCTAAATAACCAGTATTCTTCCCGAAAGTTTTCACCAACTAAATCAAATAATCCTTGCCCGATCTGCGATGACATCACAGGAAAATGTCGAATTGCTTCGGATAATCAAGATTTTGTTCTGTGCATGACTCATCCCAGTGATGCAGATTTGACTGATTGGAAATATCTGGGTGAAACTAATGGCAGTTATTTTGCAGGCAAGTATGTCCGTAAACGCGCTGAGTCTGAATCAGAGCATCAAGAGCGTCGCGATAGAAATCTAAAACTGCGGATTGCTCAACAAAAGGCGAAGCATGATGGGTTGGCGAAGTTGCCTGATGCATCTCAACGAGATCGCCTTTATCAAAATTATTTAGAGAAACTTGATTTAGATAGTTTAGATAGGGCTGATTTAGTTAGTCGTGGCTTATCTGAGCTAGAAATTCAATATTTAGGTGCTAAATCAACTAATTCTGGCTATATTCTGCCAATTAAGAATCCTGATGGCAAAATTCTCGGCTTCCAAATCCGTTTACGCGATGCTGCATCAGGACGCTATCGCTGGCATAAGCCTTTTGGGATCTCAGCACAACAACAAAATGGTGAGTTGCCTTTAGCTTTTCATGGTGATATTCAGGTTGATTGTCAGCGTGTGGTCTTGGTTGAAGGGACAGGAGTTAAGCCCTATCTTGCTGCTAAGTTACGTGGTTGTGTAGCGATTGGAGCTTCGGGTGGTCAGTTTGTGGCTAGTAAAGAAACTTTACAAACTTACTTTGACGCGATTGGAGCTAAGCCTGAGTTGACAAAGTTAGAATATGCGATCGATGCAGGTGATATTGCTAATCCATCTGTGATGCGCCGCCATGAGAAAAATCTGGATTTTTTAGCTGAGCTAGATTTGGCAATTGATGTTCTCTGGTGGGGGCAGGTTGCTAAAACTGATGATGATATTGATGAGTTATCTACTGATGCAGCGATTCAGCTTTTGACGGTTGAGCAGTTTTTTCAGATTGCTAATTATCAGCCCAAGCCTAAGTTTTCTCCTCTCCAATGGTTGAAAGATAAGCTTTTTCCCAAGAAGGCGGCTAATGGTTTTACGAATAAATCTGACAAACCAAGGCGATCGCCTCAACCGACCTTGCCCAAATTTGTATATGAGGCTGGGGCAAGACTGGAAACTTGGCGAGATTCATTATTAATTTACAAACATATCCTTGATGCTTCGGCGACGGGTACRGGCAAAAGTTATGATGCGGGGCAGTTGCGTCCTGAAATGTTTGATGGTGTTGAGCGGATCATCTATATATCTAATGATTCTCGCAATGTCACGACTTCCACTTTACAGGATTGGGAAATTCTGCCTGCGCGTCACAACGGTTTGACTCATAAATCTGGCAAGTTACGTCGCGTTAAGTTGGGTGAGTCTGTGCATACTCAGGCGAATTGCTCTCGTACTGGGGCTATTTCCGCTTTGCGCGATAAGGCAATTTCCGATACTAAGGTCATTTGTGAGACTTGTCCTTTACTCAATGCTTGTCGTGGGTCTAGCGGTGATGGCTTTGGCTTTAGACATCAGAGGGCGATCGCTTTTAATTCTAAAATCTTGCGATCGCATCCGATGAGTTTGCCTAGTCCTGATGAGTTTGATTATTCCAAAACTTTGCTGATCTGGGAGGAGGTATCGGAGAGTTTGACAACGATGCGTCAGATTTCCGTTGGTCGTGAGGATGTGGATCGGGCGATCGCCCTTTTGTCTCGTTCCCATCTTGACCATAAGCAGCAAATTATTGATGTGCTGAATAAGTTGCATGGATTGTTGGGTGATAAGTCCTATCACGGTCTGGATTTTTATCAAATCAAGGCGGCTATCCCTAAAATTATTAATACGACTTTGCTGGCGGATTTGCTGAAACCTGATTTATCGATTCTCGATACAGTTGACGGGATCGCTGATTCTGAGTTTGAGAATGCTAAAGGGAAGGATAAGCGTGAGTTAGCAAAACTTCATGCTTTGCTAAAACGAGAAACTACTTTCCATGCTGATGAAATTAGGCAAAAGATTGACCTTGAGGTATTGAAGCAATGGTTGGTAGAGTTTTTGGATATTCTCTCTGGGGCTATTTCTCACGGTGATTTACATATTCAATATAAAAAGTTAACTGTTTCTCTGGGTGACTCTCGCTTACGAGATATCGCTCATAAGTCGGCAGCTAATCTTTATCTGGATGCTACGATTGATGTGACTGATCTGCAAATGCGTCTCGATGCTCCTGTTCATACGATTAAACAATCAGGTGTGTTGGTCATGCCAAAGATTTATCAAGTACATAATCTAGGGCGTTTAGGAATGCAGCGTCGTGAGGAAAAGACAGCTAAAGTTCAAGCGATTATTGCTCATCTTACGGAACTCGATCCTTCGACTAGGGTGATTGATTTTAAAAAGTTTGCTAACTCTGAAGCTCATGGTTTCTGGTTCCGCGATTCCCGTGGTTCTAATGATTTTAAATCTACCAAAACTTTTGTGATTGTCGGGACTCCTTGTGCCAATATTGCCATGCTTCGCGCTGACTATGTGGCGATGACGGGCTTACACCCCATTAATAAAGATCCTGATTTTGCGGCGTTTGTCGATCGCCATATTTTGGCTACGGTGATGCAGTGTTTTGGCAGGAAGGCGGGCGATCGCTTTCAGGATGGTGATGTTATTTACTTTTTGTCGGATTTTAATCTGGGTGATATGCCCCATACGCTTATTAAATCTGGTGATATCACTGCCGATGCGATGTCTAATTTGGAGCTTTTGCAACTTAAGGTGGCTCAGGTGATTAATGCTGTTGCGGATGGTGGTTTTGACTTATTAAATGCTTCAGAACGCCAGTTATGTCAGTATTTCGGGATTAAGCGCGGGGTGCTACGTTACCATTTTGATTGGATCAAACCGTTACTAGATTCTCTATATAACCAATTGATCCATAGTTTTAATGAAACTATGCTTTCTCTTACTGATTCTCAGGATCTAGCAATTGTTGATCTTTGGGTTGGTACTACTGAGTTGTTTTTGGCTGAAGAGATCCCGATAAAGGAGACTTTGGCTGGCATTTTTGAGTTCTTTTCCGAACATATCCCACTCTATTTACATAGTCATGTTATGGCTAGACTTTCTGCTGAGGCTCGTCATAAGTTGTTTTTAACTTTGATAGTCTTTGCTTTTTAAAAATGATTAAAGTCACTTGTTCTTGCTATTCTTATTTCTATTCTTTTCTAGTTTTATTAGTTTCTTTTTTGAGAAGAATCTGTATTTCTAGATCTAAGTGCAGAACGGTTTAAATAGAGTTTCTAATTTAGTTCTTTCTGGATTGTTCTCCAAGGCAGAGTTAGCTTTTACTTGATGCTTATTCTGCTTGGCTTAATTTTGTCTTTTGCGGCGATTACATAGGTATTTAGATAGTTCTTTGAATGAATAGATTACTTGTCTCTCCTAAGTCAACAAATAAGCAGTTAAAATGTTGATATCAAATAAATCTAAATTTTATAAATGTCTCGACAGACCTATAACTGGAAAAGATTTTGGTGTCCAAAGGAAAGAAATTTTTCTTTGGCTGATTTTGGCTACTTATATGATCCTGATACAGAATTTGGTAAGCATATAAATCCAGATGTAGTCTCTTTTGATCGTATTGCTGATATTCCATGCCTTATTTTATTGGGCGAACCAGGCATAGGAAAATCATCTGCTTTACAAGCAGAAAAAGATGATATTAGCACGAAAATTGAGCGGCAAGGGCATAAATCACTTCACCTTAATCTCAGATCGTTTGGTAGTGAAGATCGTCTAATTAGAAGTCTTTTTGAACATGAAACATTTAAATCTTGGAAAGATAGTAGCCATAGACTATACCTTTTTTTGGATAGTTTTGATGAGTGTTTATTGAGAATTGATACACTGTCTACATTACTTGCTGATGAGTTGTCTAACTACTCTAGTCAAATACAAAGATTATATCTCCGCATTGCTAGTAGAACAGCAGATTGGTCTCTAGCGTTGGAAAATCGTTTCATTAATCTTTGGGGTAAAGATGCTGTCCGTGCCTATAAACTAGCGCCACTAAGAAGAAAAGACGTTGAAGAAGCTGCAAACGCAGAAAATATTGAAACTGAATCTTTTGTAGAGGCAATTAGACAAAATGAAGCTATACCTCTTGCAATAAAGCCTATTACACTAGGATTCCTTTTGGGGATATATAAAAGTAAAGGTGGTTTTCCTGAACGAAAAATCGATCTTTATTTAGATGGATGTCTGGAGCTTTGCAAAGAACCACCCGAATCAAATCGACGTGAGGCAAAATTACTTGGTAATTTAGATCCAGAAATACGATTAGCAATTGCAGGAAGGATTGCAGCACTTATGATCTTCTGCAATCGTTCAGCCGTTCTACAAAATTGGGGTCAGGAACAGCTTTTACCAGAAGATATAACATTCAGAGAGATTTGGGGAGGAGAAGAAATAGTTAAAAAGATTAATTATCCAGTTAATGAGAAGGCTATCGAAGAAGTAATAGGGACTGGGCTTTTTTCTGAGCGTGGTGATAATCGATTAGGTTTTGCCCATCAGACTTATGCTGAATTTTTGGCTGCTTGGTATGTTGCAGAGCATCGCAATTTGCCTTTAGTTCAGATCATGAGTTTATTGATTACACCTGAAGATACTGAAAAGCGTCTTGTTCCACAACTTCATGAAACTGCTGTATGGATAGCAAGTATGAGACAGGATGTTTTAAAGGAGATTGCTCAGACAGATCCAGATGTCATATTGCGTAGTGATATTCCTACTGACACATCATTTAAAGAAAAATTAGTTGAGAATTTGTTGTTTAGAAATGAACAAGGTTTAGGTATTACTTTCGATGAAAGTATCAGTAACTATAAATATTTGAAGAAGCTTAAACATCCTAATTTAGCCAATCAAATCAAGCCATATATTCAGGATTGCAGTAAACCTCTAAGAACTAGATGTTTTGCGATCGATATTGCTGAGGTATGCAAGGAGAAGTCTTTACAAGATTTCTTAGTGGAAATAGCTCTTAGTCCTTCAGAAAATATTTATGTCAGGCAAAGCGCCATCCAAGCGTTAACTTTATTGGCTGACTCCAATGTAAAAATGAGATTGAAGGATTTAGTAACCAATGAAATGTCAGAAGACGAAGATGATGGGATAAAAGGTTATAGCTTAATGGCAGTCTGGTCAGAGCATTTTTTAAAGGCTGAAGAACTTTTTCAAATACTTACACCTCCTAAGAAGGCTAACTACTATGGAGGATACAATAGATTTCTTGATACCGAGATTGTAAATCATCTAAAACCTTCAGATTTACCTATAGCTTTAAATTGGGTTGTAAGACAAGGCGTTAGACACTTTCAGCATCCTTTCGACTCAGCCGCGAATGCCATCATCCGTTTTGCATGGGACTATATTGAAGATCCTCTTGTTCTAAAACTATTAGCTCAGATTGTTTTGATCCAATGGAAAGAATATCAGGCAGTTATTACAGATGATAGAGGTATAAGCTTTGAAGACCTCTTACTCACATCAGATAGTAAGCGAAGATTGTTCATAGAAGCAATTGTCTTAATCCTTGCTGAAGAAAATCAAGACTTGTATCACTACATTGTAAGACCAGTTGGGGAGATAAACATTCTCTCTAGAGATTTCATTTGGTTAATTGTAAAGGCAAAAGCATCAATATCTATCAACATTAAAAATATTTGGATAAATCTAGTTCAATGGAGTTTTAACAATAGAGAGGTTGCTCAAATAGATGCTTTATGTATAGCGACTCAAGAAGACCCAACATTTCATGAACGATTTGGATGGTGGTTTAAACCACTAGAATTTGGATCAGATGAAGCTGTTGTTGAGCAATCTTACTATCAAGAAATTCAAGAATCTGCAAAACTGCGTGAGAGTAGGAAAAAGAAAAAGCTCTCTAGTGAAGAAATAAAGGAAAGAATAAATTACTATTTGAATGAGTTTGATGCTGGCAAACTAGATGCATGGTGGTTATTAAATAGAGAAATAACGCTCAACCCCAATAGTCCATCCTATGGTAGCGATCTGAATATAGATTTTACTGATTTTTATGGGTGGAAGTCAGCAGATCCTGCAACTAGAATAAGAATTATCAATGCAGCAAAAGAATATCTTAAACAGCAAAATAGTTGCTCAAATGATTGGATTGGGACAAATACATATAATCTTGATTCCTTAGCAGGATGTAGAGGTTTATATCTTCTTTTGAAAGAAGAGCCGTTATTTTTAAACCAGATTTCTACTGATGTGTGGACAAAATGGACACCTGCAATAGTCGCCTTCCCTCATGGAAGCGGAGTCAGAGAAAATACAAATCTTGAATTGTTAAAATTAGCATATTTAAATGCTCCAATAGAGTTTATCAATACCTTTTTGCAATTGATTGATGCAGATAATAAGCGTAATAACTATCTTTTTAGCCTTGACAAATTGGAAAAGTGTTGGGATGAGCGATTGAAAAAAGCTCTGCTTAATAAAGTTAAAGTTCTCGATTTACAACCTAAGTGTATTAGCCAATTATTAGAGGAACTTATTAAGGTTGATCACGAACAGTCAAGAGATTTTGCTAAGTCATTATTATCCTGGTCAGGTGAAGATGATCGACAGAGAGCAATCTTTGTTGCTCAAGTTTTACTCAAACAGGTACAAGAATCTGATTGGGATATGATTTGGCATACCATCACAAAAGATTTGGATTTTGCAAAAGAATCTTTAGAAATGTCTAGTTATGGGCTGCGAAATCTAACTCTGCATCTAAATGAGAAACAACTTGCAGATCTCTATATGTGGCTTGAATGCAATTATCCACGTAATGAAGATCCAGTATTTGACACTGTACATGCTGTAGAAGGTCGTGAAAGTGTAGCTCAGTTGAGAGATGGTGTACTTACTCAACTCAGAGAAACTGGTTCTCTGAAAGCTTGTCAAGAAATTCAAGGAGTTATCGAGTATTTCCCTAGCTACGATTTAAAGTGGCATTTGATAAAAGCTCAGTATGCCTTGAGGAAAAAGAGTTGGAAACCACCAGAGCCAAAAGAATTGATGCAGTTGGTGAACAACAGCGATAAACGTCTCATACAAGATGGTAATCAACTTCTTGATGTATTAATTGAATCCTTAAAACGCCTTGAGTTAAAACTCCAAGGAGAAACACCTGCGGCAAGAGATATTTGGGATCTAGATTCCAAGAATACCTTTAAGCCAGTTAATGAAAATTTATTCTCTAATTATGTGAAACGACATCTTGATGAAGACCTCAAACTACAGGGAGTTTTTGCTAATAGAGAAGTAGAACTCAGATCCAAAGCTACAGGTGAGGTTCAGGAACGTACAGATATCCATGTAGATGCTGTCATTAGAAATCATGCAGGTAAAATTATCGATCCTATTACGGTTATTATTGAAACCAAAGGTTGCTGGCATGGGGAGTTAGACGAAGCTATGCAAACTCAACTGGTTGATAGATATCTGAAAGATAATACCTGCCAGTATGGTTTGTATCTAATTGGTTGGTTTTATTGTACTCACTGGGATTCTCGTAAAGCCAAATCACCTAAAATCAGTCTTGAAGAGGCAAGAGAACAATTTGCAAAACAGGCTGAAAGTTTATCTCAAGGCAGTGTAAATGTTAAGTCATTTGTACTTAACGCCTCATTGCGATAGTGCTTTAAATTCATCTTGAAATGAATCATTTTAGAATTTTTGTTTATTCGATCGCTTCTAAAAATTGGTCATATATCAATATATGACCAACGCAAGTAAATCAACTTAGACGACTATGAAATCAAAGACTCAATTTCTGTCATCTTTTGCTTTAGCAAATCATAGACATCTCTTAAGTTTTTAGGGTCGGCAGATCGTAGTAAATCTGAAGAAATTAGATCCACATTTTGCTTGATTTTGCTTAGCTGTTTATTAGCATCGATCGCACTCTCTAGACTAGGACTATACTTAGCGATCGCCTCATTTACCAGCTTGCGAGTTTGTAAAACTGACAAATTCTCTTGGACAACCTTTTTAGTTAAATCCTCTCTTAGTCGTTTTGCCTTCGCTTGCGACAAATTTAGATTCTTCGCTGAAAGTTTTTGCAAAGCGATCGCATGGACTCCCTTTAGCCCCAGATTGCGAATCGCATCTTTGAGATCATCTGCTAAGCCCAACATTGGTAGCAAGTTAGCATCAACAGAAGCAGGATTGAGTTGTAACTCTAGTAGAATTCTTAAAACATTGTGTTCAGTTTCATTGACATAGTTAGGATCTACTTCCACCGTTTGGCTAGAGTCATTAGATGCTAAATTAGCCATGACTTCAGATAGTCGCTTTTGCTTATTCAATCTCCGAATGACCGTAGATAAGACTCTGGGGATGTCATCTGTTTTTAAACCCACATTTAGCGAAATTTCTTTAATGATTGCTTCAGCTTTATCAAGAGGATTAAGGTCTTCACGATGCAATGATGTTAGTAAAGCTTTACGGTGCAGATCCTGCGGAGCATCCATCGTTACTGCTTTGATCGTTGACCATCCTAGGTCTTTCGCGGCACGCCATCGGCGCTCACCGTCAAAAAGTAAATAGTTCTCATTTGGTTGAGCAATCACAATAATTGGGGAAAGCTGACCGTCTGAGACCAAGGACTGGGACATTGCCCCAATACTTTCATTCAGAAAAGTACGACGGGGTTGATCAGGATTTTGAATGATTTTGGTAATTTCTAAATCTACTACTCCCGATTGAGACTTCAGTTGTTCCTTTAATGTGGATAGCTGAGTTTCGACTTCCTCGGAGCCAGAGGCTCTTAACCTCTCAATTTCGGTTTTGAGTTGAGCAATCTCTTCCTCGGCATTGGACAATTGCTGGGTTTGTTTTGCACCTGAGAAGTAGTCAGCGATATTTGGGGCTTTACGAGCTGCCATGATTATTTTTTCCTCTTAACTTTCTTGCCGATTAACTTAACAACATATTCAGAAACTTCTTTGAAGTCAGCTTGGGCGGGATGCTGATGGCGATATAGATGTAATGGTAAACCTTGCCCACTGGCGTTGATAAATTCTGCTGAGTCTCTAACAGGAGGGAAACAATGAATCTTTAATTGGTCAAGTTGAGTTGGGAGATCTTCTAATATTTGGCGATGGGTTGCGCGTCTGGCATCGTATTGGTTAGGTACAAATCCCATGACCTGCGGTTGAGGATCTAGCCTTAGTTGCTTGCTGTTGTGATATACCCACTCAATTAATTTGGCTGAACCTTGGATTGACTTTGGCTCAAGTTGGACTGGAACTAAAACATGGGTGCAAGCTGATAGAGCCAATAAGGTCAGAGGTCCAAGGGTTGCAGGACAGTCAAATATGATTAGATCATGGGAGATGGGATGGTCTTTGAGACAGTCGCCTAGTAAATAGGCTCCTCGGCGATGTAATACCATCTCATCGGCGACTCTTGTTAAGATCATTCCTCCTTGGACTACCTCTACTTTATTAGTGGTTTCTGTCCAACACTTTTCTAAGGGCCATTGTCCAGAAAAATCATTGTTTAAGACCGATGCTAGGGTTTGTTCGGGTTCAGGTTGTGGCAAACCACAAAATAGGCTTAAGGAGCCTTGTGGATCGAGATCCATTAAGGCAACTGACAATCCGTAAAGGCTCATTTCATAAGCAATATGCACGGATAATGTGGTTTTGCCACTTCCACCTGCATTACTGAGAACGGCAATTCGGGTTTGCATTTGTTGATATGTCTAAACAATCAAGGACATCATATATCAATATATGACTTTGTAAAGTCATATATTGATATATGATGCGTTTTTGATCGGCATAGAGATATTAAGAGGATTAGAAACTTATATGAGTATTCTTGCAGTTGAGCTAGATTTGTTAGATATGATATTGGATTGGCAAATGACGATCGCATGGGCAGGAGAAGCAAACTGTGAGCCATCACGGTTAGGTTGGTGGCGCACTGATTTAATCGACGATTTGGGTGGTGGCGATCTCCTAGTGCGATTGTTGCCACGTACAAAGTTATATGCAGGGTGGGAAGCTGCTCTTGAGGCGGCGATCGCTACGGATCGGCGGGCTAGGCAAAGAATGGCTAATCCTGATAAATTGCGAACGATTTTCTTTTGGGGATTTGACTTAGATGAGAAATTACACGATCGCCTTGCGGCAAGAAAACGACGGAGTGAAAATTTGAAGTTGCCGATCACTTGGGAAAATGGCTTTGATCGTGAGGCGATCGCTAAGCAAATTGGCGATCGCTGTGGTGAGAGTAAATATGAGATTGTGGCAGGAGGGAGAGAAATACATCGTAACGGCACAGATGCAAGTAGTCTGTTATCTTTGGTTGCGGCGCTGGTTCCCTTTGATCAAAATTATCCAATGCCTTTTTATCGGATTGCTTAGGAATATGGTTAGTTTAAGCAAAAGTAACGGTTTATCTATGGACTTATCTATAAATTACGGTGCGGAGGTCGTACAGTTGCACACAAGGCTAATGCGTGTTCCTTTGGCGATCGAAGAGAGTTATAGTTACTGGCAAAATTGTCAGCCAGATATTTGCGATCGCATTAATAATAAAACTGATACTAAAACTGAAAAAATCAATCAACTTGCGGAAATAGCCTTTGAGAAGCGTTGGTTTGGTAGTAAGAGTATGGCGCGGACGCAGTTACTGCTGAAGGAGTTTTCACAGCGCTATGAAGCTTACCCTGTGGCGCTAACGGTTTTACAGCAATGGCAACCCCGCGATCTGGTAACGCGGCGCAATCTTTGTCATTGGCATTTGCAACTGGTCGATCCCCTCTATCGTGCTTTTACCGATCATTATTTGGGACAACGACGGATTTTAACAGCAGATATTACGGATGCAATGATCGATCTCGATATCGTGGGTCGATGGGTTAGCCAAAATATGGGCAGAGATCACTGGTCGCCTGCGACGATTGCGAGAATGGCGACAGGATTGATTGCGGCGGCAGCATCGGCGGGGCTATGTTCGGACAAGATGGGTAAACGCCATTTGCTATATCCCAAAGTGAGCGATCGCGCTGTGGAGTATTGGTTATATTTTTTACGCGCTTTAACTTTTGAGGGAACTTTGCTCGATAATCCTTACTGGCGCTCAGTGGGGTTGACGGAGAGTTTGTTAGAGATTCGCTTACAACGGTTACCACATATTGATTTTCGCCGCATGGGAGAACTGATTGACTTTGGGTGGCAATGTGCCGATCTCAATGATTGGGTGTTGCGATTAGATCTGGAGAGCTTAGAGTCATGACTAATCGTAGTTCAGCTAGTGCCGTTGATCGAGTGGTTTCTGCTCTCAAGACTGACCTCATGGCAAAAGGGGGGTCAAAAATTAGCACCATGCGGAACTATCAATTTGCGATCGCAGTTTATCCACCTGATCGGGAGTTTGAAATGCGTCGCAAGCTTCAACAAATGCAAGATGAATTGCAAGCCGCAGGATGGAGTGTCTTATCAATATCGCTATTACAACTGTTTATTGATCGGTTGAAAAGTAAGTCGCCGCAAGTTCTAGAGCGATTAATTGCGATGGAAAAAAGATTAGCTGATAAGACTAGCGATCGGGGTTTGAACTATCTCAAGGAAAAGTTAACTCCTGAAGTTGAAGGGGCTGATGGTATTGCACAGGACATTATTAGGAAAATCAATGAGTTTATGCCTAATGCTATACCTGACAAAAAGTTAATCCTATTAAGCCGTGCGGGAGGTTTGTATCCTTTCTTTCGTTCATCAGGATTACTTCGTCATCTTGATGGCAAGACGAGCAATCTACCGATCGTGCTGCTCTACCCAGGAGACAGACAAGATGTAAGTTCGCTATCATTTATGGGAGAACAAACCACCGATCGCGATTATCGTCCCCGCATTTATTCTTGACCCTCACCCCCTAGCCCCCTCTCCCATTAAGGGAGAGGGGGAACAAGAAAAACTGAATAATTTCTCTTGCTCCCCTTCTCCCCACTTGGGAGAAGGGGCTGGGGGATGAGGGCAATTATCGCTTTTGATAAATACTTGGAGAAAACACGATGCTTATTAAAGATATTTTTGCTAGGGACGTAACGCGGGACATTGCGCCTGTGGTCTATTTCCATGAACAGGAGCCAGCTAAATTATGGGAAGAGGTTTCGGAATATATCATTACGGGGGGCTATGCTGAAGATGATCCGCGTCATACTCGTACCAATCAGGGAATTCATGAGCAGTTTGTGCGCTTACTTAAGGCGATCGCCCAAGATTTAGAACAACCGAATCGGTCAGGGACTACATTACCTGCTGCTTGGATTTCGGGGTTTTATGGTTCGGGGAAATCTAGCTTTGCGAAGTTGTTAGGGCTAGCGCTAGACGATCGCCAAATGCCAAATGGACATAAACTCGCTGATGCTTTATTGGCGCGGGATGATTCGCCTAAGTCTGCTGAATTTAAGGAGGCTTGGCAAAGGTTAACCAAGCGGATCGATGCGATCGCGGTAGTATTTGATATTGGCTCTTTAGCGCGGGAAAATGAAGATATCCATCAAGTTGCTAAACGCGAAATCCAGAAACGTTTGGGCTATTGCAAAACTAGTAATTATGTCGCTGAGCATGAACTGAAGTTAGAAATCGATGGGCGTTGGGATGCTTTTTTAGAATGTGCGATCACCACCATCGGTAAGCCTTGGGAGCAGATCAAAAATAGTGAATTAGCCGAAGAAGATTTCTCTCTGATTTTGCATCGTCTTGAGCCTGAAAAGTACATTGAGCCAATGAGTTGGATCGATAGTCGGGCGGGGAGCAGAACGGGGTTAGGGTCTGCCGTGGATGAAACGACTAAGGCGATCGCTGCTATGCTGAATCGCCGCGCTCCTAGTAAAACCCTATTTATTACCATTGATGAAGTCAGTCAGTATATCCATCAAAATGACAATCGGATGCTGAAGTTGCAATCTTTTGTAGAAGATCTTGGTCAAAAACTGAAGGGGCGTGTGTGGCTATTGGCAACGGGGCAGCAGCAACTAGAGGATGGAATCGATCAAGGTAATATTGGCAAGCTCAAGGATCGCTTTCCGCCTAGATATCGCGTACATCTAACACCTGCGAATATTCGCGATGTTGTGCATAAGCGGCTCTTACAAAAGTCCCCTGCCCATGAATCCGAGTTGCGGCGTTTATTTCAACAGCATCGCTCTGACTTGAAGCTCTATGCCTATGGCTGTGAGAATATTTCGGAAGAGGATTTTCTAGAGGTTTATCCCCTGCTGCCCAACTACATCGATCTGTTTATGCAGATTACCAGTAGCTTGCGCCTGACCTCTACCCGTGTCAAGGGTGATGACTATGCGGTACGTGGGTTGCTGCAAATGTTAGGAGAACTCTTTCGCACGCAGAATTTGGGCGTTCGCGAATTAGGTGTATTAGTCACCATTGATGCGATTTACGAGATTCAGCAGACGGCTTTGGATGTGGATACTCAAAATACGATGACGCGGATCTTGGGCGATCGCCAAATTGTCGATAATCTCATTACGCTCAAAGTGGCAAAGGCGATTGCTTTATTACAACTAATTCAAGAAGCACAGCCCACAACGACAAAATTGATTAGTCAATGTCTTTATGATGAACTCGGCGCTGGTAACAATGAATCAGAGATACAGATTGCCCTCGATAAATTACGCGATCGTGGACACATCACCTACTCTGAGAAATTGGGTTATAAACTGCAAAGCTCCGCAGGTCAGGAATGGCAAAGGGAGCGTGATAGCTATGGTGTGACCGATGACCAACTGACCACGCTCTTGATGGAAAAACTCAAGGATCTCGTCGGCAATAGTGAATCACCTAAATATAAAGGACGTTCTTTCCGTTGGCAGGCTTACTTTAGCGATGAACGTCAGCGCAAGGATGAACGCTTGATCTCACCCAATGATGCGGCAACAGCCATAGTCGATTTGCGCTATGTCCGTGATGACCTTCGAGAAGATAACGCGCTCTGGATTGCTCAGAGTGGACAGGAAGCCTATCGCGATCGCCTGATGTGGATTGTCGGTAGCGTCGTGGATATTCCTGAACTAGCGAGAAAGCAGGTGCGATCGCGGCAAATGATTGGGAAATATCAAGGTCGATTTGCAGCGCTATCACCTAATAAGCAAAGGCTGTTGATCGAAGAACAGTCGGAAGCTGATCGCCTAGATGCAAGTCTCAAAGAAGCGATCGCTAATGCTTTTGTGAGGGGAAATTTCTATTTTCGGGGTCGGCAATTGGACGCGCAGGGTTCGACATTTTCGAGCCTATTGCAACGCACCGCCGAGCATATTTTGCCTGAAGTCTATACCTATTTTCAGGACATGGCGATCGCCCCTAGTGAATTAGAACAATTGTTCAAGAAACAACTTTCAGGCGTGTCGCCCAAGTTCATGGAGCGAGAACTAGGGATTTTGAGCCTTGATGCAGGGAAATATGTCCCCACCTGTAACGGTGAAATCCCCACCTTGATTTATAACGCGATCGCTAAAAATAATGGATTAGCGGGGAGTAGTCTCCTAACCATATTTGGCAGTGCTCCCTATGGCTACGCATCCGATTTGGTTCGGGCTTGCTTGTTGGGACTGCTACGGGCAAATAAAATTCGCATTCGTACTGAAAATCAGCAAATGATTAGTTCCTATGCCGATGCGGGTGTGGAGGATTTATTTAAAAAAGAGCGCGATCTAAAAAAGGCAGAAATTTTACTTGCCACAGAAAGTGATATCACCGTTCGCGATCGCACTGCCATTTGTAAATTCTTTAAGGACTATTTGCAAGTAGAACTAGATCGTGAGAAGGAAGCGATCGCCGATGCAGTGTTTCAATATTTTCCCCATAAGGCTTCTCTATTGCGAGAGTTGGAAGGGAAATATAATCGTTTACCTCTGAGGTTACAAGATCCTGCCCATCCAAATCGTGACGATCGCCGCCAAATCCCTGAGACTTTGCAAAAATTGCAAAAAGCTCTCCTTGATTGCTGTCAATCGCGACACATCGAAGACACTGTAAGAGCCGTCAAAAAGAATCTCGACATCTTGCAAGATGGGATTCAGCGTCTTGGCATCGAAAATAGCGAGCTTACCGATGGGTTGATCGCCCAAGTCAAACAAGCCCATGATGTTTATACTCATTGCGTGGAACAGTTGCGCGATCTGGATAAATTAGAGGATCTCGAATCGATGGCGATCGCTCTGCACCAACAGCTGCGAGCAGAACGACCTTGGCGCGATCTCCCCAGTTTGCAGCCGAGTATTGAGGCGATCTCTCTACGCTATCGGGAAGTGCGGCGCGAACTGCTCGATGCTCAATATTTGCAATTAGAGGCAGTGGCGGCAAAGGTAAAAACAAGACAGGGGTTTGCGCGACTTAGTGAAGATAAAGCGGACTATGTGATCCGTCCGATTCGACAGGCGGAGATTAAAACGTCGGAGGAGGCTCTATATCCAACGCTGATCCAGTTACGAGACTCGGTGATTCGCCAGTTAGAGCAAGCGGAAATTGAAGCTAATGCAACTCTTGATCGCTTGATTTCGGAAGAGACTCAAGAGCAGGTGCTTACCCTTGATGTGCTTACGGATTTACGCAATCGCGAACTTCGTAATCCTGAAGAGGTGAATGCCTTGGTCGATACCCTACGCGATCGCCTGTTGAAGCAGTTAGAGCATAAAAAAAATGTACGGATTCGATTGATATAAGATAAAACCATATAAATACTACAGGTAGCCTAAGATCATGACTCTTGCCAGTATTCATTCCCCACAGCTAACTAATCTCAAACTCTGGACAGTTGGCGATTATCATCGCCTGAGTGAATTGGGTTTGCTCGATCGCCAAGAAAGAACGGAACTTATTGCTGGACAAATTACGCTTATGGCTGCGAAAGGTACGCCCCATGTAACCGCTTTACATTTACTCGCTAATATTTTGCGCGATCGCCTTGGAAATCAAGCTCTAATTCGCACCTAAGATCCCATTCAGCTAGATGATTTCTCAGAGCCAGAACCTGATTTGGTGGTTGTGCGTGGGACTGTTTTGGACTATGCCGAGCAGCATCCCCGTCCTGAAGACATTGATTTGATTGTCGAAATTGCGGACTCAACCTTAAAACAGGATTGCGAAATTAAGGATAAACTTTATGCCCAAGCTGGTATTGCTGACTATTGGGTATTAGCAGTCAAAATCCGCCAGTTGCATATTTTTCGTAAACCGCTCGCCACTGGTTACACAGAGCATCTAATTCTCTCAGAGCCGAATCAAGCGGCTCCCCTCGCCTTTCCTGAAATCGCGATCGCCCTCAGTTCTATTTTGCCGCCTAGCTATTCAAATTAATGACCTACCTCTCTCCAACCACTAAATCTCAACTCTCAAAAACAATTCGTAATTTGCGCGATCGCCTGATTACTGACCTACACAACGCCGTTGAGTCAACATACTTGATGGGGGTAAAGCTGGAACAGGTGCAGCTAGATGAGGAGCGCCATTGTAAGCGGGAGCGGTTAGAGAAATATCTGGAAGAACTGGTGAAGGGGGATCTTGCGGTTTATAAGGGCAAGCAATCGCCAAAACTCAAGCAGGAATTGCGCGATCGCCATCGGCAGGATCTTGAAAAGTTGGCGGCGGCGACTTGGCTGAATCGGTTAGCGGTGATTAAGCATTTAGAGGCGATGGAGTTGCTGAAGCCGAAATTGGTGACGGGGGGATGGCAGAGCGCCGCTTTTAAGGAATTTCGGGACTATGCACCAGAATTTTTGCAAGAGGAAGATCAGGGCTATGGGTTGTTGTTGCGGTTGGTATTTGATGAACTGGCGCTAGACTTGTCGGGGTTATTTGGGCGCGGTGGGTTGAATGGCTATATTGAGCTTATTCCCATGCCTGCGTTGACTTTGCGGTATTTAGTAGAAGAGTTAGACAAGGTTGAGGCGGATGCTTGGCGCGATGATACGACTTTGGGCTGGATCTATCAATATTGGAATGATCCTGAACGGGAAAGCATTGATCAAAAGATGAATGATGGCGGTAAGGTGGAGCCGCACGAAATCGCCAGTAAGACGCAAATGTTTACGGAGCGCTATATGGTGGAGTGGCTATTGCAAAATAGCTTGAATAATCAATGGCTCGATATTTGCGCGGCGAATGGTTGGGTTGCGGAGGCGGTGAGCGATCGCACTCTGGAAAATCTAGAGGCAAGGCGACAGGATTGGCGGCAAAGGCGCGAGGCGGGGGATGTGGCGCTAGATGAGTTGATGCCCATTGAGAATGAGCAAGAACAGCGTTGGAAGTATTGGGTGAGATCCCCCCTAGCCCCCCTTGTAAAGGGGGGAAAAGATTCTCTTGAAGTTTCTCTGCACAAGGAGGATGGAAGATCCCCCCTAACCCCCCTTAAAAAGGGGGGGAAAGACTCTCTTCCTCTTCTCCCCCCTTTACAAGGGGGGCTGGGGGGGATCGAAACCTTGCAACGTAGACAGACAGATTTGAATAAACCGAATAGCCTTGATAAAGCTAGTCTTTCCCTCCGCAATCTCAAACTGATCGATCCTGCCTGTGGGTCGGGGCATTTCCTTGTAATTGCCTTTGACTTGCTGTTTGCTTTTTATCAAGAGGAGGCGCGGCATCGGGGGGAAGTTTTGACGGATGCGGAGATTGCGAATAGCATTTTAGAAAATAATCTCTATGGGATTGATATTGATGCGCGGGCGGTGCAGATGGCGGCGGCGGCGTTGTGGCTAAAGGCGAAGGGGCTTTGCAAGGATGCTGCGCCGAAGCAGATTAATTTGGTGGCGGCGAATTTGAATTTGGCGAATTTGCCGAAGGATGATTCTGAGTTGTTGAATTTTTATGATGAGGTGCGGTTGGAGACGGGGATTCCGCCGAAGTTGACGATGCAGATTGTGGAAGCGCTGAAGGGGGCGGATGTGTGGGGTAGTTTGCTGAAGGTTGATGGGGCGGTGACACAGGCGATCGCTGATTATGAAGCACAGGTGAAGGTGTTGCTGGAGCCGCAGCAGGGTAGTTTGTTTGAGGGTTTTCGTCCTGCTCAGGCGCGGTTAGATTTTGATAAGGCGCTGGCGCAGGTGACGGTGTTGGAGGCGTTGGAGAGGTTTTTGCAGCAGCGATCGCAGAGTGATGATCTGGGGGTGCGGCTGTGGGGTGAGCAGTTGGCGGCGGGGGTGAGGTTTGTGCGGATGGTGCGGGAGGGTCAGTATGATCTGGTGATTGGGAATCCGCCGTATCAGGGGACGAGTAAGATGGCGGATGCTGGTTATTTGTCGAAGCATTACTCTCGCGGGAAGGCGGATCTCTATGCGGCGTTTTTGCAGCGTGGTTTGGAGTTGGCGAAGGATGGTGGTTTTTCGGCGTTGCTGACGATGCGAAATTGGATGTTTATCAGTCAGTATTCGGCGATTCGGGAGTTTTTGATCGAGAGTTATGATTTGCGATTGTTAGGAGATTTTGATCGTGGTGCGTTTGATGATGTTCCAAATGAAATTCTTGCAGTTGTAATGAGTGTTTTTCAGAAAGTCCCGCCAAGTGACAGAATAAGTTTTGCTCAACAACCAACTACATTTGATGACAATTCCTATGATCGTCAACGAACGAATCGCAAACGGGCGGCGGTATTGGCTCATGTAGGAAGATATGAGTTCAAAACGCAAAATTTTAATGTCATCAAAGAAAAGCCTCTCATTTACTGGTGGGATGATGCCTTTCTCAAACGCTACGCTGAAACTCCAAAATTAGGCGAAGTAATTGAACTATGGCAGGGTGTAGCGACAACTAATAATACGAGGTATCTTCGTTATATTTGGGAATTATCAGCAGATAAAATATGGCTAAGTAGATGCTTAAGTAACATTAGAATTGAACCTACTTTTGATAAGTTTTGGGTTCCATATATCAAAGGTGCTAAAGGTAAAAGCTGGTTTGAACCTGCTATATCAGTCATCAAATGGGTTGACAAAGGATTTGAATTTAACTTTTCACAGGAGATGTATAGAGAAAATCATCAAGCCTATCAGTTAAAAGATCCCGCTCATCTGGGGAAGTAGGTGAAATGGCAAAATAGGAGGAAGTCATTTTCATGAATCGACAGAGAAGCGATGATCAAATTTCCCCTGACCGAATTGTTAGATGAACAAGCGTGCTATGAATGGTTATTAAAGATCCTGCATCCGCAGGGTTTGCATTGTCCAAGTGGACACGCAATACCAGCAGGACAAGCGCCACACGATCGCCAACGTGCACCAATCGTCAAATACAAGTGTCGGGAATGTGGGAAAGTGTTCCATATTTTTACAGGGACAGACTTATCAGGAAGCCATTACACCTGTGGTCAGATCGTGCTGATATTGCGTGGATTCTTACAAGGACAAACGACCCAACACATAGCCGAGGAACTAGGASTCGACTATGGGACATTATTGTCTTGGCGGCATCGCATCCAACGTCGAGGATTTGCCCATTTGATTAATGGTAATCTGCCTGATGAAGAAGCAGAG
>NZ_NDHW01000231.1 GCF_002251945.1 Pseudanabaena sp. SR411
TGCACAAGCTATTGCGGCAGGTCTTTGGTGTTCTCAAGTCTCAGCGTTCTTTCGATCCTAATTTTGTTCAAATTCCCTCTTGACTTTTTGGTACTCAAGACAGTATCTACAGTTACAAAATTGTACAGGTAGGGGCAATGCCCCCGTGCTTGCCCTGTCACGCTAGCAGTAGGAGATTCATCATCTGCGTTCCACGTAACATCAGTTATAAATATCCCCTAGCTGTGGTGAGGTAATATTTCAACAAGCAATCATCTCTCAGAAATTCTATTGCGAATAGATGCAAATTCCGTCCAAATTTCCGATGCTGATCGCTTTGGCTTAGATAGTAGGGTTTGAGTATCATTGGCAGTACATTTGAGACAATATTTCAAGAGGAATCTGGACAACTTAATAATTGAAGAACCAGATTTTCGTTTTATTGTTTTTGACCCAGATCATGAGGACATAATTCAATGGCAACCACAGATAACAACCTAGACTCATGGCGCAAAACCCTAGAAACTTTGCTCCAATATTATGCCGATCTTCCCTATCGCTATGGAAACGTGAATGCTTACGTTGTCGTTAGTCGCGATCGCAACCACTTCATGCTGATGCGCGAAGGATGGGAAAACAGTCGGCGAGTACATGGATGTGTTGTTCATGCCGAAATTCGTAACGACAAAATCTGGATTCACTACGATGGTATTGAAGATGGCATTACTGAAGAACTGGTTGCAGCAGGAGTTCCCAAGGATCATATTGTCCTAGCTTTCCATCCGCCTCAAGTGAGAGCGCATACTGGATATGCTTTGGCATAAAATCTGAGATAATCGCATCATAAAACAGCGATCGCCCAAAGCTCAACTCAAAAAACAACCCAACCACTCAATCAAGAAATGCACCTGCTTATCCCCAGGAAGGAGAGCCAGACTAGTAATCTTGATTCTCCCCTTCTCGAAAGAGAAACGATAATAGAACTCAATCGGAATCTTCGCATGAAGCAACTCCCAAAGCGAATCCGTCAGCTTCGAGTCCAGAAACAGATCGCGCCCATCATCTGACGCATAAATGCGAAACACCCCAACTTTCCGCGCCACCAACTTCAATTCCATCACCCTGAGCAATACCTGAGTTTCTTCAGGCAAAGCCCCATACAGTCCCTCCCAAACCGCTGCCAACTTGATAATCTCCTCCTTCGACTTCACCTTCGCCAAAGTCAAGTAAGCATTAATCTTCGTCTCATTGTCCGCCATATAAGTATCAGGAATAAAAGCAACCAAACGCGGCAACTGAAGCTCAGTATCCGCAACTTCAGGCAAAATCTTCCCCCGTAACTCATTAATATATTCCTGAAGCAAATCCATATATAGCGCAAAGCCAATCACATCTGCCTGCCCCGACTGCTCCTCACCCAACAAATCCCCCAATCCACGAATCTCCATATCGCGCATCGCTAGTTGATAACCCGAACCAAGCTGACTAAACTCCTGAATCGCATCCAATCTCCTCTTCGCTGAATCTGTTAACTCAAGATTAGGCGGATACAGCAAATAGGCATGAGCCTGAATCCCCGCCCGACCAACGCGACCACGCAATTGATAAAGTTGCGCTAAACCCAACTTATGAGCATCCTCAATCACAATCGTATTCACACGCGGAATATCCAACC
>NZ_NDHW01000023.1 GCF_002251945.1 Pseudanabaena sp. SR411
TCCTTAATTCCTAATCCTAGATATTCTCCTTTTCATTCTCTTGGATTTGCTCAGTTATCCATTCTCTGGGTTACTTTTTCCTGCTCTTTTTTTGATTTTCTTAATCAACTTAGTCTAGACTCCAGTTAGATTACTGTTGTCATTTTGGCTGAGTTTGCCAATCTTAAATTCCAAGAATTCGATAAAGTCGATGACTTCACTGCGTTGCTGTGGTGGTAACTGCTTGAGTTTAGAAATCGCTATTTCTAGTGCGGTCATTTCAATCGCCCTCTTTATTACGATTAAATTAGCTTTAGTCTATCAAATTCCATTCCTTTTCGATGCGCTCTAGATCTTTGATTGCGCCGAGTTGTTGATAGATGGTTTTGGCTTTGTCGTAATATTGCTGAGCAAGGGTGAGGTTGCCACGTTGTTTTTCGAGTAAGGCAAAATCAAAATTCCCTTCAGCTATGAGATATAAACCGCCTAATTCTTCTTCAACTTCTAAACATTGCCTGAAGAGAGATTCCGCCGCATCCCAGTTGCCTCGATTGCGCTCGATATCTCCCAATACTCCCCAAGAAGTTGCCATACCCGCGCGATCGCCTAATTCTTCTTCAACAGCTAAACATTGCCTGATGAGAGATTCCGCCGCATACCAGTTGCCACGATTGCGCTCAATGTCTCCCAATAGTCCCCAAATTTCAGCCATACCCGCGCGATCGCCTAATTCAGTTCTTAATTGCAAAGATTGCCTGTAGAGAGATTCCGCCGCATCCAAGTTGCCACGATTGCGCTCGATGTCTCCCAATACTCCCCAAGAACTTGCCATACCCGCGCGATCTCTTAATTCTTCTTCAACTGCTAAACATTGCCTGTAGAGAGATTCTGCCGCATCCCAGTTGCTACGATTGCGCTTGATGTCTCCCAATGCTCCCCAAACAGCAGCCATACCTGCACGATCTCCTAATTCAGTCCTCAATTGCAAAGATTGCCTGAAGAGAGATTCCGCCGCATCCGAGTTGCCACGTTTGCGCTCGCGGCCCCCCACCGSTCCCCAAGAACTTGCCATACCCGCGCGATCTCTTAATTCTTCTTCAACTGCTAAACATTGCCTGTAGAGAGATTCYGCCGCATC
>NZ_NDHW01000232.1 GCF_002251945.1 Pseudanabaena sp. SR411
CCCGATGGACTTCCCATTGAGGTGTTTGACGGGCTTCGTGCTGGTTCCCTTGTAGATCGCTCTCAACTCTACAAAGATCTCGCTAGCGGCCCATTCTTCGGCTTCAACCGACCAGATGCCAAAGTTTCGCAGGGCGTGATCGACTGGTTCTGGTTCCAAGGTATGCAAGCTGGACACAAGAATGCATTTGACTGCATCAAGGCTTTCTCTGAAACAGACTTCACTGAGGATCTTAAAAAGTTCGATGTGCCAACCCTGATTCTGCATGGCGATGATGACCAGATTGTGCCGATTGGGGCTGCTGCGATCGCCTCATCAAAACTTGTGAAGAATGCAACCCTGAAGGTGTATCCCGGCGCACCTCACGGACTAACCGACACGCACAAAGATCAACTCAACCAAGACCTCCTCGAATTTCTCAAATCCTAATCCAACCAACCAACGCTATCATGTCAAAATTGCTCCACATCCAATCCTCTCCGAAGGGCGATCGCTCCGCCTCCATCGAAGTCGCCACGCATTTCATCGAAACCTATCAAGCCGCAAACAGCAGTGACACGATCGAAACGTTCGATCTCTGGGAAGCCTCCTTGCCCGAGTTCGACAGAGAAATGATCGACGCTAGATACGCCGTCTTACAAGGTCAGTCTTCTACCTCGGAGCAGTCCGCAGCTTGGGATGCGGTGGTGAAGATTACCAATCATTTCAAATCCGCAGACAAGATTCTGCTATCACTGCCGATGTGGAATTTTAGCATTCCTTACAAGCTGAAACACTACATTGATCTCCTTGCCCAACCGGAACTGACATTCAGTTTCACCCCTGAGGAAGGCTACAAGGGTTTAGTCATTGGCAAACCGCTCGCCGCGATCTACGCCCGTGGCGGGGCTTATAGTCTAGGCTCTGGGGCAGAAAGCTACGACCAGCAAAGCGTCTACATCAAGCAGATATTCGCGTTCGTCGGCTTTACCGACATTCGGGAAATATTTGTGGAACCAACTCTCTCTTCCACTAAGGACGAGACTGTAAAGGCTGCGAAACTCGTCGCTGCGAAAATAGCTTCCAAATTCTAATCTTAACCATCGGCAAACATCATGAAAAAACTTGAAGGAAAAATTGCAGTCGTGACGGGCGCATCTAAAGGCATTGGAGCCTCGATCGCCAAACATTTGGCAGCCGAAGGTGCAGCCGTTGTTGTCAACTACGCATCTAGCAAAGAAGGAGCCGATCGCGTGGTTGGTGAGATTGCTAGCGCTGGTGGGAAGGCGATCGCAATACAGGCAAATGTTTCCAAAAAAGCAGAGATCGAACATCTTTTTGCCCAGACGCAGCAGGTCTTTGGTGGACTCGACATCCTCATCAACAACGCTGGTATTTATGAATTTGCCCCACTTGAATACATCACGGAAGAGCACTTCCACAAGCAGTTCGATCTAAATGTGCTGGGATTGATCCTCACCTTGCAGGAAGGAGTAAAGCACTTCGGCTCAGAGGGTGGCAGCATTATCAACATTAGTTCGATCGTTAGCACCCTCGCACCTGCAAATGGCTCGATCTATAGCGCCACTAAAGCGGCTGTTGATGCCATCACAAAGTCGATTGCCAAAGAACTGGGACCACGCAATATCCGCGTCAACTCCATCAATCCTGGCATGGTGGAAACGGAGGGTTTTCACACAGCAGGGATGACTGAGAGCGAAGGTCGCAAACAGACGGAAGAGCAAACCCCACTGGGTCGCATTGGACAGCCACAGGATATTGCAACTGCGGCTGTTTTCCTTGCATCCTCCGATTCAGCCTGGATCACTGGTGAAACGTTATACATCACGGGTGGTCTTAGGTAGTTGGAACGGCATTGAGTTGTTTGTCAATGAAGACGTAGCACAAATATAAATGGATAGATGCGATGGTTTATTTACTTGCTCTGGTTATCAGCATTATTGCGGGTCTGCGTACCATGACTGCACTCGCTGCTATGAGTTGGGCAGCCTATTTGGGTTACATCAATCTTGGTGAGAGCTGGCTCGCTTTTATGGGTTACCGCTTCACACCATGGATTCTCTCCGTACTTGCGCTGGGCGAATTTGTGACAGATCAGTTACCTTTCACGCCTAGCCGCAAAGTACCTATTCAGTTTGGGGCTCGACTTGTCAGTGGAGCACTTTCGGGAGCCATGGTAGGAGTCAATGGCGGCACGCTCTTGGGCGGGTTAGTGGCAGGGCTTGTCGGTGCGGTG
Source organism: Pseudanabaena sp. SR411 (assembly GCF_002251945.1). Classification (GTDB taxonomy): domain Bacteria; phylum Cyanobacteriota; class Cyanobacteriia; order Pseudanabaenales; family Pseudanabaenaceae; genus Pseudanabaena. The sequence goes on from NZ_NDHW01000232.1 coordinate 2,237, forward strand.
ATTGGCACGATGGGTGGTGCGGCGGTGCGTTCTCGGCTTGCCAAAGCCTTTGGTCGTGACCTACCAGCGGCGTTGATCGAAGACGCGATCGCCATCATCGGCGCAATTTTAGTGGTGGGGATGTTGCGATGAGTCAGTCCTTTGATGCCCTGATTATTGGTGCCGGTCAGGCAGGTCCACCGCTAGCTGGACGTCTGACTGCGGCAGGAATGAAGGTGGCGCTGATTGAGAGACATCTGTTTGGCGGCACTTGTGTCAATACTGGCTGCACACCAACAAAAACGCTTGTCGCTAGTGCCTATGCCGCTCATCTCGTCCGCCGAGCCGCCGACTATGGTGTGATCATCGCAGGAGCGATCGATGTTGATATGAAGCGAGTTAAGGCGCGTGCTGATGCCGTTGCGGCAAACTCTCGGAATGGGGTCGAGGCTTGGCTTCGCAGTATGGAACGCTTGACGGTGTTTCATGGGCAAGCCCGATTCGAGGACGCAAACACGCTGCAAGTCGGTGACGAACTTCTAACCGCGCCACAAATTTTCATCAATGTTGGTGGTCGGGCGCGGATACCAGAGATGCCTGGTCTACAGGAGATCGATTATCTGACCAATACGTCTATCTTGTCGATGGACAGCCTTCCCCGACATCTAGTAGTGGTGGGAGGTAGCTATATCGGACTGGAGTTCGCCCAGATCTACCGCCGCTTTGGTGCGGCGGTCACCGTGGTTGAGAAAAGCCCGCGCCTCGTTGCCCGCGAGGACGAGGATGTGTCCACCGCAATCCAGCAAATCCTTAAAGCTGAAGGCATACAGATTCGCACGAATGCTGAGTGCATCGCTTTTGCACCCCATTCTGAGGGGGTGTCTGTGCGTGTTGGCTGTGCTGAAGGTGCGCCAGAGGTGATTGGCAGCCATGTTTTGCTCGCGGTCGGACGCAAGCCCAATACCGACGATCTGGGACTCGACCGTGCTGGGGTTGCCACTGATGCCCACGGTTATATCACAGTCGATGATCAGCTCCGCACCAATGTACCTGGTATTTGGGCCTTGGGTGACTGCAATGGACGAGGTGCTTTCACCCATACGGCTTACAACGATTTTGAGATCGTCGCTGCTAACCTGCTTGACGGCGCTGCCAAACGGTTGAGCGATCGCATCCCCGGTTACGCCCTCTATATCGATCCGCCTCTGGGGCGCGTTGGTATGACAGAGGCGCAGGCGCGCACTTCAGGTCGTCCGTTGCTTATGGGTACAAGACCGATGACGCGGGTTGGACGCGCTATCGAGAAGGGTGAGACCGAGGGCTTTATAAAAATCGTGGTCGATGCCGAGACCCAGCGCATTCTCGGTGCTGCAATCCTTGGTACAGGTGGCGATGAGGCAATCCACGGACTGCTCAATATGATGAATACTGACCAGTCCTACACCACACTGCAATGGGCTGTACCAATTCACCCAACCGTGTCTGAGCTTATTCCCACCGTTTTGGGCGAAATGCAGCCACTGCCGTCGCTTGTGACATAACCGCAGTTGATTGCTAAGGTATAGCCAGACACTGAGAAGACAACTGGAATTGACTTTCATAAGTTCAGATGTAATAGCAATAAAGCTGGAGATACATCTATGATTACCATCCGATCAAGTCAAGAGCGTGGAGTTGCCAAAATAGATTGGCTATTCAGTCGCCATACATTCTCCTTTGGAAATTATCACGACCCAAATTTTATGGGGTTTAGTGATCTGAGAGTGATTAATGAAGATCAGGTGCAGCCTGCAAAAGGGTTTGGCACTCACAGACACAGTAATATGGAAATTATTTCCTATGTTCTTGAGGGAGCCTTGCAACACAAAGACAGCATTGGTACAGGGTCGATCATTCGCCCAAGTGATGTACAGCGCATGTCCGCAGGCACGGGCATTAGTCATAGTGAATTTAATGCTTCAGCTACTGACTTTGTTCATTTCCTCCAAATTTGGATTTTGCCATCCATTACTGGGATTGCGCCAAGTTACGAGCAGAAGACTTTTAGTCCAGAGGAAAAACAGGGCAAGCTTCTATTAGTTGGTTCTGCTGATGGTAGAGAAGGTTCCATTACCATTCACCAAGATGTTAACTTCTATGCCTCACTACTTAGCGAAGCAGAAACTGTAAGCCATACCTTAGAGGCAAATCGGGTCGTTTGGTTGCAGGTAGCAAGCGGACAAGTATTAGTTAACGATTATCTGCTCAGTGCAGGTGATGGCGCTGCTATTACCGAAGAGTCTCTGATTACTCTAGAGGGGAACAGCTCCAGTACTGAGGTTCTCATGTTTGAAATGGCAGCTTAAAAATAAGCTTTGGTTATCAAAACAAGGAACTATTTTCGATCTCTACATCTGGCAACTTCTTTCTCATAGGAGCAGTTGGAAATAGCCTTAACTATCAAGCCATAAAAACTATTATTTCTAATCGGAGAGAGAAAGTGGATTCTAATTATTCTGGAGATCTTCTCGATCATCGAAACCATTGGTTAGCTGAACAAATTCGGCAGATGAGTGTTGATACACTTAGCCTTGGCACATACACCTGTAATGCATGTGGAGAAGTTTCAGGTGAATATATTATTGACTACTCAGGTAAAACGTTTCGACTTTCTGATGTTGAGACCTATGCACTTCTTAAGTTTATTCTTGAAGCAGAAATAAACTCCTAAATTGGGATCAAAATGTCATGTATGGCTGAAGACACTCTTCTATTATTGTCTTCCCTGAATTGCGTTACAGAATATGTACACTATAATTGTTCATAATGAAATTGATAGTTTAGAGTGAAATCATGACAACTAATCTAAAATCATTACTTGGAGACGAAGCATCATATCTCTTGGATTATCAGGCAAAAGTTAGTAAGGATTTGTTACATCTCCCCAGCCCAGATTGGATAAACCGCATTTTTGTGAATAGCGATCGCTCTCCTCAAGTTCTTCGTAGTCTCCAGCAACTCTACGGACATGGGAGGTTAGCGAATACAGGTTATCTTTCAATTTTGCCTGTAGATCAAGGAATAGAACATTCGGCGGGTGCTTCCTTTGCGCCAAATCCGATCTACTTTGATCCAGAGAACATTGTGAAATTAGCGATCGCGGCAGGATGTAATGCCGTAGCCACAACCTTAGGCGTATTGGGCATGACCTCTCGGCAGTATGCTCACCAAATTCCTTTTATCGTCAAGCTCAATCATAATGAGTTGCTCACTTATCCCAATCAATTCGATCAAATTATGTTTGCATCGGTAGAACAAGCTTGGAATTTAGGTGCTGTAGCAGTGGGAGCCACAATCTATTTTGGCTCAGAGCAATCTACCCGACAGATTCAAGAAGTTAGTCAGGTCTTCGCTTTGGCACATAAATACGGCATGGCAACTATTTTGTGGTGCTACCTTCGCAATAATGCCTTTAAGCAAGACAAGGACTACCATCTTTCTGCTGACTTAACTGGGCAAGCAAATCACCTTGGCGTAACTATTGAGGCAGATATCATTAAGCAAAAGTTGCCTGAGAACAATGGTGGCTATAACGTAATCGGAGAGATTAGTAGCTACGGTAAAACCGATCAGCGAATCTATTCTGAACTCACTACTGAGCATCCCATTGATTTAACCCGCTATCAAGTTCTGAATTGCTACTGTGGTCGAGCGAGTTTAATCAACTCTGGTGGCGCATCTGGGAAAAATGATTTAGTAGATGCCGTGCGGACTGCGGTAATTAATAAACGAGCAGGTGGTGCTGGCTTAATCTCTGGGCGCAAAACCTTCCAGAAGCCTTTTGAAGAAGGTGTGAGGCTATTTCACGCGATTCAAGATGTCTATCTTTCTGAAGATGTTGCGATCGCTTAAAAGTAAAGACTACGATTAGGCTGATCATATCTACTGGGAAAGAGTTCTATGATTGTTCTCTCTGAAATTGCCATCCAAGACAAGATCTACGAAAGTTCTAATTCTCTGGTATATCGGGGAATTAGAGGCGATGGAAGGGCGATAATCGTAAAAATGCTCAAGCAAGATTATCCCTCTCCCCAAGAACTGATTCGCTACAGGCAGGAATATGAAGTTACCAGTTCCCTCAATCTAGAAGGAGTCGTCAAAGCATACAACCAGCAGAACTATCAACGCACGCTCGTCATTCTTTTAGAAGACTTTGGTGGAGAGTCCCTAGAGCAATGGATACTATCACACCCAGAAACCTTTTGCCCCATGCCATTATCCACTTTTCTCCGTCTTGCTATAGAACTCATAGATATTCTGGGAAAAATCCATGCCGCCCATGTCATTCATAAGGACATTAACCCTGGAAACATTGTCCTCAATCTGGATACTGGCATTGTCAAAATTATTGACTTCGGAATAGCTACTCAATTTAGCCGCACGAATCCGACTTTCAAAAGCCCTCATGTTTTAGAAGGGACAATTGCCTACCTGTCTCCAGAACAAACAGGGCGGATGAACCGATCGCTCGATTACCGCACCGACTTTTACTCACTTGGTGTAACGTTTTACGAGCTTGTCACTGGGCATCTACCGTTTCCCACAGCGGATATGCTGGAGCTAGTCCATTGTCATATTGCTAAGCAGCCTGTTCCGCCTTGTGAGATGAATGCAGTGATCGCCAAACCCATTTCCGATCTCATTCTAAAACTGATGGCAAAGAATGCCGAGGATCGCTATCAGAGTGCTTGGGGTATCAAAGCAGATTTAGAACTTTGCGCACATCAATTAGAGGCAAGCGATCGAATCGATTCCTTTCAAATTGGGTTACATGATGTTTCTAATCAGTTTCAAATTCCCCAGAAACTTTACGGACGAGAGGCAGAGACTGCAACATTATTGGCGGCGTTTGAGAGAGTAGTGGGTGGAGACACGGTGGCATGGGGACGCGGAGGCGGGGAGAATGACAATATCTCTGCGTCTTCTGAAATGATGTTGGTTTCTGGCTATGCAGGCATTGGTAAATCAGCTTTAGTACAGGAACTCTACAAACCCATCACGGTAAAGCAAGGGTACTTTATCTCTGGTAAGTTCGACCAGTTTCAGCGTAATATTCCCTACAGCGCGATCGCGGATGCTCTGCAAAAATTGGTGCGACAATTGCTCAGTGAGCCAGATGAACAGGTGCAACAGTGGCGCTCGCTTCTCCAAACTGCCTTGGGAAGCAACGGACAACTGATCATTGATGTGATTCCCGAAGTAGAATTCATTATTGGCAAGCAGTCACCCGTACCAGAGGTGGGAGCTACAGAAGCACAGAATCGCTTCAATCGCGCCTTCCAGCAGTTCATCCGAGTATTATGCTCAAAAGATCGTCCACTCGCGATCTTTCTTGACGATTTACAGTGGGTAGATTCAGCAACACTCAAATTAATTGAGCTACTCATGCTCGACGAGCAAATCCAATCCCTATTTCTGATTGGAGCCTATCGAGATAATGAAGTAAATCCAACGCAACCATTGGTATTAACGCTGGAGCGATTACGAAAACAAGGAGTAGTGCTTCAGGAAATTGTTCTAGCACCCTTAACATTGGAACCGTTGAGTCAGTTGCTTGCTGAAACGCTATATCAAAATTCAGCCACTGTTTGTCTCTTAGCTGAATTAGTGCTGCGTAAAACCGAAGGCAATCCTTTCTTTATCAATGAATTTTTGAGATTTCTATATAGTGAGAACCTCTTGAGCTTTGATGCAGAACGTCTAAGTTGGCAATGGAATATTGCCCAAATTCAAGCCCAAGATATCACCGATAATGTAGTGGAGCTGATGCTCATCAAGCTAAAGAAGTTGCCAGAGGTGACGCAGCAAATGCTCTGCTTAGCCGCTTGTATTGGGGCTGAATTTAATTTGGAGACGTTAGCAATTGTTTGTGAGCAACCCCTCAAAGGCATTTCCCTGAATTTACTCGTAGCGGCACAAGCTGGATTAATTCAACCCCTGTCAGAAGTAGACGAAAACTTATTAGTACAAGAATATAAGTTTTTGCACGATCACGTGCAGCAAGCTGCCTATGCTTTGATTGATGAGTCGCAGAAACAAGTGGTTCATCTCCAAATTGGTCGCAATCTAATCGAAAAAACTTTGTCAGAGCGATTATCAGAAAGGCTATTTGAAATTGTGGATCAGCTCAATCATGGGGTTGAGCTTGTTACCAATCAAGTAGAACGGGATGAAATTGCCAAGCTGAACCTATTGGCAGGTCAGAAAGCGAGAGGGGCGATTGCCTACACCATAGCTAACAAATATTTAGCTGTAGGGAGAGCATGGCTGACAGTTTCTAGCTGGCAAACAAACTATAACCTGACATTAAACTTACATTTAGAAACTACAGAAATCGCGTATTTGTGTGGCGAATTTGAGCAGGTAGAATCTTGGGCGGCAATCGTTCTACAGGAGGCTAAAACAGTTCTCGATCGTGTCAAAATCTACGATATCAAAATCCAAACATCCATTGCTCAGAATCAGCTACTGGAAGCGATTAATATAGCATTAAACATTTTGCAGCAACTGGGAATCAGTTTTCCCCGATATCCAAGTCAGTCAGATATTCAGTTTGAGATAGATGAGATCGCATCGCTCCTGAGTAAGCGATCAATTGAGGGCTTGATTCATTTACCAGAAATGATCCAGCCAGACAAGCTAGAAGTAATGAGAATCCTATCAAGGATAACAACAGTTACCCAAATTGCGGCTCCCAATTTAATGCTTTTATTTGCATCTAAGCAGGTCAGCTTATCAATTCAGTACGGTAATACGTTTGCATCTCCTGTTGCCTATGCCAACTTTGGGCTAATTCTTTGTGGAATGCTTGGAAATATTGATTTCGGCTACAAGTTTAGTCAACTTGCTCTGAGGCTATTATCCCAACCCAATACCCGAACGTTTAAAGCTCGGACTGTAACTATCGTCAGTAACTTTATCATCATCTGGAAAGATCACGTTAGGGAAGTATTGCAGCCATTCTTAGAAGGCTATCAAAGTGGGCTTGAAACTGGAGATTTAGAATTTGCAGGCTATTGTGCTCATTGTTATTGCTTTCATGCCTATGTCGTTGGAAAAGAACTCGTGGAACTTGAACGTAAGATGACAACGCAGGGTGAAGCAATCCGCCAAATCAAACAGGAAATACCACTTGTCTGGAATCAGATCTATCAACAAACGGTCTTAAATTTGATGGGACGTTCAGATAATCCAATTCGTTTAATTGGAGAAGCCTACAATGAGGAAATTGAGCTATCACAACATAAAGCGGCAAATGATGGATTTGCAATCTTTAATTCGCATCTCAGTAAGCTTTTCCTTTGTTATTTATTCTATGAATATGAGCAGGCAGTCCAAAACTCAGCCGTAGCAGAAAATTATTTACTCCAGATGACAGCTACGTTTTCCAAAGCTCTATACTACTTTTATGAGTCTTTATCAAGACTTGCAACATACCCTGAAAATAATGCTCAAGTACAGTCAGCAATTCTCACCAAAGTCACTGCTCATCAGAAGAAGATGAAACACTGGGCAGATTATGCGCCGATGAATTATTTGCATAAGTATCATTTAGTTGAGGCAGAGAAAGCACGAGTCTTGGGTCAGTTGTTTGATGCGGAGGAGTTCTACGAACAAGCGATTCAAGGGGCTAGAGACAATGAGTATCTTCAAGAAGAAGCGTTAGCTTATGAATTAGCTGCCAAGTTTTATCTAGAACGGGGCAGGTCAAAGTTTGCTCAAACCTATATGAAAGAAGCTCACTACTGCTATGAACGCTGGGGAGCGACTGCGAAGGTTAAAGATCTAGAAACGCGCTATCCACAGTTCTTCCCTCAATCATCAGACACAACTGACACAGCCATTCATACCACTTCTGGAACCACCTCTAATACCTCACCTATCGCTTTTGATTTAGCAACAGTGCTAAAGGCATCTCAGGCGATTTCAAGTGAAATTGAGCTAGATCGGTTGCTTCGTACTTTGATGCGGATCTTAATCGAGAATGCTGGCGCACAAACGGGCTGTTTAATTCTAGAAAATGTAGGGACATGGACAATCGAAGCTTCTTGTGAACTCAATGACGGTGAGCAGGTCTGTGCAGAACAAGTGCTGCAATCGCTTCCAACGACCAATCACCTACCCGAATCGATTATTCAGTATGTGATCCGAACCCATGAAACCGTCCTCTTAAATGATGCGACTCGTGAAGGTCACTTCATCAATGAGCCATACATTCAGCATAACCACACTCAATCCATCTTCTGTTTGCCACTTCTGAATCAAAGTAAGCTTGTAGGCATGTTGTATCTAGAAAATCAATTAGCGACTGGAGCATTTACACCAGAGCGATCGCAAGTTCTACATCTACTATCGACTCAGGCAGCGATCGCGATCGAAAATGCCAAACTCTACTCAAAACTCCGTGCTGGCGAAAGTCGAATGGCTCAATTTCTAGAAGCGGTTCCAGTGGGAATTGGGGTCTTGGATGCAACGGGTCGCCCTTACTATTTCAATCAACGAGGCATTCAGCTACTAGGCAAAGGTGTTGATGCTAGTGTAGCGCCAGATCATCTTGCAGAAATTTATCAAGTTTATCTGGCTGGAACGGATCAAAACTGTTCTCCTGAAGCGATGCCAATCATCCGAGCGTTAAAAGGTGAGTGTGTAAGAACAGATGATTTAGAGATTCACCAAGGCGAGACTATTATTCCCATTGAGGCATGGGGAACGCCAGTCTTTGACGAACATGGGAATGTGGCTTACGCGATCGCAGCCTTTCAAGACATCACAGTGCGTAAAGAAGCTGAGAAATTACTAGCCGAATATAATCAAACATTGGAAATGCAAGTCACCGAAAGAACTTTACGGCTTTCTCAGGAGATTGAACAGCGTCAGCAAGCTGAAAATGCTCTTCGCCTGAGTGAAGAGCAACGTAGGCTGACAATGGACTTCTCCTACATCGGCAGTTGGAATTGGAATATTGTAGAGAATACAGTGGACTGGGATGATAACCACATCCGATTGCTGGGGCTAGTGCCGGGTGAAGTTAAGGGTAGCTATCAGGCATGGCGCGATCGGGTTCATCCAGAAGATATCGGTCGGGTTGAGCAAACGATTGCGGAAGCCCTAGCAACCCGCACCCACTATGAAGCTGAATATCGAGTAATTTACCCGAATGGCAGTATTCATTGGTTAGTTGCCAGAGGTCGAGGCATTTATAATACCAATGGGCATCCTGTGCAAATGTTGGGTGTGATTCTTGATATTAGCGAACAGCGAGACGCTACACTTCGTGAACGCAAACGTGCTGAAGAAGCCTCAATTCTGGAAGAGCGTAACCGCATGGCGCGAGAAATTCACGATACGCTAGCGCAAGTGTTTACTGGTATCCTGCTGCACATTGGAGCAGCGACGGAGCAGATTACAAAGAACCCAGAGAGGGCACAGGCCCATATGCAAACAATCGATGAATTAGCACGCGCTGGACTAGCTGAAGCTCGGCGATCGGTGACTACGCTCCGACCAAAACTGTTAGAGGAGGGAGACTTATATCGGGCCCTCAATCGTCTAACTGCTCAAATGAAATCTTCTACAAATACTCATATCACCTGTGAAATCATCGGTGTCATCTATGCTTTATCGCCCGATGTTGAAAATAACCTATTACGCATTGGACAAGAATCATTAACCAACGCCATTAAATATGCCCACGCTACCGCAATTCACGTTGAATTGGTCTATGAGGAGACGCAGTGTATTTTACGGATTAATGATGACGGGCAGGGATTTGAAGTTGACCAAGTATACCCAACGAAAGGATTTGGTTTATTGGGGATGAGCGAACGGGTCGAACAGATTGGCGGTGAATTAATCATCCGCAGTCAGCTCGATCGCGGTACAGAGATTATTGTAATCGTGAATCGGGAGTAAGTCATGAGCCAAACAGCAGTTATTCGGATTCTGATTGTGGACGATCATGCCATTGTTCAGCAAGGATTAGAAGCGATCATCAATGAAGAAGAAGATATGACTGTGATTGGTCGTGCCAAAGACGGTATTGAAGCAATTCAGTTGTTCCGTCAAGCGCAACCAGACGTGACCTTAATGGATTTACGAATGCCCCAAATGGGAGGAGTGGAAGCCATTACTGCGATTTGTGCTGAATTTAACACAGCTCGCATCATTGTGTTGACGACATACGACGGAGATGAAGATATTTATCGGGGGTTACGAGCAGGTTCAAAGGGTTATCTGCTCAAAGACTGTAAGCCTAACGAACTACGAACTGCTATTCGTACCGTTCACGATGGACAGCAGTATATCCCACCTCACGTTGGCGCTAAATTAGCACAGCGAATGACTAATCCAGAGTTGACCGATCGCGAATTAGAGGTGCTGCGGTTGGTTGCCCAAGGGATGAACAATCTGGAAATCGGTGCTGCCTTAAGTATTACGGAAAGCACTGTCAAATCGAATATCAACCGCATTTTAAGCAAGTTGGGCGCTAAAGATCGCACTCAGGCAACTATTATTGCCTTAAAGCGAGGGATAGCTAGCCTATAAGAATGCTATATGAACTTAAGTTTGCTATAAATTCAATACCTAAGTTCACCTAAATAATCAATCGATTTATTGATTTAAATATAACCCCTGAATTGATGACAGATTTGAGTTAGTCCCCTAAATTAAGGACATCAAAATAATTGTAGGAGTAAGAAAAATATTTTACAGTGCTACTTGCACGATGGACGCTCTTTTCTTTAGAGGTTAAGCATGAGTCACGATATTTCTATTGAAGCATCGGGCGATCGCAACCAGTTAGTTTTACCACCTTCCGAACGAGACTATCGACAAGGATCGCTCAAGGCAAGAGTTGTCCTAGTTGAGTATGGGGATTATCAATGTCCTCAATGTGGAGAACTCCACACCTTAATTAAGACCATTCACGAGCAGCTCAATGTAACATTTCCTGAGGAAAATAATCTCTGTTTTGTGTTTCGACAGTTCCCTCAACCTCAAATCTATCGTCAAGCTCAAAAGGCAGCAGCCGCCGCACTAGCAGCAGGGGTACAGGGTCAGTTTTGGCAGATGCATGACATACTGTTCAACCATCAACAAGCTTTAGGAAACGGCTATTTGGTGGAGTATGCCAATCGTCTAGGACTCAATATTCCCCAATTTCTCCGAGAGATGGCTAGAGATGTGCATGTCGATCGCATCAATCAAGATATTGAAGGTGGCTTACGCAGTGGAGTAACGACTGCCCCTGCGCTGTTTATCAATGGAGATCGGTATACCAGTCACTGGAATATGGAGCAGTTGATGGCAGTTATTACCACTGCAAATCCTTAAATTTTCTGATTCCCAGTCTAAAACAACAGGTCACTAAAGATAGTTCTACGCAGTTTTATCAACTTACCTTTGGCAGCTAAAAATGAAAATCATCTCTGTCAACATCGGACTTCCCCGTGAAGTGATCTGGAAAGGAAGCCCAGTGAGAACTGGAATTTTCAAAGAGCCTATTAGCGAACGGGCGATGGTGCGATCGCTCAATTTAGACGGTGACGGACAAGCCGATCTAACTGTTCATGGTGGATTGGAGAAAGCAGTCTATGTTTATCCGTTTGAGCATTACGATTACTGGCGACGTGAATTACCTGACACAGAGTTGACTCTGGGCAACTTTGGTGAAAATTTCACTACCACTGGGCTGAGAGAAGAGGAATTGAATATTGGCGATCGCTTTCAGATCGGCAATGTCAAACTGATGGTGACGCAGCCGCGCCTGCCCTGCTATAAACTGGGAATTCGATTTGGGCGACCGGATATGGTGAAACGCTTTCTTGCTAGTCGTCGGACAGGATTTTACTTCTCTGTTTTGCAAGAGGGCGAAGTTGGGACTGGAGACACTCTAGAGTTGCTGAGTCGGGATGAGAACAATATTACGGTTGCCGATATCACTCAACTTTTTACCCGCGAGCAGAACAATCCAGCGTTACTTCACCGTGCTGCTCAATTAGAAGCCTTACCCGTAAGTTGGCGCGACTACTTTCAGCAACAGAGCCATCGTTAGGCTTTAAATCACAATAAGTTCATCAGGAGTAATCTCATGACCGCATTTCGTACCGTTTCGATCGATGGTTTAGATATTTTCTACCGCGAAGCTGGTTCTCGCAGCAATCCAACAATTCTGCTATTGCATGGCTTTCCAACCTCCTCTCACATGTTCCGCAATCTGATGCCTGCACTTGCCGATCGCTTCCACCTAGTTGCACCTGATTATCCGGGCTACGGCAACAGTTCGATGCCAAGTATGGATGAATTTGACTACACGTTCGATCACTTGGCTGAGATTATGGAGAAATTCATTGCCGCGATCGATCTCAAGAAATACAGCCTTTACGTGATGGATTATGGTGCGCCTATTGGCTATCGCATTGCGGCTAAATATCCAGAACGAGTTGAGGCGCTGATTGTCCAAAATGGGAATGCCTACGAGGAAGGTTTGCGCGAATTTTGGGTTCCAATCAAGGCTTATTGGCAAGCCCGTTCGCCTGAGAATGCTGACAAGCTTAGATACCTTTTTACATTAGAAGCAACTAAGTGGCAATATACCAATGGCGTTCGCAACCTTGAAGCGATCGCCCCTGATACCTGGAATATAGACCAACCCTTACTTGATCGCTCAGGCAACGATGAGATTCAACTGGCGCTGTTTTATAGCTATGGTACGAATCCACCGTTGTACCCAGAATGGCAGGAGTATTTCCGCAAATATCAGCCACCTACCCTGATTGTTTGGGGTAAGAACGACTACATCTTCCCTGCTGAAGGCGCTTATCCCTACAAGCGCGACCTGAAAGACGTTGAGTTCCATTTACTCGATACTGGACATTTTGCCTTGGAGGAGGAGGGCGATGCGATCGCAAGCCACATCGCTCAATTTCTTACGGCACGGCTGCAACCTATCCCTGCTTCATAATTGCAAAGGCTGTTGGGCGATCGCACCATTACAAATCGAACCGTGAACATGGAGCAAGGAGAAACATGAACATCAACAAAATTGACACCGCGATCGTTGTTATTGATCCACAAAACGATGTCTTAAGTGAAACAGGGGTTTCCTGGGATCTGGTGGGTAATAGTGTCAAGGACAACAAGACCGTCGAGAACATCGAGCGCATCTTCAAAGCCGCGAAGCAGAACGACTTTGAGGTATTCATCTCTCCCCACTATTACTACCCTACCGACTATGCCTGGAAATTTGCTGGAACCGTAGAGCAAATGATGCTTAAGTCCAAGGAGTTTGATCGCAGTGGGGCGTTGAGCCTCGATGGATTCTTGGGTTCGGGTGCTGACTGGCTCGAGCGCTACAAGCCCTTTATTGAGGATGGCAAAACGATCGTGGTCAGTCCTCACAAAGCTTATGGGCCGCAGAGTAATGACCTTGTTTTGCAACTGCGTAAGCGCAACATCAGCAAAGTCATTCTGCTCGGAATGCTGGCAAATATTTGTGTTGAAGCTCACCTGCGCGATCTGATTGAGCAAGGGTTTGAGGTACTCGTCGTCAAAGATGCAACCGCAGCCCCTCAACATCCAGAGTTGGGCGATGGCTACAAGGCGGCACTGATTAACTTTGGCTATCTCGCTAACGCAGTTCTGTCCACGGATGAGGCTGTAGAAGCAATGAAGTAACAATTAACTTGACAGTGCCACTTCAACAGATTATCCACCCTCTAAAAATTCAAGGAGAACTTATGATTACTCAAGCAACCTCCCAAGAAGTAAAAGTTTTAGAGGTCGCAGACGATCCGCGTCCTTCTAGGGAAGTAAAGGAATTTTTGAAATTAGGGCGTGATTCATGACTTCGGACTGCTGAATAGTTTAGCCGAACTTCCAGCCATCCGTTCTCTTTTTGTCTAGGCAGCCACCGAACTGAAGAAACATCTGCGTTAATCCCAATACTTACAAACCTTCCTGACTACAGGAGAGCCAATCATGCCAATTCAAAAGACAAGCAACATCACTAAAGTCGATCACAGTCAGCCCTTGCTACATCAGCATGGAGATGAAATTCAGCAGTACGGCACTTTACGCAATTTGCCAATCGCCCTCAACCCCAGTGCCCGCCGCGAAAGCTGTGCTTTAGTCAATCAAATTTTAGCCGATACCGTCATTCTCTATCACCTTTACAAAAAACATCACTGGTTGATGCGCGGACACACGTTTTATCAACTACATCTGTTGCTTGATAAGCATGCTAGTGAGCAGATTGAGTTGATTGATGCATTGGGAGAACGGGTGCAAACTCTGGGAGGCGTGGCGATCGCTGACCCGCGCCATGTGGCAGAAGTCACTAAAATTCAGCGTCCTCCCAATGGCGTTGAAGACGTACCCGTGATGCTGTCGCGGTTGCTGGAAGCCCACGAGTTGATTATTGAGGAACTGAGAGCGGCGATCGATAAAACCGCAGCGAATCAAGATAGCGGCACGAATGATTTGTTGGTGAGCCAAGCGTTACGAATGAATGAGACACAAGTTTGGTTTCTAGCAGAACATTTGGTGGATACACCGCTGGTACACAGCTAGATTCAATCATTCAGAATCTCTTATCAACAGGAGCAAACTTATGACACAATCTTTCTGGCTTTTTGGCAATCGTCTTACCATCGTTGCTGATCACACTACAACTGGTGGTCAGTACGACCTAATCGAGGGCTACATCCCTTCGGGTACACTAACACCCCTCCATCGCCACATGCTCTATTCCGAACAACTCTACGTGCTGGAAGGGGATCTCACGGTCTGGGCGGGTAAGAACAAGGTGGTGCTAACCCCTGGCGAAAGCTTTCTAATTTCTCCTGGCATCCCTCACGTCGTTGGCGTGTTGAGCGATAAACCAGCGCGTGCATTAGTCGTTGCTGCACCCAGCAGTTTTGCTCGGTTGATTGCAGAAACTGGGACACTAGACGAGCAAGAAGCAACTGACATGGCTTTATTTGAACGCATTTCTGCTGAGATTGGCGACGAATTTCTGGGTCCACCTGGAACGCTACCGTCTACATGATGCTACGAGAATGTAGCAATCCTCCCGAAACAATGAATAGAACCAGCGCAGGAGATTTTTATGACTGACTATGATTACATTGCGATCGGTGCAGGTTCAGCAGGCTGCGTCGTTGCCAACCGTCTGACTGAAGACAGCAATACAACGGTGTTACTCCTCGAAGCAGGCAAACCAGACACGAAACCAGAGATTCAAATTCCGTCAGAATGCTTGAGCTTATTAGGCTCCGAAGTAGACTGGGCATATTTCTCTGAACCCGAACCCTACCTCAACGATCGCAAAATCTTTTGTCCCCGCGGCAAAGTCTTGGGCGGTAGCAGTTCGATTAATTTCATGATTTACATGCGAGGTAATCCTCACGATTATGACCACTGGCAGTCATTGGGGAATCCCGGTTGGAGTTACCAAGATGTTTTGCCATACTTCAAGAAATCGGAACACTCCTCACGAGGCGCATCCGAATTTCACGGGGGTGATGGAGAGTTGAGCGTCACCGATCTGATTGCACCTGCTGTGGTATCGCAACGCTTTGTAGATGCAGCGGTGGCACTAGGATATGACCACAATCCTGATGTCAATGGGATGCAGCAGGAAGGGGTAGGACTCTATCAGTTGACCATTGAGGATGGTAAGCGCCACAGTGCCGCCGCTGCCTTCCTGCTGCCCATTCTCGATCGTCCCAATTTAACTGTAACGACAGGAGCATTGGTAACTCGCTTGTTGTTTGAGGGTACTTGTACCGTTGGGGTAGAGTACTTGCACGAAGGCACGCTGCACCAGGTTAGGGTCAATCGGGAAGTGATTTTAAGTGCTGGCGCGTTCGATTCGCCCAAGCTGCTGATGCTTTCCGGCATTGGAGATGCAGAACACCTAAAAGCCTTGGGAATTCCCGTAGTGGCTGATTTGCCGGGTGTTGGTCAAAACCTCCAAGACCACCCTGTCGTGTCCGTGGCACACGAGGCAACTCAGGATTTGCACAAGGCAAGCACCAGTAGTATCGCTGAAGCTGGCTTGTTTTTGCATACCGAGGGAAATCTGGATGCTGCGCCAGATTTACAGTTTCTCTTCGGTCCCGTTGTGTTGGTACCGCCTGGTTATGCCCACTCTGGTTTAGGATTCACAAGTTTTGTCTGTTTGACTCATCCCCAAAACATTGGCAGTGTCAGTTTGCGTTCCCCCGACCCCAAAGACGCATCGATGATTCAAATGAACTATCTCCAAAGTGAATCTGATGTGCAAAAGCTAGTGGCAGGGATTAAATTACTCCGCAACTTGTTCGGTACAAGTGCCTTTGATGAGTTTCGCGGTGAAGAAATTGCTCCGGGTGCCGATAAGCAGAGTGATGCGGCACTTGTTACTTACGTCCGAGAAGCTTGCGATACGGTGTATCACCCAGTTGGCACTTGCAAAATGGGCACTGACCCGATGGCAGTTGTAGATCCCGAACTGCGGGTGCATGGAGTTGAGGGTTTGCGTGTCGTGGATGCGTCCATCATGCCAACCATCACCACAGGCAATACAAACGCGCCAACCATAATGATTGGTGAAAAGGCGGCAGATTTCATTAAAGCCAGTCGCGATCGACAAACACTTCACTCTAAATACAACTTCAACGCACTAATTGCGAAGCAGAACATTGCAAGGAGAAGCGCTTGAACAAATCCATCACCATGGAGATAGATGCCGGAAGTTCTCAGGTCTACATTGTACTTCCGGATGTCCTATCAGCACCAATCATCACCTAGGAAATCTTTGGTGTCAATTTCACAGCCCAACAATATAAACAAACATATAGGAGATCGCAACATGAACATGCTCACCCGCAGAAACGGTATCCATCTACTTTTGATTACCGCACTTTCTCTAGGATTCATCCTCGTTACTTCATTAGGAGCCATTATGAACACTGCCAGCGCACAAGATAACAAGCCCACCATCGTTCTCGTCCACGGCGCGTTCGCCGAGTCTTCTAGTTGGAACGGTGTCTTGACTAAGTTGATTACAAAAGGGTATCCAGTGGTCGCCGCCGCCAATCCCCTGCGCGGTGTCAAGAGTGACGCGGATTATGTCTCCAGCATCCTTAACGGCATTGAAGGACCCATCGTGTTGGTCGGGCATTCCTACGGAGGCTCAGTAATCACCAATGCTGTTAATGACAACAAGAACGTGAAGGCTCTGGTCTACGTTGCTGCCTTCGCTCCTGAGTCGGGCGAGACTGCCGTCGAACTATCAGGTCGTTACCCAGGAAGTACACTCGGACCGACGCTTGCGCCACCAGTTGCACTGCCCGACAGCGGCAATGACCTCTACATTCAGCAGTCCAAGTTCCACGCGCAGTTTGCTGCGGATGTGTCCATCGCAGAGGCAAAGCTGATGGCTGGTACTCAGCGACCAATCACGGAAGCTGCACTTAATGAGGCATCTGGTACGCCTGCATGGAAGTCTACTCCGTCTTGGTTCATCTATGGCGATCGCGACTTGAATATTCCAGCGGCGGTACACGCTTTCATGGCGAAGCGAGCCAACTCAAAGGAGACGATCGCCGTGAAGGGTGCATCTCATGTGGTGATGATTTCCCATCCAGAGTCCGTTGCTACGCTCATCGAACACGCCGCGATCGCGAAATAGAGAAGAACGCCAATCGCCTCTGGAAAAATCGTTGAGCCTGCTTCTCTAACAAGCATGTTTTTGAATTGAAGAACCAGCCACCCACGCTAGTGGTGTGGGGCAAAAACGACCAGGGCTTTATCGTAGAAGGAGCCAATGCCTACAAACGCGACTTGCAGAACCTTGAATTTCATCTCCTTGATACTGGACACTTTGCGTTGGAAGAAGATGGGACTGCGATCGCAAACTACATTCGTCAATTTCTCGCGTCACGGCTGCAACCCATTCCGACCTAATCAATTTTGATTTCCAATCCTCGTTAATTTGTTCAACAGGACACTATGACAAGTCAAACTGTAACCATTCCAGCCTTATCCAAAGGCAGTTTTAGCGCCTATCTCGCAGCACCCAGCACTCAGCCTCGTGCAGGAATTGTGCTGATTCAAGAAGTGCTTGGAGTTAATAAAAATATGCGGCAGACTGCCGATGATTTTGCTAAGGCAGGCTATTTGGCGATTGTGCCAGATTTGTATTGGCGACTGGAACCCAATGTGCAACTCGATCCTGAAGAGGAGGATCAGTGGGCTAGAGCCTTTAAGCTACTCCAAGCGTTTGATTTGGATAGCGGCGTAGAAGACCTGAAGGCAACCCTGTCTTTTCTGCGGCAGTATCCCAGTAGCACAGGCAAGGTCGGCAAGGTCGGCAGTGTGGGCTTTTGTTTGGGCGGCAAACTTGCCTATTTCATGGCAACCCGTAGCGATGCAGATGCCAACGTCAGTTACTACGGCGTTGAGATTGACAAGAATTTAGCAGAGGCAACGAAGATTCAGAAACCGCTGATCTTGCATATCAGTGCAAATGACGAATATGTGTCGCCAAGCGCTCAAACAACCATTCAGCAAGGACTAAAAGACAACCCTTTTGTAACAATCTATCGCTATGAAGGAGTGAATCACGGGTTTGGTCGCGTGGGCAGCTCCGCTTATCGCAAAGAAGCCGCAGAATTAGCTAGCGATCGCACGTTGGCGTTTTTGAGACAGCATTTAGGGTAGCGGAACTTAAATACGATTTGACGTACAGACAGCTATCAATTTCAAAAAGTAAGAGGTACAAGATGACAAAGGTCTTAATTGTTTACGCAACAGATTACGGCAATACCAAGAAGATGGCAGAAGCAGTAGCTTCTGGTGTGACATCCGTTCCAGGTGCTGAAGCGGAACTCAAGTTTGCAGAGGATGTTACTGAAGATGATGTAGTCGCCAGTAATGCTGTCATTGTTGGTTCTCCTGTCCATATGGGAAGTCCAGATTGGCGCGTGAAAAAATTTATCGATCAGGTTTGTGGACCTCTTTGGGTTAAAGATAGCCTAATTGGGAAGGTGGGTGCTGTCTTTTCGACAGGCGGCGGTTACGGTAATGCAGGTGGTGGCGTGGAGCTAACTATGCTGGTGCTATTAAATAACTTTGCCGAACTGGGAATGGTAATAGTACCTTTACCCAAAATCACCCCAGGATATCCGCTTGGCGGTCTGCAATGGGGCCCCTATGGGCGCTCAGCGGGAGAACATATGGAGCAGACAGGCGTTACTGAACCAATGCTGGAAGCTGCCAAGCATCATGGTGCGAATGTAGCACGAGTAGCTGCTGCCTTAGCAGGCAAAGAATTGTTCGCCAAGTAAAAAACTCAGGACTTAAATCAACCCCCAGAATCACTCCCTCTCAATACATAAGTTCTACGCTCAATAACCACAGGAATGATCATCATGAACAAACTAGAAGGAAAAGTCGCTCTCGTTACAGGCGGCACTAGCGGCATCGGTCTTGCCACAGCCCAGCGTTTCGTTGCCGAAGGCGCGTATGTCTTTATCACAGGTCGCCGCCAAACTGAACTGGATGCTGCTGTGAAAGCGATCGGTAAAAATGTTATTGGTGTTCAGAGCGATGTCTCCAATCTGGCAGACCTCGATCGCCTTTTTGCCACAATCGAGCAAGAGCAGGGACACCTCGATGTGGTCTTCGCCAATGCTGGCGGTGGCGAAATCGCTCCCCTCGGATCGATCACCGAAGAACACTTTGACAAAACGTTCAACACGAACGTCAAAGGTCTGCTGTTCACCGTCCAGAAGGCAATACCACTGTTGCCAGAAGGCGCTTCCATCATCCTGAACGCCTCAACTGCTTCTACTGTGGGTACGCCAGCCTTCAGCGTTTACAGTGCAACCAAAGCCTCCGTGCGATCGTTTGCCCGAAATTGGACACTCGACCTCAAAGAGCGGCACATCAGGGTTAACGCTATTAGTCCTGGCGTGGTTCCTACTCCTGCCTACAATCTTCTTGGATTGAGTGATGAGCAGGTGCAGGAATTTGTAGACAGCCAAGCCAACACTATCCCACTGGGAAGAGTCGGTACGCCCGATGAGATTGCCAAAGCCGTTATCTTTCTCGCTTCAGACGACAGCAGCTTTGTGAACGGCATCGAGCTATTTGTCGATGGCGGTATGGCACAGATTTGAAGCGAAACAAACTAGTTCATATAAACATAGATTGCACAAACAAAAGGAGATTCCCCATGTCTTACATTACAGTTGGCAAAGAAAATTCTGGCAATATCGATATCTATTATAAAGACTGGGGCGCAGGACAGCCAGTTATCTTCAGTCACGGCTGGCCCCTAAATTCTGATAGTTGGGAAGCTCAGATGCTCTTTTTGGCAGATCACGGATTTCGCTGCATTGCTCATGATCGTCGTGGACATGGGAGATCGAGCCAGCCTTGGAAYGGWAACGAAATGGACACCTATGCCGACGATCTCGCGATGCTAATTGAAACCCTCGACCTGAATGGTGCAACCCTGATTGGCTTYTCCACAGGTGGCGGTGAGGTTGCCCGCTATATCGGTCGCCATGGCACGGCACGACTCGCCAAAGCCGCATTGATTTCCGCCGTACCGCCGCTAATGCTGAAGACARARAATAATCCCGATGGACTTCCCATTGAGGTGTTTGACAGGCTTCGTGCTGGTTCCCTTGTAGATCGCTCGCAACTCTACAAAGATCTCGCTAATGGGCCATTCT
The DNA here is from genome assembly GCF_002251945.1 of Pseudanabaena sp. SR411. Taxonomy (GTDB): domain Bacteria; phylum Cyanobacteriota; class Cyanobacteriia; order Pseudanabaenales; family Pseudanabaenaceae; genus Pseudanabaena. The sequence continues at coordinate 22,984 of NZ_NDHW01000232.1, forward strand.
TCGGCTTTAACCGACCAGATGTCAAAGTCTCGCAGGGCATGATTGACTGGTTCTGGTTTCAGGGTATGCAAGCTGGACACAAGAATGCATTTGACTGCATCAAGGCATTCTCTGAAACGGACTTCACTGAAGATCTCAAAAAGTTCGATGTGCCAACCCTGATTCTGCATGGCAATGATGACCAGATCGTGCCAATTAGGGCTGCTGCGATCGCCGCCGCAAAGTTGGTGAAGAATGCCACCTTGAAGATCTATCCAGGTGCGCCCCACGGACTAACCGACACGCATAAAGATCAACTCAACGCCGACCTCCTGTCATTTCTCAAGAACTGATGGTGGATACTCATGTGAGCCATCAAACCAGAGGTATGACCCAGTGCAGGCAATAGTAGGGATAGATGCAGGTACCGTGTAAAAACCTGCAAAACAGGTCACAAACGCGCATTCTACCGTTAATTTTTTAACGCGAAAGGCAAAAAGCATATTTTTGAAATCCTCTCTGTGCATAGCTTTGATGGCTATCTTGCAGGTTTTTACCCGTATCATGTATTTACCCCAACTTGTTCTTGACAAATTTCTGCTAAAGCATTTGAATTTGCCTCTTCTGTCGCAAGTTAGTCATACCCAAGAAGTTTTCTTAGAATTAGTTAGATTTCATTCTTTATGAAAATAGCGATCGCCTCAAAAGTTAATTCTCTACCTACTCGTATAACTTTGCTGGTTGCTAGTATGTTAACGATTATGGCAAGTGCCACGATCGCA
>NZ_NDHW01000233.1 GCF_002251945.1 Pseudanabaena sp. SR411
TATCAAATCACCTACATTCAACCGATCAAATTTTTCCTGCAAATATCCTATGTAGTGGCGATCGCCTTTCTTTCAAAGTCTTAAAAGCAATTACCAAGCAAACCCCTGAAACGACAGTTATCGAACTCACGTAATGTTATGTTAGAAAATCTTTCTTTATACTTGTTGTAATGTCTAAAAACTATAAGATTACCCTTCTCCCTGGTGATGGGATTGGTCCCGAAATTATGAAAGTAGCGGTGGCGGTGCTACAGGCGATCGCCCCAAAATTTGATATTACCTTTGCTTTCGAGACGGCTCTAGTTGGTGGTGCAGCGATCGATGCGACGGGGCATCCTCTGCCTGAAGAAACTTTGCAGCTTTGCAAGAATAGTGATGCCGTATTACTGGCGGCTGTTGGTGGCGAAAAGTGGGACACGATGCCCTCAAATTTACGTCCTGAGCAAGCATTGCTAGGCTTACGTGGTGGTATGGGCTTATTTGCGAATTTACGTCCTGCTCAGATTTTGCCTCAATTAATTGATGCATCGACCTTGAAGCGTGAAGTTGTCGAAGGTGTGGATATTTTAGTAGTGCGTGAACTCACGGGTGGAATTTATTTTGGTAAGCCCAAAGGGATTGTTACCGATGAAAATGGCGTGCGTCGTGGCTTTAATACGATGGTTTATACAGAACCAGAAATCGATCGCATTGCCAGAGTAGGATTTGAGGCTGCTCAAAAACGTCGTGGGGCGGTTTGCTCTGTTGATAAGTCCAATGTCTTGGAAGTGTCACAACTATGGCGCGATCGTGTGACGAGTATTGCCAGTGAATATCCTGATGTGAAACTGTCCCATATGTATGTGGATAATGCCGCCATGCAAATTATTCGCAATCCGAAACAGTTTGATGTGATTCTCACCAGTAATCTCTTTGGCGATATTCTCTCCGATGCGGCGGCAATGTTGACAGGAAGCATTGGCATGTTGCCATCGGCTAGCCTCGGTGAAGCTGGTAAACCAGGGGTATTTGAACCTGTGCATGGTTCGGCTCCTGATATTGCTGGTAAGGATTTGGCTAATCCTCTCGCTCAAGTCTTAAGTGCCGCGATGATGTTGCGCTATGCCTTTAATGAAGGGGATGCTGCTGAGGCGATCGAAGCAGCAGTAAATAAAGTTCTCGATTCGGGCAAGCGGACAGGTGACATCATGGCGGATGGGTGCGAAAAATTAGGATGCATAGCTATGGGAGAAGCATTACTAGCTGCACTCTAAAAAGAGGCGGCGTTACTAGCCGCCTCTTTTTAGGCAATCTGCTACAAATAACTCTTAGTTCTACTCCTCAGAAACAGTTACACTCTAAGTACAGTAACGTCCTATAAACCTAAATATTTCAGTCAAATTTTGCCCTATGCCCAATCGTCTCGCCCAATCGCAAAGTCTCTATCTTCGTAAACACGCTGATAACCCGATCGATTGGTATCCTTGGGGCGATGAAGCCTTAGAAAAAGCGAGAACTGAAAATAAGCCGATTTTTTTGTCAATCGGTTACTCCAGTTGCCATTGGTGTACGGTGATGGAGCATGAAGCTTTCTCAGATACGGTAATTGCAGACTACATGAATGATCGCTTTGTGGCGATTAAAGTTGATCGTGAAGAACGACCAGACTTAGACAGCATTTATATGCAAGCAATACAAATTATGGGTGAAAGTGGCGGCTGGCCTTTAAATTTGTTTCTTGCTCCCGATGATTTAGTTCCTTTTTATGGGGGAACATATTTCCCCATTGAGCCACGCTATGGAAGACCAGGATTCTTAAGAGTACTCCAATCAATTCTAGAAATCTATCACGATCGCAATCAAGATATTCAAGATTATAAAGATCAAATTGTTCGTAATCTCCACCAAGTTAACAAGCTAATTCCAGTGCCGATTATTAGTGATGAGGTGTTAGCGAATGGAATTGCTAAATGTGCCGAAGTTGTCACTAATCGCGATTATGGAACTTGTTTCCCGATGATTCCCTATGCAAATTTTTTGCTGAGGGCTAGCCGCTTTGAAGATAACAGTACAGAACTCAAAGATAAAGCGCAACAGCGTGGTTTAGCTCTGGCTTTGGGCGGTATTTTTGATCATGTTGCAGGGGGATGGCATCGCTACACTGTCGATCATACTTGGACAGTCCCACACTTTGAGAAGATGCTTTATGACAATGGCTTGATTATGGAATATCTGGCTAATCTCTGGCTGTCGGGCTTACATGAACCTGCGATCGCTCGTAGTTGTGAACTAACGGCTACATGGCTCCAGCGCGAAATGCTTACAGAAGAGGGGTGCTTTTATGCTTCGCAGGATGCAGATAGTGAAGGAAGGGAAGGGAAGTTTTGGGTGTGGAGCTATGCCGAACTAAAAAAGATTTTTAGTCCAACGGAACTTGACTTGTTAGCTCAAGAATTCACAATTTCTATAGCGGGCAACTTTGAAGAAACCAATGTCTTACAACGCAAAAAAGAGGGGGAACTATCTCCAGAAATAGAAGCTTGTTTAACGAAGCTATTTCGTCGTCGCTATGGAGAACATTCGCGTCCAACCGATGCTTTTCCTGTAGCACGTAGTCAAGATGATATTCGTGAAATTGATTGGGAAGGGCGTGTTCCACCTGTAACTGACACTAAGGCGATAACGGCTTGGAATGCATTGATGGTTTCAGGTTTAGCCAATGCCTATCGAGCATTTCAGCAGCCGATTTATAAACAACTTGCGGTTAATGCTGCTAAGTTTATTCTAGAAAATCAATGGATTGAAGGTAGGTTACAACGGATTAATTATGAAGGACAAGCGGCGGTAGTAGCGCAATCAGAAGACTATGCTTTATTAATTAAGGCGCTTCTCGATCTGCATCAAGCGATTCCTGAAGAAGCAGACTTTTATCTACAACAGGCGATCGCTATCCAAGCTGAATTTGATCGCGATTTCTGGGATGCGCTGTCAGGTGGCTATTTCAATACTACGAGCGAATCTAGTCAACATTTATTATTGCGGGAGCGCAACTATCAAGATAATGCTACGCCTTCAGCCAATGGAGTGGCGATCGCCAATTTAGTGCGCTTGGCAAGTGTGACCGAAAAATTAGAATATCTAGACCGCGCCGAGTTAGCTCTCAAACGCTTTGGGCATGTGATTAGCAATAGTCCTGTCGCCTGTCCTAGTCTATTGGTTGCCTTTGACTTGTTCCGCAACCATACGCTGGTTCGCACCAATCCTGATCACTATGCCTATCTCAATCGCCAATATCTACCTGTAGTCATGCTACGAGTCGAGAAACATTTACCAAATCCTGAAGCGATCGCGATGGTTTGTCAGGGTTTTGCTTGTTTAGAACCTGCGATGAGTGTAGAAATATGCGATCGGCAGTTATTACGAAGTACAACTAGGGTTAAATAAAAAAAGCGGCTCCATGAGCCGCTTTTCTTTTAAGCTAATTCTGCACTAGCTGGTGGTTCTTCAGTCTTGCCAAAGGCAATTCTCAAAAATGGAGGAGCGAGGAAAGTAGTCATGATCACCATGATGATAATGGCAACTTCTAGAGGTTTGTCGATCGCACCGCTAGCCGTACCAATCCCAGCAAATACAAGACCAACTTCACCACGGGGAACCATACCCACACCGATCGCTAGGCGATTGATATCGGGTATTCCGAAAACCACCCAACCTGTGATGACTTTGCCAATGATTGCTACGGCGAGCATAAATACCGCGATTAATAAACCACTGCGATTTTCAGGGATCATCGGATTGAGAACACTGAGATCAGCTCTCGCCCCTACAGTCACAAAGAAAACGGGTACGAGTAAATCCGCAACAGGTTTAACTAGTTCATCTAATTCTTTTCGAGCATCGGTTTCATCAAGCACCAATCCTGCGGCAAAGGCTCCTAAAATTGCTTCCAAATGGATCGCATTACCGATAAATGCCATCACATAGGCAAAGATAAAAGCGGGGATGACAATATTGCCACGAGTTTGGAGTTTATCAACTATTGCTACGAAGGTTTTGTTAAAAAAGCCACCTAAGAGGATGGAACCAAACAGGAAAGCGATCGCGCTAACTAATAGAATTGCAACGTTAGTAATATCTACTTCACCTGTTTTTGCCAAACTGGCTACCACCGCTAAAACGATAATCCCTAATACGTCATCAATGACGGCTGCACCAACGATGATTTGTCCTTCCTTGGATTTTAGCTGACCGATTTCTGCCAAAACCTTAGAGGTAATGCCGATACTGGTTGCCGTGAGGGCAGCCCCTGCAAAAATAGCGGGAATCGCCGCCACATGGAAGAAGTACATTAGTCCCAATGTCCCAGCCGCAAAAGGAGCAGTCACTCCGATAAAGGCAACTACAAAAGCTTGAATTCCGACTTCTTTGAGTTGGCGCAAATCTGACTCTAAACCAATCTCAAATAGAAGGACAATCACGCCCAATTCAGCTATTACCGAAATTACTTCGCTTTGTTCTGCAAATATGCTGTTAACGGCTTCTGGTGATAGGTTGTTGAGCAACTGCAAGCCCGACATGATCAAAGAGTCCGAAGCAGCAAAACCCCCTTCAGGAAAGATGACTAAGCGCAATGCAGATACACCAATAATTACACCAGCGACTAATTCTCCCAAAACAGGAGGTAAATCTAACCGCTTAGCAATTTCACTACCAACTTTACTGGCGATGTAAATGAAAATGAGGGTGAGTAATACACCTGACAAAATAACTGGAGCATTTTCTGACTCGGCGGTGGCAAGTAGAGGCTGCGGTATGTGCAATCCATATAAATGATTGGCGATCGCTGCGATCGATAACATAGGCTATTTTCCTTTATATTATGGTTAGGGGTGATCCAAGAAACCTAGACTTCACATTATTACGGTTTAGGTTATCTGTCTCTAGTAAGACTAGTTACATTTTTAAGAAAGTAAAAATTTATTTGTTGGATGCGTTATGCAACGTAATGCAGTCAATAGCGCATTGATTAGGGAGAGAGATTATCAAATTTGTTTTTGTGAGCAATCCAATTTACCCCTTGACTTACGTCTCAAGCAACCTAAAAACGTTACTCAAGCAACCCAAAAAGCATAGATAAAATCATATGTAAACAATAAGTATTCTATTCAGTTTTACCCCTTGACTTACGTCTCAAGCAACCTAAAAACGTTACTCAAGCAACCCAAAAAGCATAGATAAAATCATATGTAAACAATAAGTATTCTATTCGGTATTCAATATTTACTGGCACTCACAGTAGCGTACAGTTAGAAAAAATAAAAGTAAAAAAATAAAAGTAGTTTATATTTCCAAAGTTTGAAATAAGAATGTTCTTAAGTCATTTCTAAAGGTTCTAATGCAATACCTTTGCTCGAAGTGTCAAGCTTTTCACTATTAATTTTTTTAACTCTTTAAAGTTCATTTAGTTCAATATTCCTCGTAAGAGGAAACACAAGGAGGCATTCGTGGATTTTTGGTCCTTATTTTTAATGGACTTCGTTAAGCAGTTGCAATCCCCAACACTCGGTTTTTTGATTGGTGGCATGATTATTGCCGCTCTCGGTAGCGAGTTGGTAATTCCTGAGTCGGTTGTTACCATCATTGTCTTCATGCTGCTTATCAAAATCGGTCTGACTGGTGGTATTGCGATCCGCAATTCTAACCTGACGGAGATGATTTTACCCGTGGTGTTTGCTGTAATAGTGGGCATTCTTGTTGTATTCATTGCTCGCTATACATTGGCTAAGCTGCCGAAGGTCAAAACCGTAGATGCGATCGCGACAGGTGGATTGTTTGGTGCAGTGAGTGGCTCTACCATGGCAGCCGCCCTGACACTACTTGAAGAACAAAAAGTCCCATACGAGGCATGGGCTGGGGCACTTTATCCCTTCATGGATATCCCCGCGCTCGTAACTGCAATCGTTGTAGCCAATATTTATCTCAACAATAAGAAACTTAAAGCAGCAGCTCTCTCTACTGCTCAGACTTCATTAAGTGAGCAGCCTGAACAAAAAGAGTTACCCAACACTCGTCAGGAGTATCTCAACCAACAGAGCAATACGGTTAATCGGGTCAAGATTTGGCCGATCATCAAGGAAAGCCTCCAAGGATCTGCCCTATCAGCAATGTTGCTGGGCTTGGCTCTTGGCATATTCACCCAGCCAGAAAGCGTTTATAAAAGCTTCTACGACCCAGCATTCCGTGGCTTGCTATCAATCTTGATGCTGGTTATGGGGATGGAAGCTTGGTCAAGAATTGGCGAACTGCGTAAGGTCGCCCAATGGTATGTCGTTTATAGTGTGATTGCTCCGTTTGTGCATGGGCTAATTGCCTTCGGTTTAGGTGCGATCGCCCACTATACCACTGGTTTTAGCTGGGGTGGTGTTGTGGTCTTGGCGGTCATCGCCTCCTCCAGCTCAGATATTTCAGGGCCCCCCACATTGCGAGCTGGTATCCCGTCGGCTAATCCTTCCGCCTATATTGGCGCTTCCACAGCTATCGGTACGCCAGTTGCGATCGGCTTGTGTATTCCGTTCTTCATTGGGATGGCTCAGGCGCTATCGTCTGCTGTCAAGTAATTCCAGATAGATCGGATGTTATCGTTTGATACCCCGATCAAAATACTCATTAGATTAGTAAACAAAAGAGGTAATAAACATGGCTAAACCAGCCAAAAAGCTTGTCATTATCACAGAAAAGATTCTCCTGAAAAAGATTGCCCATATCATCGAAGATTCTGAAGCAACTGGTTACACGGTGATCGAAACTGGCGGTAAAGGCAGCCGCAACGTGCGCTCTTCACAAGAGCCTGGTCATCATGACATGAGTACAAATATAAAGTTTGAGGTACTCACTGCCGATCGTCTTATAGCTCAGAAGATTGCTGATAAGGTTGCCGTGACATATTTCCTTGATTTTGCGGGTATTGCTTATATCAGTGATGCAGAGGTGCTATATGGAAGTAGTTTCTGTGGGCCAGAAGGCTGTTAAATAGATAAATTTCATCTGCATCGTTGCAAAGCACGATGCAGATGAAATTTATCTATGATTTACCCATAACATATTCGGGGCGATCACCTAGAGAGAAGTCGTCAATTCAATCCTAAAAATTTTCTGAGCCTTTTTATCGCATTTTTTCAAATCTCCCGCTTCTCCGCCATTGATCGCCATCAAGCTTAATGTGGCGTAATATTAAGCTCGGAGCCGTTTAATTCAAATTATGAATGCTAGTCAAGCTGAACCAACCGATCGCCAAATTTCCAGTCAACTTATTCTTGAAGCCCGAAACATTGTGGCGGGATATGTGGATGGAGTAGATATCTTGCAAGGTGCAAATTTGTCAGTGTATGAAGGCGAACTTGTGACTGTGATCGGCTCTAATGGAGCTGGGAAATCGACCTTAGCAAAAACCATATTTGGGCTAGTACCAGTGCGATCAGGGGAAATTTTATTTGGCGATCGCAATCTGATCGGACTGAAGCCTGAACAAATTGTGCGCTATGGGATTAGCTATGTTCCGCAAATTGCCAATGTTTTTCCGTCGTTGAGCATTTCCGATAATCTGGATATGGGAGCCTATACCCGCGAAGGTAATATCACAACAGTTAAAAACAAGATTTACGAAACTTTCCCCGTGCTAGCTAAACGCCGCAATCAAAGGGCTGGGACACTTTCGGGCGGTGAGAGGCAAATGCTAGCGATGGGACGGGCGATGATGCTAGAGCCGAAATTATTGATTTTAGATGAACCTTCGGCGGCGCTTTCACCAATATTGGTTCAGGATATTTTTAATTTAATTCAGCAGATTAATCAAACGGGGACATCAATAATTTTGGTGGAGCAGAATGCCCGTAAGGCTTTGGCGATCGCTGATCGTGGTTATGTAATGCATTTGGGCAAAGATGAGTTTACGGGTAAGGGTACAGATTTATTGAACGATCCCGAAGTTGCCGAGTTGTATTTGGGGATGGGGCATTTTGGCAAGTAAGCCCTGCTATGAGAGCTGGAATACATTGCGATCGCCTAGCTGATCGATACACTATTAAGTTAAGGCTTTTTGTAGAGGGATTTCATGGCAGTCATAGAGGTAAAGCTTTCGTTCGAGGAACTCACCAAAGCACAGACATATTTGCAACAACTAGGGCTATATGACGGTGAAGTGGATGGCATCTATGGCAGGTTATCGGAAGCGGCTTTTGTGCAGTTTGCCAATGCCCTCAGCATCGATACAATTTTGGATGCTAATTCACGCTTAATTACCAATGAGCTATTGCAGAACCCTGCGATAGTAAGACATTTGCTCAAAATTATTGGTGATGGTGATCGCCTATTTCCCAAGTTTACTAACGCTCAGCGCATTTTTGTAAATATGGGGCAGGTGGATTTTAACCATCTTGGATTCCTTGATCGAGGAATTAGGGGATGCATCGCAGGATCGTTGCAAGGTTTGCCAAACCGTAACTTTGCGCCATCGCCATTGTTAAGCCATATTCCCGCCTATCCCGATCGCCTTGCCAGTTTGCCTGACGGTGTAAATGTAGTTTCCTATGGTGAAGTTGCGATGTTGGCTGGTACTCAAGTGCGAGTACGCTTTCGTCCATACCCTGCGCTCGGTGTAATTCCCAATATTGAAAACATTGGGCTGGAGTTCCTCCATAGCAGCATCCAAGAAGCTTGTATTTGTGTCGGGAGCATTGTCAATGGGCAAATGCTGTCGCGTTGGATCGGGCGCAATCCGTTACGCAATGTCCAGTTTTGGAGTTCTACTAAAATATTACCCTTGCTCTACACTATCAGTACTGCCAATCAAATCCAACCAAATCAAGCGATCTCCAACTGTGTGATCGCCGATTCCCAAGGCAATAGAACACCACGCACTTTTGCGGAAATGGCGCAACGAATTTGTGCGTATGAAGAATCTAATGGCATGACCTCCAATGGCTTGTCAGCAATGTTTAAGCAATTTACTACGCCCCTAGGTTTACAGGATTGGCTCAAAAAAATTACGGGTAATCAAAAGCTCACTTTTCAAGGACGCTATGGTGAAAATCCCTACATTGAACAACCGATTTTGCGCGATGCTACTGGCAAAACAATGATCACGGGGGTAAAAGAGCTACATCGAGGCGACAATTTAGTTTCCGCCTATGACCTAACCCGAATTGTTTCTCAAATTGCATGGCATCGCCATATTACCCCCGCCAATCGCTTGCCTACGGTGCAGTGGCATAGTCTCAGTACTTTGATTGGTGCAATGGGTCAAGATACAGCCAGATATGTTGATGCGGCGATCGTGTCCTTGGGATTGTCATATTTTATTGACAATCCCGTGGTGATCTCCAAAATGGGCTTTGGATACAGCGATCAACGTAAACAAACAGAACTGACCTATACCGCTTGTATCCAGTTTGTCGATCGCCTTGCCAAGTCCCATGATTTGCCCTTACCGAAGTTGCGATCGGTGAATATGACTTTACGTGCTGTCCTCAATCTGCAAGATCCTGTGCGTGAAGCTTTAGAAATTGATGCGAGAATGGCTGCTACAGTTACCGAGATTTTGCGTAGGATTGTAACAGAAGAGCTAATCTAGAATTTTATACCAAAACACAAAATGGCTACGCCATTTTGTGTTTTTAAAACCCTTACTGGGTTTGGCTTTCAATACACAAAAGTGTCGTCACACTTTTGTGTATTAGTACGGCGATCAAAATCTTTGAGTTCGCAGGCAACACGGGAATAAAATATACAATGCAAAAACAACGTGCTTTATCTGCTGTCGGGTTGTGGTGGCGATGGGTACTGGCGACCCTAATCGGTACAGTGATCGGCAATATATTTGGGATCGCTGCTTGTTTGGCGGGAGTTTATTACCTCAGCGATCGCCTGATGGATCTCCGCGTTTGCGATACAGGATTTGGGAGTCTTAACTGTCCTGTCTCCACTGGTATCGTCAGTGGTGCGATCGTCGTTGGGGCATTTGTGAGTTTGATGCAATATCTCGTCCTACGTCGATTTTTTAAATCTCCTGTATGGTGGATTTTAGTAAGTACATTTGGTTGGACTTGGATTGGGTTTGCGGCTACAAGTTTAGCTTTTACCGCCCAATTTGGATTTGCCATCAATCCTGATGGTTCTTTTACGGCAAGTAATATTGTCGATCGCATCCCATTATTAGCAGTTAATTCTCTATGGCTAGTTTTAGCAGGAACTATCCTAGGCGTTTTACAATGGCTAGTTCTTTGGAATGGTCGCAATCCTAAGCTTCCTGATGCCAAATTTTTAAAGGGGCGATCGCTTCTATGGATTGTGGTTAATGTGGTTTTAGTAACATGCATGGCAGTCGCGATCATCACCACTTTTCGTGGTCAAGGTAGTCTCTACGGAATCCTATTCTTCTTCTTAGGATTTACTCCTTTTTATGCCACGATTACGGGAGCAACCCTTGTGAAAATGCATCTACATCAGTTACCCAAAGTCAATGAAAAAGCGGATGCTAATTATCCATTACCTTCAAATGAAGGAATTAAGGACTCAGATTTTTGATGGCGCAGCTAAGCCCTGCTATTAAGAATCTGATTCGGCTCAGCTCTAAGCAGACATGAGCGGACATAACAACTTATGCTTACCATTTTTCGCCATTTGCGCTGTGCGAAGCACGGCACAGATGACTATATCGAACTCAAGTTAAAATAGAGAATTAATGTCGAATTTACCGCCTGAAGTTACCAAACTGCGATCGCAACTCACCGAAGCAACTTCGATCAACCTTGTCGATAATATCCAATTTTGTCTGGTCTCCACTAGCTTTACTAGCGAAGTCGTGTTGACCAGTTATGTCTGTGATGGTCTGAGCAAAGACGGTTTAAGCAAAGACGATCAAGATTCTCCTATTTTGCTGTTGCATGGGTTTGACAGTTCTCTATTAGAGTTTCGACGACTACTTCCAAAACTAGCAACTTCACGTCAAACTTGGGCGATGGATTTATTTGGCTTCGGTTTAACCGAGCGTCTGGAAAATAGTCAAGTTAGCCCTGAACTAATCAAGGAGCATCTTTACTATTTTTGGAAAACGGCGATCGCCAAACCAATTATTCTTGTCGGTGCATCGATGGGCGGTGCAGCAGCGATCGACTTTACGCTTACCTATCCCGATGTGGTGAAAAAGTTGATTTTGATCGGTAGTGCAGGAATGCGGAAGGGAACGGCGGCTGGTAAATTTCTTGTACCACCGTTAGATCGGATGGCAACGGATTTTTTACGTAGTCCCAAAGTCCGCCGTGAAGTTAGTCTCAAGGCTTATGCTGATCCCCGTTTTGTGACAACCGATGCTGAGGTTTGTGCATCGTTACATCTAGCGATGCCTCGTTGGAGTGAATCCCTAATTGCATTTACCAAAAGTGGGGGCTATGGCTCCTTTGCTGATCAGTTAAAGTATTTGTCAACGGAAACTCTAATTCTCTGGGGCGATCGCGATCGCATTCTCGGTACAAAAGATGCTGCGAAGTTCCAATCGATCATTCCCAATAACAAACTCGTTTGGATCGAAAATAGCGGACATGTTCCGCATCTGGAACAGCCTGAAATCACAGCCCAACAGATTCTCAAGTTTATTTAAGAGATCCCCCTCAATTCCCCTTAAAAAGGGGGGCTGGGGGGGATCTGGACAATTATTAATCTCAACTACTTAACTCGTATGTACATCATCGCTATTATTCTTTCGGGTGGTAAAAGCTCAAGGATGGGGAAGGATAAGGCTTTATTAGAAATTAATGGTGAAACTCTATTATCTAGAACCTGTCGAACTGCTCTACAAGTTTCTGATTCTGTTTATGTAGTGGCACGAAGTCAAGAGCAATATCAACAAGCGATCACCCCAGATTTATCGCAATTGTCGATAGTATTAGATCAGCAACTTGATGGCGCATTAATTGGCTTTTGGCAGGGGCTTCAGGCGATCGCTATTCCTGTTGATTGGATTTTATTACTTGCCTGTGATTTGCCAAATCTGCAAGGTGATCTTCTGCAATTTTGGGCTAGGCAGTTAGCAAATTTACCTGATACAGCGATCGCCTATTTACCACGTTATGTAGATGAGAATTCGCGCAAGCAATGGGAGCCTCTATGTGGCTTCTACCGTTGGTCATGCCAATATTCTCTCAGGGAATTTATCAGCAATGGTGGGCGATCTTTTCAGAAATGGTTAACTAATCAAGAAGTTGCTGAGATTGTAAACGTCCCTCTTGAGATGCTATTTAACTGCAATACTCCAGAAGATTTTCACTTAATAAAATAAAGGCGCACCCAAAGGGTGCGCCTACTTACGCAGTAGCCCTGCACTCAAGTGCGGACTAAAAGCTCAAACCCATTGAAACGGGTTGCTTAGAAGTATTATGTAGTCCACTTCAGTGGACTTGAGCTTTTAGCCAAGAACTTGAGTTCTTGGTTTATTTGCTTTATGTAATTACTGTCGGGCGATCGCGTCCTGTTAAAGTCTTGATCTGCGCGATTTGATCGGCAATCTCAATCAACTCCTTTAGAGCCTCTTGAGTATCAAGATTGTGTTTGGCAATATTGGGTTCGTAACTCTCAACATAGAGTCTGAGAGTTGCGCCTTCAGTGCCTGTACCAGACAGACGGAATACTATACGTGAATCATCGGTGAAGCCAATCCTTACACCTTGTTTGCTGCTGACACTGCCATCAACGGGATCGGTGTAACTAAAGTCATCACAGAATGCAACTTCATAATTGCCAAATTTTTGGCTCGGCAAATCAGCAAATTTTGCGCGGAGATTGGCGATTAGGGTGTTGGCGCGATCGCTGTCTACGCCTTCATAATCGTGGCGCGAATAGAAATTGCGTCCATAAAGCTGCCAATGTTCCTTAACGATCGCCTCAACCGATTGCTGACGCGCCGCCAAAACATTGAGCCAGAATAGTACCGCCCAAAGTCCATCCTTTTCGCGGACATGATTGGAGCCAGTACCAAAGCTTTCTTCACCGCAGAGGGTCGCTTTACCAGCATCTAACAAATTACCGAAGAACTTCCAACCTGTCGGAGTTTCGTAGCATTCAATGCCTAAACGGGCGGCTACGCGATCGGGGGCTTGGCTGGTGGGCATGGAACGGGCAATACCTGCTAGTCCACCTTTATAGGCTGGGACATGGTGAGCATTGGCAGCGAGAATTGCTAAGCTATCGCTAGGGGTAACAAAGAATTTGCATCCTAAAATCATGTTGCGATCGCCATCGCCATCAGATGCTGCACCAAAGTCAGGAGCATTTTCACCATAAAGTACATCCACCAGATCATGGGCATAGACCAAGTTCGGATCTGGATGTCCATCGCCAAAGTCTTCGAGAGGAACGCAGCTTTGTAAGGCACTCGCAGGTGCGCCAAGGCGATTAACCAAAATTTCTTGGGCATAGGGGCCAGTTACTGCGTGCATACCATCGAAGCACATCCGAAAGTTTGGTGATGCGAGTAATAGTTTGATGCGATCGAAATCAAACAACTCACCCATTAGTTCCGCATAGTCAGCAACGGAGTCGATCACAGCGATCGTCGTATCACCTAATTGAGATTCACCGATTTGGTCAAGATTGAGGTCATCAGCTTCCAGAATCTTATATTCAGTGATGCTCTTAGTAATGTTGTAGATTGCATCGGTGATTTTCTCAGGTGCGGGACCACCGTTACCTGTGTTGTATTTGATCCCAAAGTCGCCATCTTTGCCTGCGGGGTTATGACTAGCTGAGAGGATGATGCCACCAAAGGCGTTGTATTTACGAATGATGCAGGAAGCCGCAGGTGTCGATAAGATGCCGCCACGTCCAACTAAAATTTTGCCAAAGCCATTCGCCGCAGCCATTTTCAGAATCACTTGGATCGCGTGGCGGTTGTAATAGCGCCCGTCGCCGCCGACAACAAGGGTTTGTCCTTGAAACCCTTCGAGGCTATCAAAGATTGATTGAACGAAGTTTTCGAGATAGTTAGGGGTTTGAAAAACGGTAACTTTTTTTCTAAGCCCTGAAGTGCCGGGCTTTTGGTCAGAAAAAGGGGAGGTGGTAACGACTTTGATGCTCATTAAAATTGCTGGCTAAAAATGCTCTGAATAAATGCTCTAACAGCAATTTCCGATCAAACGAACCACAATAATTTTTTGAAAGTGTTGCAAAGCAACACTTTCAAAAAATTATTGGTTCGGGTTTGAGCGCAAAGCGCTGTAAATACTGAAACGCCCATACCTTTAGGCTTGTTTTCATTTTACGAGTCATTGGTCAGTCAAGCAAAAAAAAGAGTAGGTGCTTTGAACCTACTCTTTTTTTGCTTCTCTCTCTGAAAAATTTTACTCAAAAACTCACAATGCAGGGACAAATTGTTTTAAAAGCACAGAGGGCTTAGCATTTGCGGATCAGGATTTTTGGAGGGTTTTTAGAATTGTGGCGCAAATGCTAAGCCCCTACGATTTTGTTGCGATAAATCATTTGAGGAATCGAATAAATCGTGACGTTAATGTTAAAGGATTAAGCAGCAACGCCTGAAGCGATCGCATTTTGATCGACTACACTGGTGACATCGATTAATTCCGACTCAAAACTGACTTGGGCGCGATTAGTTTTACCGCCGACGTAGAGGCGATCGCCAACTTGCAACGCCCATACCTGTGAGTGACTGACATAGCTCATGATTACGCCTAGCATTAATAAGCCAAATCCTGCATAAACAATCGGAATTCCAGGGTCAGCTTTGATTTGTAACCCAGTACTACCGATCGCCTCTTTTAAGGTAAAAGTAACGCCATTAACTTCAGCGCTTTGATTGGTGCGTACCGTGGTGAGGAGATTTCCCTTCTCGTCATAGATCAGAAAAGTACCTTGCAAATCGGGAGTAATGAGAGTAATCCCTGCACTAAGGTCGGGCTTGGTTGGAATCCACGTTCCCCACACTTGACGACCGCCATTTTGAGATTCTAATTTACTGACAGGCAATTGCAAAATCGGGCTATTGTTGAAGGTAAATCTAATCGCGTGAATATCCCAGTTCGCCTGATAGAAGCTGACACCTTTATATTTAAGTGGTTTATTCACATGAATAGTTTCGCGATCAACTTCCTTACCATCCCGATCAAGAACAGATAAATCCGAATAAAACTGATCGATACTTCCCTTAGGTGTGTAATCAATCCAAAAGCGATTGACTCTCACTGACCAATCTTTGGGAACTTGATTGGCGGACCAAGCACCCGCCTCAGTGATATTTTTAACCTGAAAGGTCTCTCCACTAGGAACCATTTCCTGCGCGATGAAACCAGTCAGCGATCCCCAAATTGAACCAACTAAGACAAGCAACATGCTGGCATGAACCACAATTGGTCCAATTCTGCCTATTAGCCCTTTTCGCGCATACAGGCGATCGTCTGCTTGATAAACCTTATAGTTTTTACTTTGCAGAGACTGCGCCAAATCATTCAAATTACCACCAATGATTTCCGTAGCAAGGGGAAGTTTTACAAAGCTTTGGGGTTTGGTGTAGTAAAACCAACGTTTGGAAGCTTTGAGAATTGGTAATTGACGGTTGAAGGTGCAAGCAGTGAGGCTTGTCCCAAATAGGATTAATAAAGCCAGAAACCACCAGCTACCATAGACATGCTCTAATCCGATCACCAAAATTACTTTGTATGACAAAAATCCAAATAGGGCTGGATGTTCAGGATAGTTTTCGCGATAAAAATCGATAGTCTGTCCCTGCTCGATCACTGTGCCGAGGATGCTAAATAGGGCGATCGCTAATAATAGGGCGATCGCCACTTTGAGGTTAGCCAAAAGCGCCACCACCTGATGTCGCCAAATTTGGTTTGCTTGGAATCGGATTTTTTGAAACACGTCACGTCTATAGTTACAGTTAGCTTTGATCTTAGCTTAACGTCAGTTCGACGAAAGCGGAAAATGGTAAGAATCGCTAGGCGATTCTTACCATTTTCCGCCATTTGCGGCGTGCGAAGCACGCCGCAAATGGCTATATCGAACCCACAATAGCTTAGGTTGCCAGAAACTATAGCTGTCGCCAAGTGTATGAGGACAGAAAACCCAAGAAGAGAATGGCGGCGCTTCGCGCCGCCATTCTCTTCTTGGGTTTTGCTTTTGTCCAAACACAATCGACGGTAGCTATAGATCTGACCTTGAGATACAGTGATACAGATAAATTTGCGCTAAAGTTAAGCCAATATTGCAGAGATATTTAGGAACATAAGCATGTCACAGGGCAAAGAAACTACAGTTTTAGTATTGTCATTGCTAGTCACAGCAGGAATTGCAGGAGGTGGGTATTGGTTCTTTTCGCAACCAAAATCAGCAGTAGTATCTCCTACCGCTTCGCCTGAAATATCCCCACAAGCAACCATAGGAACAACAACTCCTACACCAACAACTAGCCTGAACTTTGATACATCTTTGCCCAATCCTACTATTTTGGCGATCGATGGCAGTACGGCGATGGTGGCTTTGGTCAAGGATTTGCGTAATGCTTATAGTCAAGTTAATCCCAACATCCCATCCACCTATGGCATTCCCGATGGCAATCCCACGGGGTCAAATCAGGGATTAAAAAATCTCATCGATGGCAATGTGGCGATCGCCGCAACTTCTCGTCCTCTCAAAGCAGCCGAAGCCCAAGCAGGAATCCAATTAGTGCCGATTGCTAGAGATGCGATCGCGGTATTCGTTGGTATTAACAATCCATTTAAAGGGAATTTAACCAAAGATCAAGTACGCGATATCTATCAGGGAAAAATTACTAATTGGGCTCAAGTTGGGGGCGCAAACCAACCAATTAGAGTGATTAATCGTGCTACCACAAGTGGAACTAGAGAAGCTTTTCAAGATATTGTCTTACTTGGTCAAGGATTCCCACCAGATAGTCCTAACTTCATTACGTGGAAACAAGATGAAACGACAGCAATTTTGCGTGATATAGGCGATAACGGCATTAGTTATGCCACTGTCTCACAGGTAGAGAAGCAAGAAATTGCCAGAATTGTGGCGATCGATGGGGTTGTTCCTACGGATGTCAATGCTGTCAAAGCGGGGAAATATCCAATTAGTCGTAGCTTGTTTTTAGGTGTTAAGAAAACTACCAGTCCTGTATCCAAGCAGTTTATTGAGTTTGCGCTTTCCCCTCAGGGGCAGCAAATTATCCAAAGACTAGGATTTATTCCTGTGCAGTAGTCACTACAGCGCTTTGCGCTCCAAACCAAAAGCTTTTTGAAAACTGTTGCTTTGCAACAGTTTTCAAAAAGCTTTTGTATAGCAATGCAAGAATCCAAAAAGAGTAATATAGCGGCGTTATTACTCTTCTTGGGTTTGATTTCTCTTAACTAACTCAATCCTTACTAAATAAGTTGTGGGAATTATTGGAATTAAATGTAGGATGAGTTAGCGTTAGCGTAACCCACCATTGATAACTAATTGATGCGTTACGTTGCACTAACGCATCTTACAAATAATTGAGCATTCCTAATTACAATTTGTTTGCTCAATAATTGCTGTAATAAGAGCCAGTGATGATTGCTGTATGTTATAGACAAGCTTGATGCTTTAAATTAGCTATATTTACCTGCTTTTAGACCAAAAAAAGATGTAGGGAACTAAAACTAACTTAACTACGTCTAAAATATCTAGATTCTGCTATGTCTGTAAATTTGAACTTGACAGAAAAGTGGGCAAACTTTAATTTTTTGGAGAAAAACATGAACCCCAAATTACTAAGGAATGAAGAACAAATAACTTGTGCAAATTAAGATAACCTCAGATAAAGAGAGAAGGGAAATAAATTTGGGTTACTATAGCAAAGAAATTGAGACAGAGATGTTGAAATTTTACGATTCACTGCGCGAGAAAGATTAACGCAGGTATGCAGAGCTATTGAGGCAAAAAAGTTAGGACATGGAGGCATAAAGTACATATCAGAGCTATTTGGGTGTCATCGAAATACAATTACAGAAGGGAAAAACGAAATAGAAAATACAGTTCCAGAAAAGTTTAATGAAAAAGCTATTCGAGTCAGAGGTGTGGGGAGAAAAAGATGCTTTGAGAAAATACCAGAACTAGATCAAGCATTTCAACGAGTGGCGCAAGAACACACAGCAGGAGATCTACCCCTGTTAAGGTGACTAAAGAGCTTGCGTGATTCCAGCGATATAGATCCACAAAACATCATGTCAAAAATCCATTTTATTGAACTTTTGATGGCTGAAACGACCAATCTACGTACGCTATTTTTGCACCTTAACAGGGGTAGTATTAGCACCACATAAGGATGAAGCCTTAGTTAAGCTGGTAAGAGACTTGCGACTTAATAAAATACCAAATATAAAACCAGAATCAGTAGGGCGGCGGAGCCGCCCTACTGATTCTGGAAAATCTGGATTGGTATCTTATTTTCTTGTAAGCCCCTAAACCTGTTAAAGCCATTCGGAATCAAGCGTTTTTTTTACTGATGCTTGGGGCGGATAAGAAAGGATGCTTAACCCTGACACTACCTGATTGGCAAGCAAAATACTCAGAAAATTGAATGTAAGCATCTAACAATGTAAGCATCTAACTTTAACGAACACGAATTAAGCGATTAGCCAGAAAGACCATTTGCTTCTCTAAATCTATTGTGATGCATGACATTGTCATCGGCTTGTTTATCAATAGATATGAGTTTTGCTTTCAATCCCCCTCAAGCTCTCAACAAATGTGACACACCACCAAAATATCCTTGACCCCACGATTGTGAATTTCGATGAGGACGGACAACCAGAATTTTGCCCCAAGTTATAGGCTGCAAAATTTATTCTTTACCTGCTTCCAAGACAATCACATCCTTGTAACGCTATCTACCAAATTAAATCTGGACTTTTATATGATGATTTAAGCTCCTAACTTAACTGTCCTTCTATTCCTATGGTTAATTGCGTAAGTCCTAACTAATTAAGCCCAGAGGACAGCGATCGGGTTTACGAAACTCCCATTTTATCGATCCACTTTCTTCGAGTTGTGGTGGTGGTAAATCTTCAAGAATAGGTGAGAGCCGAATTACAAAATCGTTGTAGTGCAGAGCATAGGCTTCTTGATAATATTTTTGGATAAGGTCTGGATTTTCTTCAATTTCACAACCAATCCATGCAGGAATAGCTGTGTTGGGGCGGGTTCGCTCGAAGTATTCTTTTAATGGCTCAGCAATAATTCCTGCTGTTGGTTTAAATAGGTCGGGCTTCACAATTTGTCCCCAACCCGTGGATAAATCCCCAGGTGCATAGGAATATACTTCAACTTGGTATTCATTTGGCGGAACTTCGACATAGCATTGCAAGCAATCGTCACTATCTGCGATCGCCCTTGCTTCGGGGAGCTCATCAAACTCATCATCACCCAGCACACCTGATACCATCATTTGCCCACAGGATAAATCCAGCCGCCAACGCACTCGTGCCACCCATTCATCCTGTTCTTGTTCGTTGAGTTCTCCCATGACGACGCGGACATTGTAGCCATCATCTTGATAGAGATCCATGGCAAGAACAGCTTTCTGTTCAAGGATGGCTTCTTTTAATTTCTCTTGGTCGTTATCCCAAAGCAAATTGCAAAAGCCGTCATAATCTCTACTAACAAAATCCTTTGCAGCGACCCAAATCACGCAGCCTGCTTCCCAAAAGCCAAATTCAATGCGATCGCCTATACTCAATGCCTCAGCCATAAACCACCATTGATTTAGAGGGTTTTGCTTTAAAATTATATACCCCAAGATGAGATGGCGGTGCAATGCGCTGCCATCTCATCTTGGGATTTTAGAGATAGCTATAAAACACCCTTTGAGCTAGGAATCATACTGGCGCGACGCGGATCGACTTCTACTGCCATTCGTAAAGCACGGGCAAAAGCCTTAAAAGCAGCCTCGATAATGTGATGAGAATTGCCACTTTCTAAGAGGCGCACATGCAGTGTCATTTGCGCGTGATTAACTACAGCTTGAAAAAACTCACGGATTAGTTCTGTGTCATAGGTTCCCACACGCTGATTGGGAATTACTAAGCCATATACCAAATAGGGGCGACCCGAAAAGTCTAGAGCTACCTGTACTAAAGATTCATCAAGGGGGGCAACAAAATGCCCAAATCTCGCAATTCCTTTGCGATCGCCTAATGCTTGCCCCAGAGCTTGCCCTAATACAATTCCCACATCCTCATTGGTGTGATGATCATCAATGTGTAAATCACCTGTTGCTTGCACATCCAGATCAATCAATCCATGGGAGCAAATTTGATGCAGCATGTGATCAAGAAAGGGAATACCAGTATTGATATTGCCTTTGCCAGTGCCATCAAGATTTAACGCCACGGTGACATCGGTTTCACCAGTTTTGCGGTGGACTTTGGCAATGCGAGGAGTATCGTAGGACATAGCAGAGCGGGATTGATAAAGGTTGTTAGGGGTCAGATTTACTACACTGTAACCTTAAATTGCTATCTCTTTGTTCGATCTATTTACCAATCCTTATAATTTACGGCAAGTTTCTAAATAAGGTGCTGAAGAATGGCGAAACGTTTCCTACTTATACTGTTATTACTTTTGCAACTAATTTGTCTGGGCGTACTGTGGATTAGTTGCTTCCCTGGGGAGCTTGCCGATCTGCCCTTTATTCTTCTTTTGATTGTGTATATTTATGGAATCCCGCTTCTAATTGCATTTGTAGTGATAATTGTAGTTGGGATACAAATCTTGAAGAAAATAAATTTTTTCCCTGCAACTCAAACCTTAGTAATCACCGCCGCAATAACTTTAGGGCTAACAGTAATTTTATTAAAAACCAATCTGCCCCAAACAATTGCCTTTTCGTTATCTCGTCCTGCATTTGAGGCAGTTGTTGCGGATGTAGATAAGCTAAATTCAATCTGTAATAGCAAACCAGTTAACCAACGGTTAGGTTTATATCGCGTCATAGAATGTGATCGCGATAGTCGTGGTGGCATCTATTTTAGTACTGCGAACTTTCGCTTTATTGATATCTCTGACTTTTATGGATTTGCCTATCAGCCTAACCCCTATGGGAACTACCACTTTGGCTCGGATATTTATAAATATTATCCCATCGTAGATGAGTGGTATGGATTTACAGCAGGTAAGCGTTCTTGATATTCCCTCAGAATTGCATTAGGACTATCTTGTATGGTGATCGCGATTATGTCAGTCGTAACAATCTCTCAATACATCTTAGCTTAGAGAGGGCATAGACTCTGATAGGCTTAAGCTGAGGACTCTAGCGTTCTGATTGTTGGCAAAAAACGATGAACAATTTACCGACAAAGCCAGTGTGGCACACTTTAACGATTGATGAGACGATCGCGGCTTTGGATACAAATCCAGAGTTGGGGTTAGAGTCGTGGCAAGTGAGCGATCGCCAAGCTATCTATGGGCGTAATGAGTTAACTGGCAAGGTGGGACGCTCCAAGCTAAGTATTTTTGTCGATCAGTTTACCAACATCATGTTGCTGATGTTGATGGGTGTGGCAGTAGTTTCCGCAGGGTTAGATTTGCGGGTCGGTAATTTCCCAAAAGATGCGGTAGCGATCGCGGCGATCGTCATTCTCAATGGTATTTTGGGCTATGTCCAAGAAAGCCGCGCTGAGGAAGCACTTGCGGCTTTAAAACGGATGGCGGCTCCGAATGTGAGAGTCCTTCGCGAAGGGAAAGTTACGGAAATCCTCTCAGCAGAACTGGCAATAGGGGATATTGTGTTTGTGGATGCAGGGATGCAGGTTGCCGCAGATGGACGCTTATTAGAGACAATCAAGCTGAAGGTCAGGGAAGGGGCGCTGACGGGAGAATCGCAAGGCGTAAATAAGTTTGCTGATCAGGTATTTGCTGAAGATGAACCATTGGGAGATCGCCGCAATATGTTATTTCAGGGGACTGAAGTATTACAAGGACGCGGGATGATGCTGGTCACAGCGATAGGAATGCAAACAGAATTAGGGAAGATAGCCAATCTACTGCAAGATGTGGAATTGGAAGAAACTCCCTTGCAAAGACGCATGGCGGAACTTTCTAAGGCTTTGGTCATCGCCTCTTTGGTGCTAGTAGCGATCGTAATTAGCATAGGGCTATGGCGGAATGGCGACTTTGTGAAGTTGCTCAATACATCCTTAAGTATGGCGGTTGCGGCAGTTCCTGAAGGTCTGCCTGCGGTGATTACAGTGACTCTTGCCCTTGGAACTCAGAGAATGGTGCGCCGTAATGCGCTGATTCGTAAATTGCCTGCGGTGGAAACCCTTGGTTCGGTGACCATGATTTGTTCTGATAAAACAGGAACGCTGACCCAAAATAAAATGGTAGCCGAAAATATTTTCACTACGAATTATGCTGCCCAAATCAATGGAACTGGCTACGAACCAATTGGCGAATTTTCGCTTTCACGACTCGCAGGAGACATGCTGGCTAGCGATCTCAGCATTTATCAATGTGCAGAATTACAGCTTTTACTAGCGACAGGTGTAATTTGCAATGACTCCTATCTCCAGAAAAAAACTGTTGAACAAATAAGCGATCGCCAAGCCTCAAAAGGAAAAAGAAACTTAAGCCCCTTGCCTCTGGCTACCAATGGTTCACAGTGGAAAATTATCGGTGATCCTACCGAAGGCGCATTGCTAACTTTGGCAGGGAAAGCAAATCTTTGGCAGTCGCACTTTACGCATTATTTCTCAAGGGTTGCGGAGATTCCCTTTACGTCTGAGCGGAAAATGATGAGCGCGATCGCTACCATCAACAGTATGAATGCCGAAGATACACCCGAAGCCCTACGAGCGATCGCGGCTTTGTTGCCCAATAAACCTTACTTTCTATTTTGTAAAGGTTCACCAGAACTAGTTTTAAGTCGATGCAATCATATTCAGATAGATAAGCAAATTGGAGTGATTACAGTTTCTTATAAAACAGCGATTCACATTCAAAATACTCTCCTTGCGTCTAAAGGAATGCGTGTATTAGGATTTGCCTAT
This sequence comes from Pseudanabaena sp. SR411, assembly GCF_002251945.1. Taxonomy (GTDB): domain Bacteria; phylum Cyanobacteriota; class Cyanobacteriia; order Pseudanabaenales; family Pseudanabaenaceae; genus Pseudanabaena. Next base: position 23,058 of record NZ_NDHW01000233.1, read on the forward strand.
TTGCCCTTAGAAAAATTACCGACAGAGGAAGAACTAGCAAATATAGAAAATAATCTCGTTTGGTTAGGTATAATCGGGATTCGGGACGCGCTCAGGGCTGAAGCAGCTAAGGCTGTACAAATCAGCCGTCAGGCGGGGATTCACACGACGATGATTACAGGCGATCATCAACTCACAGCTCAAGCGATCGCTCGTGACTTAAATATTTTTTATCCAGATAGCGATCGCGTTTTAACGGGACAAGAAATCGAGTTGATGACCGATGATGAACTAACGGCTCTCTCTCGACAAACTGCTGTCTATGCTAGAGTTTCACCTGAGCATAAACTAAGAATCGTTCAAGCATTACAGCGACAAGGTGAGGTGGTGGCGATGACAGGTGATGGCGTGAATGATGCCCCTGCGCTCAAACAAGCGAATATTGGCATTGCCATGGGAATCACGGGAACAGATGTTTCTAAAGAAGCTAGCGATATGATTTTGCTGGATGATAACTATGCGACGATTGTGGCAGCAACTGAGGAAGGACGCACGGTTTACGCGAATATCCGCCGCTTTATTAAATATATCCTTGGTAGTAATGTTGGTGAAGTGATTGCGATCGCCTCTACTCCATTTTTAGGTGTTAATGCAGTTCCCCTCACCCCTTTACAAATCCTATGGATGAATCTAGTTACTGATGGTGTACCTGCATTAGCTTTAGCAGTAGAGCCATCGGAAGCTGATGTAATGCAACGACCTCCTTTTAACCCCCAAGAAAATATCTTTGCTAGGGGATTAGGTTGGTATATCCTGCGGATTGGTGTTGTCTTTGGTTTGGAAACTATTTCCTTAATGGAACTTGTCTATAACTCTGGTAATCCCTCATGGCAAGAGCATTGGAAAACAATTACATTTACAACTCTCTGTATTGCTCAAATGGGTCATGCCCTCGCCTGTCGTTCTGATTCTAAACTGATCATTGAGTTAAATCCGATCTCCAATCCCTATCTATTGATTTCCGTGATTTTTACCACGATTCTGCAACTTGCGCTGCTCTATGTGCCGAGTTTGCGACAATTTTTTGGAACAGATGCTCTTTCGGCTTCAGAGTTGGGCTTATGCTTTGGATTCAGTATGCTGTTGGTTTTGTGGGTGGAATCAGAGAAAATTATCTTAAGGTGGTGGCGGAAGTCTCACCCTGTAAAATTCCCTGTAAAACCTCAGTCCTAAGCCAATGAAAAGAAAATTTCCTTGGTTGCGATCGCTACTTGTTTTAGGCTGCTTTGGTCTAGTGATTTCGTTTGTCGTTCCCTTACTCGATCGCATTATTCAAATCTATCAACTTGTCGCCACCTCATCGCCAATTTTAGGCGGCTTTGTTGTGCTGTTAGTAATGGGATCATTGGCAGGATTGTTTTTTGTAATCTGGCGATATCTTAATCTGTTTCAAGCAGAACCATCTCCACCCCGACCACTCCCTGAAATTCCCACCGATAAGATTGAAGCCGCCCAAGATAGTCTCGAAGCCCTAGAGCGTCAAGTTGAGCAAATCCAAGATGAGGTGATGCGGCGATCGCTTGCTGAGCAAACAGACCAGCTCAAGAAGAATTTCATTCGTCAAGAATTGCGTGTGGTGGTGTTTGGAGTTGGCTCCGCAGGTAAGACTTCACTAGTGAATGGATTGCTCGATTTAGCACTTCAAGATCCTGAGGTTAGAGGCGAAGTCGGCGCAACTATGGGAACTACACAACTGGGGAAAGTCTATATGCCAGTGAAGTTTCCCAATCTAGATGTACCTATCCAAATTACCGACTGCCCAGGGATTTTAGAAGCGAGTGCCTTGGGTAGCGATCGCGAACGGGAAGCGCGAAAAATTGCGACAGAAGCAGATCTAATTATATTTGTGGTCGATGATGACTTACGACGTTCCGAATATGAAGTTCTCAAAGCCCTTACCGAAATCGGTAAGCGGACTGTGCTTGCTTTCAATAAAATTGATCGCCTCACCAAAAGCGATCGCGAAATCATTCAGACTAGTTTGCGATCGCGGGTATTAGACTTGATCGCGCCTGAAGATGTGGTGGCGATCGCTGCCAATCCTGCGATGATTACCCTCGAATCTGGGGAAGTTGTTACGCCTAAGCCTAAAATCCAACCCTTGCTAGCCCGTATGCTCGACATTCTCAGCTATGAAGGCGATGAACTGGTGGCGGATAATGTGTTATTGCGATCGCAAAGACTTACGGAAGCAACCCGTGAAGCGCTATCGCAACAACAACAAGCGGAGGCGGAAAAAGTAGTTGAAAAATTCCAATGGCTAGTCGTTGGTGTAGTTTTTGCAACGCCTTTACCCGTCGTCGATCTCCTAGCCACAGCCGCGATTAACGCGCAAATGGTTGTAGAAATTGGTAAGGTCTACGGTTGCGAGATCAATATTGATCGCGGTAAAGAACTAGCCAATTCGCTCACCCGTACTCTGGTCAGTCTCGGCATCGTTAAAGGCGTAGTCCAAATTGTTTCCACCGTCATTTCCGTAACGGTCGTAGGATTAGTTCTCAAGGCGACGATTCAATCGGTGACAGCAGCCTATCTCACACGCATTGCAGGCAAGAGTTTCATCGAATATTTCAGTCGTGATCGCGATTGGGGTGATGGTGGTATCGCCGAAGTAGTACAGCGTCAGTTCCAACTAAATCGCCGTGATGAGTTTCTCAAAGTCTTTGTCCAAGATGCTGTCAATCGAGTGATGGATTTAATCAAGCAGTGATAAACAAGAAACAAAATTATTTTACCTCCTTTTGAAAGCAGAATGTGAATTACATGAACATTAGCATCAATCCAATTCAGAAAATTGGACATTTAATGCGAACAGATGCGGCAGACTATTTAATTAATGAATGCAATTGGGAAGCAATTCAATTGCCTTGGTTAACTCTGGTTGAAGCATTAAGAAGTATATGTATAGAAACACTAGGCTATTGTTTGGCTATTTCTCGTATTGAACCCAATTTCTCTTCGTATGCTCTAACTACTCGGATTCGTAAATCCTCGGAATATGCTTTTGCCATTCTGTTTCTCCTCTTTTTCCATTATATCTCGTCCGCTTTGTTCCGAAAACCGTAATACCGCGATTATTTGGGGAGAAACTTCCCCTGAACTCAATTCAAAAATCATTGATATTGAGAGCGTGTTTGAGAAGTTAAGCGAGTCGTTTAAGGAGAATCTGAATCATGCCAATACAGAAAAAAGACTCAGAAGTTTCAGGTAAAAGTTCGTATTCTCTGTTCAAACGGCGAAAGCGAGAAAACCAAGCAAAAGTACGTTCAACGACCCAACGCTTCTGTTGGACAACAAAGCCTTTTTGCCTCGCAGGAGGGACGAAAACCTGCAAACACCAGTAAGGAGTATGCAGAATAGCCATAATGAAAACTTGACCGCTATAACCACACTCTATCCAAATCGTTGATAAACGCGGAAATCGGTCACGAACATGGTTAAGTTTTTCTAAAATCTTGGTTGTACCTTTGCGATCATTGAGATTTGCCGCCGTGACAACCACCATGATTAGCAACCCCAATGTATAGCTATACTTTAAACGGTTACAATTTGAGTTTTATCAAAGGACTGGAACTTAAGAGTAAGGAGGGAAGTAAGTTCAAGCTTAAAGTGAATGTGAGGTTGAGCTAAACAATCAGAGATCGTCGAGAAGAAAAGGGAAAAATCAGAATAATATTTGGCATACAAACATTTCTTTTTCACAAATTTCCATAGACGTTCAATCAAATTCAAATTGGGAGAATAGGGAGGCAAATAAAGTAATTCGATATGCAACGCATCAGCTAAAGCTTGGACAATCTGACACTTTTGATAACGAGCATTATCTAAAACTAAGGTGATGGGAATCATTAAATTGGGAGAATAGGGAGGCAAATAAAGTAATTCGATATGCAACGCATCAGCTAAAGCTTGGACAATCTGACACTTTTGATAACGAGCATTATCTAAAACTAAGGTGATGGGAATCATTAAA
>NZ_NDHW01000234.1 GCF_002251945.1 Pseudanabaena sp. SR411
AAAGCGCAGCGTCAAGACCTCCTATACCGTCTGGCAATGGTTCAGCCAACAGGCGATCGCCCATGATGTCTTACCAATCACCCAACTCAAAGCGGAAACATTAGTAGCAGCCCAATCCGATGTCAAACAACTCTGCCAACTAGTGCAAACCGAACAATGGGTGAAGGTAGACGAACCTGAAGAAGAACGCGAAGAAGAAGCCGATGGTAAAATCCTATCGGAAATCCTCAAAAATGACATCTATGGACAACTGCTAGAACATCCCTATGTGGTGAGAAAGATTGAAGACCTAGTGAGAAGACGTTGGTTAACCCTCGCTACCAGTGGCGGTATCAACTTTTCTAGCTTCATGGCCCAGCCTTGCCCAGAATTAGGAAAACTGGAAATGTGCATCCCTGAACTGCCACAAGGCGAATATGTCGGATTCCGTTATCCCATCCGCGATCGCAATGACTTGCAGATTTGGACAAACAAACACATCAAAGGACTCAACCAACAGGGAACGATGTATGTCAACCCAGACGAAGCTCGTGACTACTGTGGGATGGACTTTGATGGTGATACCTTCTGCGTGAAATCAGTCAAGAAACTACCTGAAATCGCCAAAGAAATCCGTCAACACCACATCAAGCCCACCACCTATAAACCCGACAAAGTAGCAGTACAAGGCACATTAGCCGAAGTTGCCCTCAGATCGACTGAAAACCAAATTGGACTGATCACCTATTACCTAGCCACCGCATGGGCAACAGGGCATCATCAGTACATTGCAGGTTTAGCCCAAGAAGTTCAAGTCGCCGTAGATCGGCTCAAATCCGACCTCAGCCATGACCAAGCCTTTCTAGATGAAGTCGGCAAAAGCTTACCGAAACTGGATTGGCTGATTGATCGCAAAAAGCAAGGTGTATATGGCAGCTACTACGACTCCAAACAGAGATGCAAAATGCCCGCAAGAACCTTGGTAGCTGGTGGAGAATACAACGACCCGATATCATTCCTGATTCAATCCGTGAATGCAATCTGGCAACCCGTAGATTTACACGAACGTACCCTGCTTGAATTCCGCGAACTATTCGTCAAACCAAGTGAGATTCTCTACAAACGAGCGATCACCCGCCGAGATGAATATACCAGCAAGATTAGGGAAGCGATGAAACTATCAAGCGATCGGGAATCACGGAAGAAAATCCTCCGCGCCGCCGTGGAATGGGCGAAAGGCTTAGGCGAGAAACTACGGGAGAAAAGTGAGAAAACCGCCCAAACCTGTAGTGCCGCCATGTGGCAAGCCAGTCACAACGGCGATCATGGCACTGCGAGTGTTGTCTTCAATATGTTTCTACCCGAAGTATGCGATCGCCTCCATGAAAACCAACTGATGCGACTGCAAGTAGTCGGAGCGCAGTATGGAGAACTCGCATCAACCAAATGGACAGGCAATGGAGAACACGCCTGTATTTCCATTGTAGTATCTCAGCGTGAGCAGGATGGTAGATATCAAATCGAAGTCGTGAGAAATAGCAGGAAAAAGCCATATTTACTGGGATTAGTTGCTAAGGACTCTGCCAAAGTCATCGTTGGGGAATATGTTGCATCCCTGACTACACAACAAAAGACCATAGTTTGCGAACTCGTAGCAGCCTAGAAATTAGAGAGGATAGAGCGATCGCTTTATTCTCTCTAGTTTCTATTCTTTAAAAAAATAAAATAATGAAAAACAATTTGCACAAGGTCAAAACTTTGCTAGGCTAAGTAATTATGAGGACTGACACGCTTTTCTATCAATTATTTAACGCTTTTCACAGCTTGCTATTTGAGCTAATCGAACGCCCGATCTCGGAAGCAGAGGGCTATGAATTTATCTCAGTGGAAGTGAAAGAGAAAGCCTTTCGCTTTGATGGAATATTTATCCCAAAAGCGAAAGACAAACTGATATATCTACTTGAGGTGCAGTTTCAGCAAAAGGAAGACTTTTACTGGGAGTACTTATCTGAGATATATCTATACCTGAATCAATACCGTCCCGAACATGATTGGAAAGCGATCGCCATCTTTGCGAGGCGTAGCTATGAGCCAGAGCCAAGAAGCCATGTGCAGGAGATGCTCAACTGCCAGAGGATACTCAGAGTGTACTTGGAAGACTTGGTAGATCGGGAGACGGACTCCTTTGCGATCAATATTATTCAGCTAATCTTGTCTACTGAAAGTCAAGCCGTAACTATGGCAAGACAATTGGGCGATAAAATTGAGCAGGAAAATGATCCCGAAATTCAAGAGCAGGTATTAGAATTAATAGAGACTGTATTGGTATATAAATTTCCGAAACTAAGTCGGCAGGAGATTGAGGCAATGTTTACATACAGCGATTTAAAGCAGACCCGTGTATATCAAGATGCAAAAGAAGAAGGCGAGCAACGTGGTTTAAAGCTAGGCGAGCAGCGCGGACTGGTCAAAGGACAAGCTACGATGCTGCTGCGGCTGCTCAATCGCAAGTTTGGCCAGATTAGCCCAAGTTTGCGGGGCAAGGTAAATAAACTATCGGCAAAACAGCTAGAAAATCTAGCCGAAGCATTATTTGACTTAGAGACGATTGCTGACCTAAGTGAGTGGCTAAAAACTCAAGGTAAAGCTAAATAGAGAATTTTTGAACCAATACTAAAAAAAGGCAGGACAGCTAAAGTCTTGCCTTTTTTGTGCCGATGGCTAGCGCCAGTTCTCAAGAACAAACGCATAACAACTGAAAGTTTGCCAAAAGCACAAAATCCTATGTTTGAAATTACCCAAGAAATTGAAGAGCATTTTGATTGTTCTTTACGGATAAAAGCCGAAGCAACAGTAGAGGCGATCGCCTATCGAAATCCATCCAAATCGGCGAACCTGACCAGCAAATAGAACTAGCCAAAGCATCGGGGTGGGGAACCCTCACCGATATCTGGGTGGGAGCGAACCACCAAGGAAACACATGGCAGTACCGATGCTATGAAAGACTTTGCCAACTGCTCACCACCGCCGAAATCCAAGCCGCCAAATCAGCCACTGCGACCGCATACCAAACCAGTTTTGAAGTCATCCGCGCCATGTGGGACTTACTCGCTGCGATTGGATTTACAGGTGGATCGATCCTTGAACCTGCTTGCAACACCTTATCCTTTATGGGTTGTCAGCCTCAGAATATGAGAATCAGATCGCAATGGGTAGGCGTAGAGCTAGATCCCACCTTTGCCCAAATCGCAAGATTGCTTTATCCAGAAGCTCAGATTTATGCTCAAGGTTTTGAGAAAGTCAGCCTATCAGATAGCAGCTTTGACCTAGCGATCGGCAATGTCCCCTTTGGCAATTACAAGCTGTTTGATTCCCGATATGCCCATCTAAATCTGAGCGTGCATAACTATTTTTTCGCTAAATGTACCGATTTAGTACGCGAGAATGGTTTACTGTGTCTGATTTCCAGTTGTTTTACCCTTGACTCGTTAGGCACAGGTTTTAGGAGACATCTAGCCGAAAAGTTAGAATTAGTCACTGCCATACGGTTGCCCGATATCGCCTTTAAACGATTCTCCAATACGGCGGTTGTGGCCGATATTCTCCTTTTCCGTAAATTAACGGAAGCGGAACGAAAGTTAACAACTGACAAAGATTACAAATATCCTAGTTGGGTGAGGACAGCCCCATCAGGTAAACATACCGTTAACCAAGAGCCAATCATGATTAATCAATGGTTCCTTGAACCAGAAGTAGCCTAGCGGCGATTCGACAGAAAAATTACCACACAAAGCGTCTCTTCCCTTGATTGGGTTGAGACGCTTTTTTTATTGAGGAAAAGTGATGAGTCCCAAAAAAATAAAATTTCGCAATATTCTCGGCGAACTTAGCGTCGCCAAACTATATGGCGGAGAGCATTTAGGCGTAACTGCCCCAGCCAATTTTGATCTACGCAAGGAGATTAGCAAGATCGGTAAAGCGATCGGCAAATTTTACCAACCAGCACCAGTACAAACACAGGTAATCCAGATCCCACCGCAACTACAACATGTCCTACCCAACGCATTTTGTGAATATGGAAGTCAGATCTACCGCCGCACCGACAGCCAACTGGAACTAATCGAAAACCAGTCCCATCGCATTCGTGCGGCTATGTCTGTGGTCAAGATTTTGGATTTAGTGTTGAAGATGCAACAGTATGACGATGATCGGGAACTAGCGAAACTGCGTCAAGTCCTCAATCAAAAATATGATGCGTTCGTAATCAGGTTTGGCAACTTTACCGCCAAAGTCAACCTTGAAATCTTCAAAGAAGACCCAAATTACTATCGATTAAGAGCATTAGAAATTGAACAAGGCAAAGGAAAAAGCCCGATCAAAGCGCCGATATTCGATCAACGCACAGTCAGAGCCACGCCAAGATATCGCGCCAGTAATGCCAAAGATGCCCTTGCTCAATGTCTAGATGCGCGGAGTTTCATTGACCTTGACTGGATTGGGAATCTGCTCGACAAAAGTATCAGCACCGTTGTTACCGAACTAGAAGGGGCAGTGTTCTACAACGGAACCACACCACTAGAAGACTTACAAGCAGCTTCCAAAGAAGATTGGATTACTCGCGAAGAATTTATCAGTGGCAATGTGGTCGCACGTTTAAACAGAGTAATCGCATGGCAGCAAATGGGAGTTCCCGACTGGCTAAACGTAGAGATTTACCACCAAGTCATCAGAAATAACCAGCCAGTCCCCTGCTTACCCGAAGCCGAAGATGTGGATATCAAAGTGCGCTGCGCCGTGAAATTGGGACTCAATATCAACTCCATGTCCCCGGACGAGCTAAATCTGCTGTTACGCAACACCATCCGCGTCAAGCTAGGAACAAGTTGGTTGCCCGAAACCGTAATCAAGGAATTTACCGAACAACTGCTTAGCCATGCAGGAAAAAGCACCGTCAAGTTTCATCCTGACCCCGCCAACATTTGGGTAATCACAGGTGACAGTTAGAGGTTTAGAGCAGAGCATTCTCGATTTGAGATGATTACAAAATTTATGGCTTGTTGTGGGAATGCACTAAAAGAGATGGAATGCTGATTATGTCGTGGAAATGGGTTTGTAACAAAAGCTTAATATTGAACTGTAATCTCTATCTGTTTCAGTTCACAAGTCTCGATGCGAAAAAAGAAGTACAAACCCACCAAAACCAAGGATACCAAAGGTGTCCAAAGGCAGATCATAATCCATATAAGGAAGGTGTCCCTTCATACACATGAAATTATTTTCAAAATATATGTTGTCGATATCCACACAACGACCATCTTTTTTCCATGCAATGCGATCACAAAATTTATTCCAAGTCTTAAAATTAGGATAACTGAAATCTAGCTTACCACCACACTCGACATAAATTTGCTTCTGGACGCTGAAGCCATAGAGTCCATTACTGTAATGCACCCATAGGCGATCAATAGTCTGCAAATCTTCACAGGGAAACTTTTTAATACTATAAATATCAATACCACACCATCCTTCTTTTTCCCTTCCTGAAGCTTTGAGCATCAAGCGATCAGTCAATTGATCTGCTTCGTACCATTGCTTATTTTTTAGCAATTCCTCCAACTCGCGATAATCAATCCCCTTCGCACTGAGTAATTGCGGTGTTTTTACCTTAGCTATATTGACCTTGCGCTCATTGAGATTATAAGTACCCTGATCGGGATCGTTGGGATCGAACTCTAACACTTTCCCCTCAATTCGCCACACATCCCGAAACGTCAAAGGTAACATTACCAACCATTCACCAATCGACTTAGGGCGATCCTTTGGTTCCCTTGCCATACCCGCCCAAATTGCCTCACAAATTGACTTATCGATGTAGTCGGGAATTACAGGAACAGAATTAAAAGGAATATCTCGCGGATGCTTGCCCGTAATCATGTGATAGAGCGTTGCCGCAAGGCTATAGACATCAATGCTTTCCGACTGCTCAATATGGATGCGATATTCGATTTGCGGATTTAGCAAAAGTTGTTTGGCAGTTTCTAGTCTTGCCATTTCTAACTCAGGCGCACAATAACCAGTCGTGCCAGGGGTAAAAGAATAGGTACACACTACTTCGGGAATAAATTGACGCGCCACACCGAGATCGATTAATACCGCTTTGCAACGTCCTGAAGTTGTTTTTAAATCACGAATCATGATGTTTTGCGGCTTTACATCATGGTGCAGATAGTTTTGACGGTGCATCTCCGTGAGAGCCTGACCGATCTGTTCTATATATTTCAGTGCCTCTAACGGCGGTAACTGTCCATGCTTTTTCACCCATTCCGATAGCCTAACCCCCTCGATATATTCCATCACAATACAAGGACGATTATTTTCTTGCGGTAAAAGCAACTTTTCGATAATTTTGACAATATGCTCATGTTCACATTTTGCTAAAGCCTTCGCCTCCTCATTGAAATAGCGAATATGCTGATTGAGAATATCTTGATTTTCAGGATGATTAAACATCTCATGTTTGAGGGACTTGATCACATACTTAGTTTTCTGGCGATTGGCTAACCATGTTTCACTCCATGCCCCACCATAGAGATCCTTTTCCAGAACATAGGCATCACCAAACAGGGCTTGCCCAAACTGACCAGCCCGATCGCCTAATAGCTCGATTAATTTCTTATCTCGATATAGCTTCTGCCCAACATTCCAACCCATTGCGATTGCCTGCCAAGATAACAGCATTGATAATTTTAGTTATAGCTTAATACCAACACCTTTCAGCTATATGGGCATAAAAATAGTTGTTTAAAAGCGATTGAGAATAAGCAGAGGATGGTTTCGCAGGTGATGTCAGGCGATCGCACCCATCGTACTATCGAAGACATTGATGAGACAGTCCTCAACGCTGCTCAAATGAAAGCGATCGCATCTGGCGATCCTCTTATTATGGAACGGGCAACCCTCGAAGCCGAATTGCAAGGACTAGGAATGCAATTGCAAGCCTATAACGATACGCAATTTAGGGATAAATCCAAGATTCAGTATCTAGCTGACATGGTAAATACCAACCATCCTGCCAACATTCAGCATATTCAATCAGACCTAACCACCGTCGCCAAAGCCAACCTGAAGCAATTCATCAGCGATCGCGGCGTGATGTTGGATAAAGCCTTGCTGATAGACGATCATATTTCTGAACAATTCCAAAAGTTGAGAAATAGCTATCGGTTAACTCAAATCCAAATCGGACAATTTGCAGGACTGAATGTATATCTGAGCAGATTCGGCTATGAGGTTAATGGCTCGATTGGTATGAGCATTAGTTCAGGATATGAATTTAATGTTGACGCTCATCTAGGTAAATAGGTGGAAGGAGGGAAAAGAAGCCGACGCAGGAAGTCAAAATCAATCCAACGTAGATTGTATGCCCACTCGAACATGGCTACATACAGATACAAATACTTCTTGTGAATACCGCGAAAG